>CASQMQ010000050.1 GCA_949430125.1 uncultured Pseudomonadales bacterium
GTTGCGCTAGTAGGCTAAGGTTTGACGGAATTAGAGGAAAGTTTTTTGACAGTTTCATTTGTAGCATCGGCAACTTTGCCCACTCAGTGGGGGCAATTCACAATCCATGGCTTCGAAGACCAGTCTGATGGCAAAGAACATGTGGCTTTGGCCTTCGGTGATCTAAGTTCGGATCAGCCGGCACTGTGCCGCATCCATTCCGAGTGTTTGACCGGCGACTGTCTATTCAGTCTACGCTGCGATTGCGGGCCACAGCTGCAGTATGCGATGGAGAGTGTAGCAAAGGAAGGCCGCGGCATTATCCTCTATCTACGTCAAGAAGGTCGTGGCATCGGTTTGCTAAACAAGATCAAAGCCTATGCGTTGCAAGATACCGGGGCCGATACGGTAGAGGCCAATGTGCAGCTAGGCTTCGAGCCAGATGGCCGAGGGTATGAAATCTGCAAGCCCATGCTGGATCACTTTGATATCTCGAGCCTGCGCATTATGACGAATAATCCTAGGAAGGTAGATGCTCTTACTGAGATGGGCATCGATGTTGCCGAGATCGTTCCAATACATACCGGCGCCAATCCGCATAACGAGAGTTACTTAGCCGTTAAGTTCGATAAACTAGGCCACAAAAAACCTACCTAGCACGTGTCTTCCTCGAAAAAACAGATCACCATTGATTTTCTCCGGCATGGAGAACCGCTCGGTGGTGACGTGCTTCGAGGCAGGGTAGACCATCCGTTGAGTGAATTGGGTTGGTCGCAGATGCAAAAAGCCGTCGCGCTCTGCTCGGATCGAAAAGTAACTCCTTCGACACCGAGCTGGACTCACCTGATTTCCTCACCATTACAGCGCTGCCGAGTTTTCGCCGAGCATCTTGCTGACTTGACTGCACTCGAATTGCAGGTTGCCGATCAGTGGCAGGAAATAGATTATGGCGATTGGGATGGCATGTTACTTAGCGATTGGCAAAAAGAGGCGGGGCCGCAGTTCAAAGAGTTTCGTAAGGATGTGTCCAAGTTGCATCCACCAAATGGTGAGGCTTTTCTTTCATTCAGGGACAGAGTGTTAGCAGCATGGAATGAACTTGCCGACCTTCCTGATGGCAGTCACGTATTAGTCGTAACGCACGGCGGTGTGCTGCGTGTTGTTCTACCTACCGTGTTGGGCATGCCGCTCAATCGCAGCTATCCGTTGCATATACCCTTTGCGTCATTCAGTCGGATAGCTCTCTGCGTTGGTCTTTACGCCAGTGCTACCTCCGAGGAAGAGTCGAGAAACCAGCAAAGCGGCATCGATCGAAAAACCAGTGCGAGCCTGCTGTTTCACAATGCGGCGGAGTATGAAGGACTAGTTACTAACTAGTTTCGCTCTAGTCTGATCTAATTGTTCACACATGCTTTTTGCACCGATCAGCGCTCGCGGGGTATGTCGTTGCAGAAGTTCTGGTGGCACGAAAAATAGCGAGCTGGTGCTAACGGCGCTAAGCTGCTCCCACTTGAGCCATTCGTCTAACCATTCAGGGCGTTCGATATCCATGCCGCTGGCTATGATCGCCTGCGGGTTTCTAATCAATACAGACTCCACACTTACCTTCGGCGCCACCAGTTCGATGTCGGCGAATATATTAACGCCGCCACACAACTTGATAATGTCATTGATCAGTTCGTTGCCACCGGCACTGATCAGCGGCCTATCCCATACCTGGTAGAAAGTTCTAACAGCCGTCTTAGTTCTATAGTTCTCCGAAAGAGTCGCCAGCTTAGTGTCAAACCCCTCGATTACCTTTTCCGCGATAGCTTCGGTACCTGCCAATGTTGCCAGTCTTCGAATATGATTGGGGATCGACTCTAATCTTTTAGGCTCGGCGATGTAGACCGTAAGACCCAACTCGCGGAGTCGATTGACAGTGGCGCGCGGATTTCCTGTCTGCCAGGCGACGACTAAGTCGGGCTGCAGCTGCAGAATTTTTTCCATGTCTAGCATATCGTACCGGCCGATGATTGGTAGCGCTTTCGCGGCCTGGGGATAGTCGCTGTATTCCACAACACCCACCAGCTTACCGCCCGCACCAGCGGCATATAGTAGTTCGGTGAGTGAGGGGGCGAGGCTGATAATCCGTTCAGCGCTCTTATCGAGTTGCACTAGCAAGCCTTCGTCGTCGCGCACTTCAATTGATAAAACTGTCTGACTAACCACAAGAGTAGTCAGCATCAACATGTGCGAAAGTCTTTTCCGTAAGCTTGTTGAAAGGTTTTCTTGAGCAGTTTGACTAATGATAAGAGATGCAAACAAAAATTCACGCGAAAAATATTTTCTAAATCGAACAGGAAAATTGTTGAATTTTCCCTCAAATAAAAACGACAAACCAAGTTTTGAGAACGACCCGCAACGTCGGCATTTTGATGACTTCGTTGGGTTCGTAGTCATCAGTAATCAATGCCTTTCTGAACTTTTACGCCGTCGTAGAACGCATGTTTATTTTCACCTAGCTCGGTCACGGTGTCTGCCAGCTCTATAAGTTCCTTGGCGGCGCTACGTCCAGTTATAACAACGTGCTGGCCTTGCGGTCGGTTCTCCAGTGCGGATAGCACCATCTCCTTATCGAGATAGCCATAGGTAAGCATGTAGGTAAGCTCGTCCAGAATTACGACATCAAAGTCTGGATTTGTCATCATTGCTGCGCCGTGTGCCCACGTTTTTTCGGCGGCGGCAATGTCCGAGTCGCGGTCTTGAGTCTCCCAAGTGAAACCCGTATTCATTACCTGAAATTCAACCAACGGATTGTCGGCGAACAGCATCTGTTCTCCGCATTCCCACTGGCCCTTTATAAACTGAATCACACCGCAGCGGAGTCCGTGCCCAACACTGCGTGCAAGCATGCCGAAAGCAGAGGTGCTCTTGCCCTTACCGTTACCGGTGAGAACCACCAGCAGGCCCTTATCGATTGTAGCCGCCGCAATGCGGCCATCTATGTGTTCCTTCTTGCGCTGCATAGCCTTCTTATGGCGTTGTGCTCTCTCTTCGCTAGTCGACACGCTGTACTCCGGTGTAGGTTAGATGGATAACTGATCAGGGATGGTGATGGGTGCTGCCTCAGAACTAAGTGAGCCTTAGACAGCTTCCAATTGAATCTTGCAGTCTTTTAATTTCTTCTTGATGGCCGCGCTGATGCTTCCGGCATCAAGGCCTACCTCGGCTAGCATTTGGGGCACCTTTCCATGCTCCAAGAATGCATCCGGCAATCCGAGATTCAGAACAGGTATTTGGTAGTTAGAGGCGATCAGGAATTCGTTCACGGCAGAGCCTGCGCCGCCCATCAAAGAATTCTCTTCGATAGTCACCAGCAATTGATGTTGCTCCGCCATATCACCTATAGTCTCCTCATCCAGCGGCTTGACGAAACGCATGTCCACTATTGTCGCATTCAATTTTTCAGCCACTTCCAGCGCAGGGGTCACCATGCTGCCAAAGGCAAGGATTGCAATCGAACTACCGCGCCTGCGTAGCATAGCCTTTCCGATCTCAACTGGGTTTAGTCCAGTCTCAATTTCCTTGCTCGGCCCCTTGCCGCGCGGGTAGCGAATAGCCGACGGCCCATCGAAATGATAGCCCGTCGATAATAGCTTATGGGTTTCGTCTTCGTTGCTTGGGGTCATCACTAGCATGTTTGGAATACAGCGCAGATAACTCAAATCAAAACTACCAGCGTGGGTGGGTCCGTCTTCACCGACGAGACCGGCCCTGTCGATGGCGAACATCACATTCAGATTTTGTAAGGCAACATCATGTATCAACTGATCGTAGCCGCGCTGCAAGAAGGTTGAGTAGATGGCAACGATAGGCTTAAGTCCGTCGGTGGCCATTCCCGCCGCAAATGTTACGGCGTGCTGTTCGGCGATAGCTACATCGTGAAAGCGATCAGGGAATTGTGCGGCGAACTTTTGCATGCCGGAACCTTCGCCCATGGCGGGTGTTATGGCTACTATGAATTCATCTTCCTGAGCAACTTCACACAGCCAATTACCAAAGACTTCCGAATAGCTCGGGGAGAATATGCTTTTGGGAGCCGGCACTTCGCTTTCTTCAGTAGGCTCTAAAGGTTCGCTCGCAGGAGATGGGCCGGGGTCCATCTTGCTCAGTGCATGCATGCCGAATGGGTCGTTCTCGGACTCGAGGTAGCCCTTGCCCTTCTGCGTAACGATATGCAGCAGTTGCGGACCACGTAGGGTTTTTATGTTGCTCAGTATATCGACAAGCCCATTGGTATTGTGGCCGTCTATTAGGCCGATGTAGTTGAATCCGATCTCTTCGAATAAGGTGCCGGGTGACACCATACCTTTCATGTATTCTTCTGCGCGGTGTGCTGCCTTCAATGCGGGAGGAATCTTGGAGAGTACGCGCTTGCTACCGGTGCGAATGAAGTTATAAGGTTTGCTTGCCCACATGCGGGCAAAATAGCTGGAGAGCCCGCCGACATTGTTGGAGATAGACATATTGTTATCGTTAAGAATAACGAGAATATTGTCATCGAGATGGCCAGCGTGGTTCAGTGCTTCGAAGGCCATGCCCGCCGTCATCGCGCCGTCGCCTATAATCGCAATATTATGCCGCTCTTTGCCCTGTACTTTTGCGGCGACCACCATGCCTAATGCCGCACTGATGGACGTACTGGAGTGACCGACACCAAAGGTGTCATATTCGCTCTCGCCGCGATTAGGGAACGCGGCAAGGCCGCCCGCCTGGCGCATGGTCAACATCTGGTCTCTGCGACCGGTAAGAATCTTGTGTGGATAAGCCTGATGACCGACATCCCAGACTAGCTTGTCGTTTGGCGTATCGAATACATAGTGAAGCGCGATGGTTAACTCGACAACGCCGAGTCCTGCACCGAAATGTCCGCCGGTCTGACCCACTGAGTAGAGAAGAAACGCGCGCAGCTCTTCCGCCAACTGTGCCAGTTGATCTAGCTCCAGCAGTTTTAGGGCGTCAGGATTGTCTACCTTGTCCAGTAATGGTGTGTCGGGCCGGGACAGGGGTATTTCATTAAGCATAGCTGTATATCAACTCCAGATATCCTCTAGTTAGTTCACAAGCCTGCAATGTCTGCAGCTAACAGCCTAGAGGGGTGAAAACCGGCGTAGGTTAAAGAACTGTCACCGGATCTTCGATTATACTCTGATCAATGCAATCTACTCACTACAAAGGTGGCTAGTTCTCGCAGCGGGTCTGCACTGGCAGGAAATTTCTGCAGGGCGGCGATAGCCTTGTCCGAAAGGGAGTTGGCTAGGGCCTTTGCTTCATCTAGGCCCAAGACTGACACATACGTGGGTTTGTTTTTGTCTCTGTCTGAGCCCTGCGGCTTGCCTAGTTGCGAGGTGTCTCCGACTACATCAAGAATATCGTCCTGTATCTGAAATGCCAGCCCTATATTGTCTGCATAGGCTGCCAATGCGGTCATCTGTGAGTCGCTTGTCGATTCACAGCTCAGGCTACCAAGTATCACGGCGCAGCGAATTAGGGCTCCGGTCTTGAGGCTATGCATCTGCTCAAGTTGTTGGGTGTTGAGTGCTAGCCCTGCCGCCTCGAAATCTAGGCTCTGGCCACCGACCATTCCCGTGGCACCAGCCGCCTGACTCAGCAACTGGACCATGGCAAGGCGGTTGTTTGCTCCTAGCACATTTTGTTGAGCTATAGGGTCCGCGCTTAAAATTTGAAAGGCCAGGGACTGCAGCGCATCGCCGACGAGTATCGCCGTAGCTTCGTCGAACGCTTTGTGGACAGTCGGCTTGCCGCGGCGAAGGTCATCATTATCCATCGCGGGAAGGTCGTCGTGCACCAGAGAATAGCTGTGAATGAGTTCGATAGACGCTGCCGCATTGTCTGTAGCGGCTAGTTCGCCACCCACAGCGAGCGCGCTACCGTATGCCAGAACGGGGCGAATGCGTTTACCGCCACTTAGGCAGGCATAGCGCATCGCCTCAAGAAGTGTGGCGCTGGCGATTTCGGACTCGAGTGCTGCTCCAAGACGCTGGTCGACGCGCTGCCGGCACTGCTGCAGAAATTCATCCAGCTGAAAGGGTTTTGATGTGCTCATCGGCTTGGCTTATTCTTCGACTTCGTCGAGATCTAACTGTTCGGTATCGCCATTCTCGTTCAGCAATACCTGTACCTTCTGCTCGGCATTCTTGAGCGCGTTCTGACACTCGCGAGTTAGCTTAATACCCCTCTCAAATGCCTGTAAGGACTCTTCGAGACTAAGCTTGCCGTCTTCCATAGAGGATACCAGCTCCTCCAGTTCTTCTAGAGCTACCTCAAAATCAAACTTCGCTTGTTTCTTTGTTGTCATGATCCTATTCCGGTATCGCGGCTATACCCTTGGGGCAATACGACTGAAAATCTAAGGCTAGTTTCGACACTCTATCTTATTGAGGGGATATTATACGCCAAGTTCATCGAATTTCATGTCAAAACGGCGCGATTCATGTCGTGGGAGAAGGCCCGTTGATAAGGGACAATCTCATTGAGATTTCCGCTAAAAGCAGCGAACCCTAACTCAGCTTCTGGGCCAACTAAATGGACGCAGGAAGTGTCTGGCCCTTTACCCTAGGCCAGCATGAAATCCTATATCCCTAAAGACTGGCGCATCTGGTTTGCTATTAGCCTGACCTTTTTCTGGTTCTGCTTTCTTGCCATTTATATAGCGCGAAATGTCGGTTGGAGCTCCTTTCTCAATCTGCCTATTGAAGAGATGGGCACCTTCTTAGAGGGAGCGTTCGCGTTTCTTGCCTTTCTCTGGCTGGGAGTCGGCTTTTTCATTCAGCAGTCTGTATTAGCTGAAGATAATGAGGAACTGCGGCGGAATAACCTCCACTCAGAGAAGCAGACTCAGGCCATCGCCGCTACAGAGATGAATGCGCGACAGGAAACCTTCTTTAATACCGCTGAAAGCACGCGAAGGCAGCTGGGTTCGATAGCAGGGCTGTTGTTTCCCTCTTCGCAGAGTCCGATTGGCAATGAGAACTACACTTCTGAAGATATGGAGGTATTTTGCTGGCGGGGATACTAAGATTTTTTTCTCGCATGTTCCTAACGATGCCTGGAGTTGGTGAAGTGGATTTCTTCGACCTATTCTATGGTACGGAAATTCGTAGGTGCCATACGGACAATTTTCTAGCTGGCTTTGACCCCCTCGCAGAATTGGCCAAAAACTGCGATACAGACAATATTATTCGGATACATTGATCACTTCGGCGAACGGCTACATGGTATTATGCTGAAAGAGTTGCATCCGAATATCAAGTTTGAGCAAATCAGTCGGTACTGATTCGGTTGAGTATTTGGATCGTTTGATCAACACTAGAATAAAGAGTAGTTAAACATTTTAAAAATAGATCGCTGCATCCGCGGCGTGGGGGAGAGTCATGGAATTAGTTGCATTAGTAATCTTGTTGTCAATTGTAGAATATCAGTTTTTCAGCTTGAAAGTCGGTATGGCAAGAGGCAAATACGACATTAAGGCACCGGCGATTGCCGGTCATGAGGTCTTTGACCGTTACTATCGTGTACATATGAATACGTTGGAACAGTTGATAGTTTTCATTCCTGCCATACTCGTTTTTGCCTACTTCGGCAATCCGGCTTACGCGGCGGGTCTAGGCGCATTCTTTCTTGTTGGCCGAATCATATACTTTGTATCTTATGTAAAGGATCCTACGAAACGTGGCGTAGGGTTTATAGTTGGCTGGATACCGATGGTGCTAATGGTGTTAGCTGGTCTTGTCTCGGTTGTAACGCAGATAATGCGCTAGTCTTTTTCGTCCATCTCACGCACGATCTCAGTAAGAGTGCGAAAGTCTGTCTTACCGCTGCCCATTCTTGGAAATTCGGGCACGTGTACGTACTTCTTAGGCAAAGCTAGGTTGGGCAAAGCCTTTGAAAGGCGCTTATTGAGATCCTGTTTATCTATTTCGGAATTCGTTACCGCGACTATCTTCGATCCACGTTTGGCGTCGGGTAGCTCTACGGCGCAGCACTCAACTTCGAGTGCTGTTAATTCATTCATGGTCTCCTCGACCATAACTAGCGATACCATCTCTCCGCCAATCTTTACGAAGCGCTTTAGTCGCCCCTTGTGCCAAAGATAGCCAGCTTCATCCAGATAGCCTAAGTCTCCAGTGTCGTACCAGCCCGACTTAAGCTTCAACGAAGATTCTTCTAAGTCATTCAGATAACCGTGCATCACTCCGTCGCCCTTGACAAGGATCTTGCCAGTTTCGCCGGTGGGGCAGTCTTTACCGCTGTCCAGGTTCTGAATTCTAATTCTTGTTCCAGGTATTGGAATCCCAATACTGCCGGGCTTGTTGGCACCACGTGGATTGACGGATATCACTGGAGATGTTTCCGTTGTGCCATAGCCTTCGATGATCTCGATGTCGTGCTTATCTTTATACAGAGCTCTTAAATGATCAGGGCATCTATCTGCGCCTGAAACTGCCAGCTTGATACTGGCGAAATCTCCGGGCTTCGATTGTTTAACATAGCCTTCGAGAAACAGCGGCGTTCCTACCAAAAGTTCTGGTTTATCCTCTCTAATAATCTTCGCGATTGTCTTAAATTCAAGTGGATTGGCATAGGTGATAGAGGTCATGCCGAGACACAACGGTGTCCAAAGATTGATTGTTAGGCCGAAAACATGGAAATAGGGAAGGACCGCAAGTAGATTGTCCATCTCATAGATATCCATCATCTCTGAGAAAGAATCGATATTAGAGAGAATATTGCGCTGTGTTAACTGAACAACTTTCGGCTCTTTCTCGCTGCCGCTGGTAAATAGAATCACCGCGGGTGAATCGGGGTTCGATTTTCCGACAGCTCGCTTTAGCAAACTAATAGGGAGATTGGACTTAACAAACGCGAGAGTTTTTTCGAGTTTTCCTAGTGCTCCAAGTATGTCCTCGATGAGCACCATGTTGGGCAATTTTTTGCAGCCGATTTTTTCCAACAGAGCCTTGGCCGTAACGATGACTCGGAAGTCGCACTGTTCCTGGGCGTATAGGCAGTTCTTCTCAGCGCCGGTCGAGTAGTTGATCATTACCGGCGTGCGATCGGCCATCAATGCGGCGATTACTGCTAGCCCACCAGCCGAAGAAGTTGGGAGCATAACACCAATGCGGCCTCTCTCTAGTTTTTTGAATCGGCGGGCCAGTATGAGCGAAGCGAGCAGCGCTCGAGAGTAGCTAACATTGCTGCCGAGGCTGCGATCGATAAAGGCAATCTTATCGGGGTTTCTCAAAGCAGAATCTATGAATCGGTGTTGGAGCATAGAGGCATAGTAGCGCAGATAAGCAGGACGTGGAACCAAGTTGCCCGCAGTGATAAGGTGACGCCCTGCTTAAACGAATAGAGTGAAGATAATGTTCAGATCAGCTGCCGCTGCCTCCTTGGCCCGAAACTCCTCGCACCTCGATAAAGGCGCAGGCCATTCTCGTCAGTTTTTTTTGGAATCCCTATGATCAAGCATCTCAACACCGTCTGGCTCATCGCGGTGGCTGGGATTCTAGGAATGATAGTTATTTATCCAGAGTTACTGACGCGGGAATCTATATCGCAATTGCTCAGTCAGATGGGCTCGATGGCGCTTACTATCTATGTATTGATGTCGCTAACGCGTGCGGTATTGCTGATACCGTGTACGCCATTTATCCTAGCTGGAGCGATTTCCTTTCCGCAATGGCCTTTTTTGGTGTTTACCATATCTCTTGCCGGAGTTGTGGTCGGGGCATTCCTAGTATACAGTTTCCCCTCTTTTGGTGGCTACGATAGGTTGCTGGAAGAGAAATACCCCGAAAAAATCGCGAACTTGAAGACCAAAATGCAACATAAGAATGCGTTTTGGTTTGTAGTTGGTTGGTCTTTCTTTCCCTTAGTGCCCACTGATGCAGTTTGCTATGTTGCGGGTGTTGCCAAGATGCCGCTGAGGAAAATGCTTGCAGCATTATTAATGGGCGAATTACCATTAGTAGCCGTGTACGTTTTTCTCGGCGCCGAAATTGGCGAGTGGTTTAGAATATGAATGCAAGATTGAAATTTAGTGATTCGCTGAATCTAATTAGGAGCTTTAAAACTTCTGGGACAATTACGCCCAGTTCTAAAGTCTTGATTAAGACACTTCTTGCTCCTATAGATTTCACATCGGCGCGCTGCATTATAGAGCTGGGCCCTGGCACTGGATGTGTTACACGTTCTATTTTGGAACGAATGCATACCGACTGCGTTTTGATTTGCTTCGAGGTGAACAGTGATTTCGTTGGTCAGTTAGAAGCGCTACAAGATCCTCGTCTACGTGTGGTCAACGCCTGTGCTTCGTCTATTCGAACCATACTTGATGATCTTGTTATAGAGGAAGTAGATCACATTGTTTCCAGTCTACCCCTGGCTTTGATCGATAATGAAGTCGTCAAGAGAATTCTTGAATCAGCGAGATCGAATTTACGAGACGGCGGCCGCTTCTTGCAATTTCAGTACAGTTTGAGTAACTACGCAGAATTAAAACCAATCTTTAAGAACGTGAAATTAGATTTCACGTTCCGAAATATGCCCCCGGCATTTGTCTATGAGTGCACAAAATAAGTCGTCCAGTATTTTTATTTTAGTCCGTCAGCTCGATCAGTAAGTTTAAGCCACACAGTATTCAAACCTCTTCGCACGAATTGTTTTATCACCTCGTAGCGAATAATAGTGAAACTCTAGGAGACCGCCATGTCATTACGAATCAACGACGCTGCCCCAAACTTTCGGGCACAAACTACCCAAGGAGAAATCGACTTCTACGAATGGCTTGGGGATCAATGGGGTGTGCTGTTCTCTCATCCTAAGGATTTTACCCCAGTGTGCACTACCGAATTGGGTTATATGGCTGGACTAGAAGGTGAGTTTACCAAGCGCAATTGCAAGATCATCGGGCTGAGTGTCGATCCGGTGGATAACCATGAGGCTTGGTCTAAGGATATAGAAGAGACCCAAGGTCATGCGGTGAACTTCCCGATGATCGGTGATAGCGATCTGAATGTGGCCAAGCTCTATAATATGTTGCCAGCTGATGAGCCGGGGGGTTCGGATGGGCGCACGGCGGCCACGAACGCGACAGTTCGCTCTGTGTTTGTTGTTGGCCCTGACAAGAGGATCAAGTTGATGTTGACCTATCCGATGACCACGGGGAGAAACTTCGACGAGATACTGCGCGTGCTTGATTCCATGCAGTTAACCGCAAAGCATAAGGTGGCGACGCCGGTAAATTGGAAGGATGGGGATGATGTGATAATCGTTCCTTCAGTATCCGATGAGGATGCGAAGGAAATGTTTCCGGAAGGCTTTAACACTATCAAGCCTTATCTGCGTACAGTCAAACAGCCCGACTGATTTTCGAAGATAAGACTTTCGAAGCTGCTAAAGAAGCTGACGTGCAATACGCGTCAGCTTTTTTTATGGCAGTTTAAAGGCGACGAGCTCAGGGCTGTACTCTCGGTCACCAATCGCGACGAGTATGTACTGCTCACCGTCATGTAAGTAGCTGATTGGAGGCCCGGATGTTCCAGCCTCTAATTCGATTTCCCAAACAATGTCACCAGACTCTTTGTTGTAGGCTCTGAACATTGGGCCGCCGCTGTTTGTAGCAATCTCGACAGGCATGTCAACAGGGATTCGGCCGCCAGGTCGCTGGTTGGTGAGTCCCTCGCCGAGGAACAGCAAAGTTTTGGTAAGCAGTGGTGTAGGTCGCCCTGGCATCCCAAGAGGGCCTAAGTCTAAATCCACTAGATCAGGATGATCGGTAGGCCCATTTCCATTCGGCACCATCCACACATGGTCGCCGGTATTCATATCGATAGCCGTAATGCGCCCATAGGGAGGTTTAAATAGAGGTAGTCCGCGAGGCCCCGCTATCCAGCGTCTCGAGCCTTTCACATAGCTGAGATTCGTAACTTCTGGGTCGCCAGGTAAAATGTCGGCAACGAATGGTGAGGTTATTGACGGGATGTACAAGTATCCGGTCTCTGGATCAAAGGCGGCGCCCTGAACGTCTGCTCCACCTTGCGAGCCAGGCAGCTGGATCGTTCCCATGGTGCCATTTGGCCCATCGCTGGCGATAGAGGGTGGCGTGAAAAGAGGGCCGGTCACATAGTTGTTAAAAATCTCTAGCGCTTCTGCGCGTAGCTCCGGCGTAAAATCAATCAGGTTATCAACGGTTGCCCCCTGACGATCGAAAGGAGCAGGTCGAGTCGGGAAGGGTTGTGTGAGCGAGGTGACTTCGCCGGGCACGTCGGACTGTGGTACTTCTCGCTCTTCTATCTCCCAGATAGGCTCGCCTGTTTCACGATTGAAAACGAACGCGAAGGCCTGTTTGGTGAGCTGTGTGACCGCCTTTACTGGTTTGCCGTCTACGGTGATATCCATCAAGATTGGTGCGGCGGGCGGATCGTAGTCCCAAAGGCCATGATGAACCGTTTGGTAGTGCCAAACCCGGTCTCCGGTCTCTACATCAACTGCCACTAGAGACTGGCTAAATAGATTGTCGCCGATGCGATGGCCGCCATACATGTCATTGGTTGATGAGGATATAGGCATATACACGAGGCCTAGCTCTGCATCTGCACTGAACAGAGCCCAGACGGGAGAGTGACCGGTGTAGGACCAGGATCGGTCCTGCCAACTAGCCGTGCCGAACTGCCCTTCCTGGGGAATGGTGTTGTAAGTCCAGCGCAATTCGCCGGTGCGTACGTCGAAGGCATGCACATCGCCGCGGAAGGCTTCTTTGTTAGAGAATGTGTCCGACATGGATTGTCCGATGAGGACTATGTCGCGCACGACAGTCGGCACGCCACCCCAGCGAAATCGCTCGGAACCCTCTGGCATCAGCTGCAGATTGGCGCGGCCATCGACACCGAAGCCCTCTATCGGTTCACCAGTGTCAGCATTTAGGGCGTATAGATAGACACCGCGTTGCACCAGAATACGTCGGTCGCTGCCTTCGCTCCAGTAGGCGACGCCTCTGGTATTTGCGCCAGGCAGTCCATCCACCCCGCCGTAGGGCTCTTGAACCCAGATCGTTTCGCCAGTGCCAGGATTGAATGCCTCTACTAGGCCTACACCGTTTGGCACGTAGGCGATGCCATTCTTCACTATCGGTGCAGATGTCCAGGTGGAGGTATAGCGCTGCGCTGGGTTCATGGCGGAGTAGTAGGAATCTAGTGCAGGCCTTCTCCAGACGATTTCAAGCTCTTCTACATTGCTGGCATCGATTTGATCTAGGCTGGTATATTTCGACTGGCCATTGTCGGCGGCGAAGGATCCCCATTCGCCCTCGGGAGATGGATTGGCCTGTTCTGCCCGCGGTTCCAAAGCGGCCACAGGATCGGGTGTTTCAGGGGCTGTGGGCTCGGGCTCTGGGCTGCAGCTAAGCAACAGAGCAGAAAGAGTTACTAGGCTAAGTGTGCGCAAAGACTGCGAAGGCGTTGTTATTGTTATTGGCCAGCTCATGGGAATTACCTCTTTGGGTAGTAAATTCGATCGATGTCTCGATTCTAACCAATTATTGTGCACATAAGGAAACAATTCTCCCAGCTGTGGATGCGCGTGGCGTCTTATGCTAGAAAGCATAACAATACTGGCTTTCGTATGGCGCGAGGAAGGAAAAATGGGCGCTACGAATAGCGGGGAGAGACCCTCAGTTCAACAGCGCCCAAAGCTTAAATCTCTACAAAAAGATCAGATAGGGGGTGAAAGTCACCATTGGTAGTAAATATAGATTCACTTCTAACTCGGCGTCAGCTTCTAGCAGGCATGGCCGCCACCAGTTCTCTGCCCTTCGGTAGCCTATTAGCTGCTAGCGCTTCCAAGAAAATGCACGGTGCGCTGATGATCCTCAGCACGCCCTATACTGAATCGGGCGATGTGGACTATGAGGATCTAACCAAAGAAGTCGCCTTCTGCGATCAGTGCGGCGTTCAGGGGATTGTCTGGCCACAAAACTCTAGCGAACAACGCTATCTAACAAAGGCAGAACGAATTCGAGGGTTTGAGGTGCTTGCTGAGGCCAATCGTGGTCGTAGTATGTCCCTAACCCTTGGCGTACAAGCCGATGACACTGCAGGCATGTTGGAGTATGCGCGCGTGGCTGAATCACTCGAGCCCGATGGCATGATTGCTATTCCACCGACCTCGGCCGATTCGCTTGCGCAGATTCGCGCCTACTATGCGGCGCTCTGCGAAATCACCTCCAGGCCTATCTTCGTGCAGACCAGTGGGGGACCGGAGATTGAGCTTACCAATCGACTTTCTCGTTCAACTTGCCCGTGACTTTCCACAGTGTGGTTATATAAAGGAAGAATATGGCGATGTGCATGCTCGCATGCTGGCGTTGCAAGAATTCCAACCAGATCCGATTCGTAGTGTTTTCGGTGCAACTCTAGGAAGAGGGTGGCTCTATGAGATGCGCATCGGCACCGATGGGGTGATGACCGGCGGCACCATGTACGGCGATGTCTATGCACGCCTCTGGCAGCTGCATCTCGAAGGCCGTCATATTGAGCTCCGCGAATGTTACAGTAAGCTATTGTTGATTCAGAATCTCGATACTTTGATTCCAGGTGTGAGGCTGTATGTGCTGCGCAAGCGCGGTGTATTCAAGACCACGAACTCTCGCCGCGGGGAATACAGTTTCTCTGAGCAGCAGATCGCGGAAATCGAGTATCGACTCGAGGCGCTTAAGCCATACATGAGCGTATAGCCGATTTCGCTCGTAGAACCTGTCAATTATTTGGTAAATCAAGAGTCTTTTCCGAATTACAGCTTTTTATCACATCTTCAGTGATCTACCCCTATAGCCAATACGTAGTAGGTTCTATGCGTAGAAATTATGTTAAACAAGATGTTGGTAACAATGAGGTGGCTCTAGCTGTTAGACTTGCCTCAATGAATACCTCCACACCAAACCCAGACGCCGAAGATTCGGATGTATCTGATGAAGCCCTGCTTACTGCAGTTGGGAATTGTCAGAATGTCGACGCGTTCAATCAATTGTTCAAGCGATTCGCGAAGAAGATTTTCGCATTGGGTATGAAAATCACACGTAACGAACAGCTGGCCAACGACCTCATCCAAGAATCCATGTTGAACGTCTGGCAGAAAGCGCCGCTTTATGACCTGGATAAGGGCTCGGCAAAGGGCTGGATATTTACGCTCAGTCGCAACCGCTGTTTCGATATGTTGCGCAAGCAGAAACGTCAACCCAACTGTATTAGCGCCGACGATATTTGGCCGCTCGAGTCTAGTCGCTGAACCCACTATGGTTCACGAAGACATAGGTGGGCAGCAAGTTGAACTCAGTCTGATCGAGGGCTATTTCGATCAGCTTTCTGACCCGCAGCGTGCAGTGGTTGAGCAAATATACATTAAGGATCGGACCCATGAAGAAGCGGCTGCGCATCTGCAGATTCCTTTGGGAACTCTGAAATCGCGTTTGCGTCTGGGTGTGGCGAAGCTCCGAAATTTGATTGGGGTCAACGAGTGAGCGAATCCTCGTAGTGCCTATATGGCAGCATGCGCTGCTGAGTTGATGAAAAAATTAGAGAAAGAGGAAAACGATGAATACCGAAGTAAAACTGCACCCATCCACCGAGTTACTAAATCAGTTTGTTCAAGGCGAACTAGTTACAGGAAAGAGCGTAGTCGTATCAGCTCATATGGAACTGTGTGAATCATGCAGCGCTAAAGCCAAAGAGCTGCAAGCTCTCGCGGTATCCTCTTGGGTTGATCCTGGCAGTGCGTTGCAATCTGATCAATCTAGCGAAGCTGACTACTCAAATATGGTGGCGGGCATCGTGAAGTCGCCGCAGATAAAGTCTGAGCAGATTGAGGCGCTGGTTGAGGTAGACATCGATATACTGAATCACAGCATCAAGCTTCCTAAGGTTCTAGCGAAGGCAGCATCGCAGGGACTGAAATGGAAGAAGGTGGCGGGCGGTATTAGCGAGGCACAATTATTTCTCGACAATGAGACTCTGTGTGAATTTATCTACATGGCCCCCGGGTGTCAGGTTCCTGTGCATACCCATCAGGGCAGTGAATCAACTCTGGTTTTGGATGGCAGTTTTGAGGATGAGTTAGGTGAGTACAAGACTTCGGACTTCATCATTCGAGACGCGCAGCATAATCATCAGCCGCGCTCTGAAGAAGGTTGTCTCTGTTTTGCTGTACTGGATAGTCCATTGAGGTTCACCGAAGGCTTCGCCAAGTTAATGAATCCTGTTAATCGCTACAAGTTCAAGAAGGCTACCTCTAGGGTAGCCTAGTACTGCTTCCTTTTACGTTGCGCATCGATATTCATAGCGATAGAGGTGCGCAACGCCTGCCTGTATTAGTTAGCATATTACCTTTTGGTACTGAGCCTTACAGCTGGCCTGCTGTGTAATGGGGATCTCCTCGCAGGCGCGTAGGCCATTCTGCTGAATCAATTGATGCAAGGACTTATCGCAGCACCCATTTAAACTGAGGGCTAGAAAGCCAAGCGACAGGGTTGCCAGGAGATTTGTTCTTGCGAAGCTAGCACTGACAGTCGATTCTAGCGCTAACCTGCGAAATATCACGAGATTCCCTAGTCGAACTAGCTAAAGCGCCCATAGTTTGAGCTCTAACCATCGCCTTTAAACCCAAGGAAATCTCCCATAAGCCCCTATTCATGGGAAATTATTAGTAACCGAAAAGTGAAGAGTCAAAAAGAGGCAGAAAGTTCCCAAGGTTTAGCAAATTGTTACAGTTGTGACTAGTTCTTGCTGCAAAACACGTGTACACTCCCGCCCGCTAGAACGGTCACCGACCGAGCGCTCGGATGAAGCAGCGAAATTCATAAGATATGAATTGTTTAATCAAAAATAGAAAATCAGGGCAAGGAATTTCACGATTTTGTCTGAGTTTTCATTATACAAGGCACCATGTCGGCACGCAGCATTGGCCCGACTAAGAATCGAAGCGGTCGATTGGGAATAAAACTTGGTCTGGAGTGTTGTACAGATCTGGCAACGTACTTGGGTTGAGCACCGTATTTCGAGTTATAAGCCCGGTAGTAAGCACGAGATTAGATCAGACTCGACACTGAGTGGATCTATAATGAACGCAAAACATTCAAGAATAGGATACTTACGTCTATGCAAAAAATTTATAGCCTTCGAAACGCCGTTGCACTGGCGGTAGCGATGACTGCTGGCGCTTACGCGCCTACCGTCGCGGCCCAGTCTGACGAAACGATCGACTCAATCACCATCACCGGCTCGCGTATTACTAACCCTAACCTAACCCAGTCGAGTCCGGTTGCATCTGTTGACGCCGCCACTATTGAGCTGCGCCAGGTAAACGTTGTCGAGGAATTTCTGCGGGAAATCCCAGGTGTGGTTCCTAGCGTCGGTGCCCAAGTGAACAACGGTAACGGCGGTTCTACTTTCGTTAACCTACGTGGTCTCGGCAGCAACCGTAACATCACATTGATGAACGGTACACGAGTTGTGCCGGCCGGCCTTCAAGGACGTACTAACCTTGACATCATCCCTGTCGCCCTGCTTGAGCGTGTTGACGTGCTAACCGGCGGTGCTGGTTCTGCGTACGGTGCTGACGCCATTTCTGGTGTGATCAACTTTCGCACTAAAACAGACTTTGAAGGCTTAGACTTCCGTATTTCTCAAAGCGATTCTTTCGAAGGCGGCGGTGAATCGGAGCGTTACGACTTGACTCTTGGTGGTAACTTCGCCGACAACCGTGGTAACGCAGTTGTTAGCATCGGCTACACTGATCGTAAGCCACTGTTACAAGGCGAGCGTGATTTTAGTGAATTTAACATCTCTTCATTCAGCGGTAACGCTGGTGGTTCCTCTACAACAGTGCCAACCCGCTTCGTTATCCCGGGTGCTGAGGTCGCTGACATAGCAAGTGTCGTTCCTGGTTACACCGGGGGCTTCCTGCAAGCATCTGGAGACGGTTCAGAGCTGCTGCCTTTTTATCAGACATTCAACTACAACCCGCTCAACCTGTTTCAGGTCCCTCTAGAGCAGTTCCGCACTTTCGGCAGTGCGAACTACCAGATTACCGACAAAATTGAGTGGTACTCTGAGATGATGTTTGCCCAGAGCACTAATACAACTAATTTGGCGCCATCAGGTAGCTTCGGTTTCTCTGCATTGACCCCGCTATCTAATCCTTTTATTCCAACTACGGTTCTCGGCCAACTCTGCGGCTCGCTGCAAATTGGCGACGCTGCATGTACGGCTGCGGCTGGTGCAACTAGCCAGACTGACCCTGCTTACCAAGAAGTGAATATTGGCTACGCACGTCGTTTCGTCGAGCTCGGTCCTCGTACCAATGAACGTTCGACTCGCATGTGGCAGTTCAAGACTGGCGCTCGCGGAGATATCACTGACGATTTGTCGTGGGATATATTTTACGCTAAAGGCGAATCTGATCTGCGCCAGCAACAAGGTGGAAACGGTACACGTACTCGTCTGACCCAGTCTATTCAGTCCACTAGCACTACTGAGTGTCTTGATTCATCTAGCGGTTGTGTTCCTATCAACCTCTGGGGCCCTCTGGGCAGCATTACTCCTGAAGTCGGTGCGTTCCTTGACGTAGGTAACGGTGGTCGTGTATTCAGCGAGCTAGATCAGCTTCAGGCTTTCGTAAGCGGTGACCTGCCATATTCCTTACCTACTGTTGATGCGCCTATCTCTGGTGTATTCGGCTATGAGTACCGTGAATACGCGGCTGGCTTGACCAACGACTTGCTAACGCAAACTCCTGGTGAAGTACTGGGTAACGGCGCTGCTGCACCTAACCGCTTCGGTACCTACGACGTTGCCGAATTCTTTTTCGAAGCCAACATTCCTGTATTGCAGGGTGTAGCAATGGCTGAAGAATTAACGCTACAGCTTGGCTTCCGTACTTCTGATTACTCTACAACGGGTACTGAAGATACTTGGAAGATCGGTGGTACTTGGTCGCCAATTGAAGGTCTCCAGTTCCGTGGTAACTTACAGAAGGTAACTCGCGCACCAAACATCTCTGAGCTGTTTAACCCACAAGTGACTGGTCTGGATAACTTCTCTATTGATCCGTGTTCTGGTGCCGCTCCAACTAATAACGCTGACTTAGCTGCTATTTGTCTGGCTCAGGGTGCGCCGAGTAACACTATCGGCAATATCGTAGTTGACCCAGCGGGTCAGGTTAACGTCACTTCTGGTGGTAACCCGAACCTAGCCGCTGAGGAAGCAGAGACTTGGACAATCGGTGCGATTTTCCAGCCAGAAGCAATTCCTGGCCTAGCATTGACCTTGGATTACTACAGCATCACGGTTGAAGACGCGATTACTACCCCAACGAGTGATGATCTGTTCTCGGCTTGCTTTGGACCTAATTTTTCTACGGGTGCACTAGCTATCTCGGGATCTACTGCTGGGTCTGCGGCATGTACTGGAATCGGTCGTAACCCTGAAACAGGTAACCTGTTCGGTAATGTTGCGACTACCTTCGGTCTCCCACAAGTTCTGACTAACCAAGGCACGCTGGAAACAACTGGTGTCGACGCTACTGCTAACTACAGCTATGACATCGACGGTATTGGTACGCTTAACTACAACGGTGGCCTTAACTGGACTGATGAGTCTCTGTTTCAGTCTAGCCCCAATGGCCTCAATCGTGAATGTACTGGCTTTTATAGTGGTAACTGCGGGTCCATCCAGCCTGAGTTCATGGCGACTTCGCGTTTGACTCTGCAGAGCAATGTGTTCGATCGCAATGTTGACGTTTCACTGCTGTGGAGATACCTAGCCGAGATGGAAGTTGAACCCGGTACTGGCACTTTCCAGCCTCAGTTCAGTTCAATAGATGCAGCGAACTACTTTGACCTGACTGTCCGTGGCGACATCACTGACGAGTTTCAGTTCACTATGGGCATATTGAATATTGGTGACCGTCAGCCTGATGAAGTAGGTTCCAATATTGGCGCAACTGGCTACAATAGTGGCAACATTTATCCGTCTACCTACGATCCATTTGGTCGTCGCTACTCGATAACATTGCGCTACAGCTTGTAAAATAATCTGGCTGGATCTAATCCAGCTGGAAATTCAAAAAAAGGCGAACTTCGGTTCGCCTTTTTTTGTTTCCGCTAAAAGTATTTTCTGTAAGCCGCCGCTCGCGCTGCCTACATGCTTCTCAGAAACCGCAAGCGTGAACCAGCACAGTTCGGTCTCAATTCAGCGGTGGAAAAATCATCTCACATCTTGAGTAACCTTTTCCCATTGGCGTCGTTTTAATAAATAAGAGTGCACACCTGACCTTATTTCACCAAACAACAAATTTTTGGAGAAAGTAGTATGAAGAGGCAAATAGTTTCAATCGCAGTTGCATTCACCGTTCCCGTATTGGCGAGCGCTCATGTGGAAATTGGAAAAGTGGAAGAGAACAAAGTGGTATTCAGTTATAACCTACAGGAAGCGGCCACTGCTGCCGGTCGTGTCGAGCTTGAACGTCAGAATCGACACGCGGCATCCGAAGCCTGTGGTCCCCAACGGTTAGGTAAGGCGTGCTCGCTTGCAGAATTTGTTGTCAATCGCGCCTGCTTCGAAGAGACGTTAACAAAGGCGATATTAAAGGCTTAGGCGTTGTTAGGGGGTAGTAGGAATTTATTTTTAATCCCTACTACCCTTTCAATACTGCTAGTAACGTAGGTTCTTGAAAAATTTAGAAGTTTTTAAAATAGTAAGCTAACGTTAAAATATTTCAGTACATACCTAGCATTCTTCTAGCGTCATTCGCGGTCGCAATAGTACGATCAAGTAATAGCGCACTCTCTTCGACCGCCTTAACGAGCGCTGCATTATCCGCAGCCTGGCTGCCGTCTGACATTAACAGGTTATTTTCGAAGCCAACACGGCAATGTCCACCGCGTTGCATTGCCTGGCGCATACATTCGGCCTCGCTGGCGCCGAATGCGCAGAGTGACCAGTGCCGGACGTCCGGAAGGAATGAGAGAAGAGGGTCAAGATCTCCTGTGTCTGATTGTTGGTTTTTAGTATAGCGGCCTAACACTAATAATACGGAAATATTTTCATCCGGTATTATCCCTCGCTCCAATAACTCTCTGAAATGCAGAATGTCTTCTTTGTCATAGAGTATGTACTGGGGCGCGATATATTCTCGTTGTAAGAAGCTGAAGAATTCTGCGGAGACTTTTTCATCTGCCCCTGCAGGACTTAACTCTCGAATTGCGAGTGATACCGCTTCTGGGCGAACATCAACAACTGTTTGAATCTGCTGTTCCCTGCTATAGATCCCCACCGCCTCCGTCGTAACCTGAATGATGAGCTCATTACCGACTTGCTGGCGAATCGCGTGAATAGTCTCTGTATAGTGCTGTGCATCGAGACTGTGTCCAAGATTCTCATCACGAACATGTAGGTGAAGCATGCACGCCCCGGCATCTAGACAGGCGGCCGCAGTGTGGGCAATCTCCTTCGGGCTGATAGGCAGCTGAGGGTGATCCTGCTGCGTCTTTCTGGCACCATTTGGCGCCACTGCAATCATCACTGCCTCGTTGTGACTCATGTGACATTCCTTATCAATTGGTTGATTTAGGCTTGCATAGTCTCAAAGCGAGGGGGCTACTACAAGGCAGGCAACTGTCGTATGCTAGCGACAAGTTATGTCTAACGTGCCTAGGTTCAGTCTTGTCAGTGCATTACTAATCTATTCACTCTAGGAGAGAACATGATCATCACTCATCGATTAATCAAGCTATCCATCATGTTAACGATGTGCGCATCCAGCTGCGCCCTTCGAGGCCATGAAATCGTTTATTAGCGAAGTGGTAAATCCTAAATACGTCGATTCGCAGCTGAGCTTTATTCAGGAACTAACCCAGTAAATAGATTAAGAGCTTGGATAGTAGATAGCAGAAAGTAGGAATAAAAGCATGCCACACGGCCATCATCACGATCATGACCACACCGAACCGCCCTCGGATCTTGAACTTCGGGTGAAGGCTCTTGAGAGTCTGTTAGTAGAGAAGGGCTTGGTGAAACCAGAAACGCTCAACAGCATCATCGAAACATACGAGCACAAGGTGGGCCCACGCAACGGCGCACACGTAGTCGCAAAGGCATGGACAGACCCCGAGTTTAAGCAGGCGCTGATGAATGATGCGACAGAGGCGGTAGCGAGTCTTGGTTACTGTGGACGTCAGGGTGAACACTTAGTAGTGGTTGAGAATACAAATGACACGCACAACCTTGTCGTGTGCACTCTATGCTCCTGCTATCCATGGACCGTGTTAGGTCTGCCTCCAGCGTGGTACAAGTCGGCACCGTATCGATCACGGGCCGTGAGTGATCCCCGCGCCGTGCTAAAAGAATTTGGCACAGAGTTGGGCGAGAAGTCGACCATCAGAACCTGGGATTCCACGTCTGAGATGCGCTATCTGGTTCTACCCCAGCGCCCGGCAGGAACAGAGAATTGGAGCGAACAAGATTTACAAAAACTAGTGAGCCGCAACGCCATGATAGGGGTAGAGCTGGCACGTTCTCCCAAACAGAAAGATGAGGATGGCAAGTGAAAGGTGGTCACGATCTCGGCGGTCAGCTGGAGATGGGCCCGATAAATCCTGAGCCCGAAGCGCAGGAGCCGGTGTTCCATGCAGATTGGGAGCGGCGTGTTTTTGCTCTGACCCTAGCTACTGGCATGCTGGGCAAGTGGAACATCGATGAGTCGCGCCATGCGCGAGAACGTCAGGATCCTCTCACTTATGTACAGAACAGCTATTACGAGAACTGGCTCGAAGGCCTGGAGACGCTGTTGCTCGAGAAGGGTTTGGTGGATGCCGAAGAATTAGTATTGGCGACGAATATCTCATCGCAAACCAAGGAATTACTTTCAGTACCGAATCCAACTCTCGCCACGAAGATACTCGCTTCCGGTGTGCCTAGCACTATGGAGGCCGATAGCGAGCCGCTGTATTACATCGGCGATAGTGTCTTGGTTAAAGCTAGCGAGACCGCAGGCCACACGAGAGTACCGAAGTATGCGCAGGGTGCGACCGGCACTGTTGTTGCACAGCTAGGCTGTCATAATTTTCCCGACAGCAACGCACAGGGTATTCATGAGGGAAAATTTCTTTATAGAGTCAGCTTTAGTGGAGTGGATCTTTGGAGTCATTCTTCCACACAGACCGAAGTGTTAATTGACCTTTGGGAGCCTTACCTAGGCGCGGCTGCAAACTGATGCAGAATATTTCCTTACCAACCGCAAGACGATCAGGGACCAGTGTTCAATGAGCCTTGGGAGGCGCAGGCCTTCGCCCTAGTGTTGGCATTGCATGAGAAGGGCCTGTTTAGTTGGCAAGAATGGGCGGCCGTATTGAGCGAACAGATCGCGCTCGCACAGGCCGGCGGCGACCCCGACCGCGGCAATACCTATTACCAACATTGGTTGGCGGCGTTAGAGACGATCTCGCAGCAGAAGAATCTCTCCAATGAAGATGAGCTGTTAAGGCGAAAATCACAGTGGACCGCCGCCTATCTAAACACACCCCACGGAGAACCAATCGAACTCTCAGCAGGAGAAATCTCCTAATGGTCACTATAAAAAACGAGTTGAGCCTTTGAAAAAAGCCTTATGCTGAGTGTTACAGTGCCTGCTCCTTAAGCGAATATAATCAACGAATTCGTAGGTCCGAACCAGTTTCAGTGGACCGACGTTCAGCTGGTACATTGCCAGCGCTTATTCGAATAAATTCCAGAGTCCTATCGGCAACTGATTCGTGAGCCGGGTGTTAAACACAGCGTCGAGCGCAGAGACTTTGGTGGCATCCTCTGCATCTAGTATTGGACAATATCGCTGGAAATCTTTCCGGCTCAGATGAAGGAAAAATAATCCTGCGCAACTTGTTTTCGCAGGAGCAACGACTGCTAGTCAGTGGCGAGATTATTAGTGATTTCACTCTGTAAGTAGCGCGTAAGAAATAGCTAGGTAGGTTAAGGAAAAGTCATGGCAAAATTTGAGAAAATCAAGGAACGTGCTGAGCATCGCAAAGGCGGCGGTGCGGCATTGAAGAAATTACTGCCTAAGGTCGCGAGTAAGAAAAAACTAATCGCGTTGGGTGATGATCGTTATCTCGCTATGATGACGAAGTGCATTAATCAGGCGGGCTTTAGCTGGAAGGTGATCGAGAACAAGTGGCCAGAATTTGAGGAAGCCTTCTTTGCCTTCAATCCGAAAAAGCTCGGTTACCTATCGGCCGAGCAATGGGAAGCCTATGTCAGTGACAGACGAGTGGTGCGCAACTGGCAGAAGATTAAGGCTCTGCAGGGGAACGTGTTTTTCGTCCAAGAAGAGTCACGCAAGAATGGTGGCTTCGGCAAGTTCATCTCTGAGTGGCCCGCCTCGGATCAGATTGGCCTGATGGCCTACCTGAAGAAACATGGCTCGCGATTGGGCGGACAGAGTGCGTTGTGGTTTCTGCGCCGAACCGGTAAGGACTGTTTCATACTATCCAAAGACGTAGTCGCTACCCTGCGCGGCAGCGGATTGGAAATAGCGGAGCAGCCGAGCAGTCAGCGTGACTTGAAGAAGGTACAGGCGCAGTTCAACGAGTGGCATGAAGAAACCGGCCTGCTTTATAGTCATCTAAGTCGCATCGCCGCCTGCTCGGTCGGCGAGAACTATCTGGAGCAAGCTTAGACTTCTTTGGTTACGATCTTAGGATCGTTCTCCATTGTCAGATGCACAGGACAGCGATCGGCGATTTTCATCAAGCGACTTCGCTCGGCGTCAGTGAGATCGCCTTTCAGGATAATGTTCCTCGTCACCTAGTTGATAATGTGCTGGACTAGACGGACAAATAAAGTGACTATTTACTCACGATAGAAAACTAGCAGGTAATATTACAATGATAATAAGAACTGCAAGGCCTTACGGTGTCTCGCTGATAACAGCTCACACTATCTTGCTACCGCTCGCCTTCCTAATATCGACATCCTTCTCAGCGGCGCAGATCGAAGATTTCACCGCCGTCACTGACGAGATGCTAACCAGCCCGCCTACGGGTGAGTGGCTCAGCTGGCGTGGAACGCCCGCTGCGTGGGGTTATAGCCCTCTTGATCAGATCAATACCGAGAACGTCAATCAACTCCAGCTCAAATGGTCCTTCGCCCTAGACGACACGGGTGCAGTGCAGGCAGCGCCATTAATTCACGATGGCATCATGTTTATTCCCTCCGCCCGCGGCGTGATTCAGGCATTGGATGCAGTAAACGGAGATCTGCTCTGGGAGTACCGTCCCGCGCCACCCACCGAAGAATTCATCAATTCCGGAGAGGGTACTCGAGCTGCCGTATTACCACCTGGTGCTTTCGCAGGCGTCGGCAGAGGTGTACAGAAGAACATCGCGCTATACGGCGACATGATCTATGCGGCTACGGAGACCGCAAGCATCCGCGCAATCGATGCGCGTAGCGGCCTGCTGGTCTGGGAGACGCAGGTCGCCGATCCTACGCTGGGCTATTTCTATACTGCGGGCCCAATCGTCGCCAATGGTACTTTGGTGACTGGCATTACCGGCTGCGAACGTTACAAGGAAGACGTCTGTTTCATCACCGGTCATGATCCAGCCACGGGTGAGCAGAAGTGGCGCACGTCTACAGTCGCACGGCCCGAAGATCCGGGCGGCGATACTTGGGGCGATCTTCCCCTTAGATTTCGAGCGGGCAGCGATGCCTGGGTAGCAGGTTCCTATGACCCTGAAGCAAATCTGATCTATTGGGGCACGTCACAGGCCAAACCTTGGGCAAGAGCAGTGCGCGGTAGCGACGGTGATGCGCTCTATACCAACTCCACTCTGGCATTGAATCCAGATAACGGTCAGATGGCCTGGTATTTTCAACACCTACCTGGTGAGACACATGACATGGATGAGGTGTTCGAGAATATTCTTATCGATGTCGATGGCCGGAAATCTCTGTTCAAGATGGGCAAGCTAGGTATCCTGTGGCAACTGGACCGGGAGACGGGCGAGTTCATCAAGGGTACCGACATCGGTTACCAAACCATTGTTAACCTTGATCCTATCACTGGGAAAATTAGCTATCGCGACGGCATGATTCCGCGTATCGGTGAGGAGCTAAACATGTGCCCGAGCACTTCAGGCTTCAAAAGCTGGCGCGCGATGGCATATTCACCTGACACCAGCGCCATGTATATACCGATCACGCTTAATTGCGAGCTCGCCACTTTTGGTCCCACAGAACGACAGCTAGGCGGCGGAGGCACTGGACCGGTGCGGCGTGTCAATTATCATCATCCTGAATCTGATGGCAACTTAGGTGAGGTGCTTGCGCTGAATATTCCCAGCGGCGAAGTTAAGTGGCGTTACAGGACGCGAGCTCCGTTTAATACTGCAGCGCTAACTACCGCGGGCGGACTCGTTTTTATCGGGGACTGGAATCGCACCATGTCGGCACTGGATGCTGAGAATGGGGAGCTGCTGTGGAAGGTTCGTCTCGCCACATCTAACCAGGGATTTCCTATCAGTTACAGTGTCGATGGCAGACAGTACATAGCCATGCCAGTCGGTACCGGCGGTGCAAGTTGGTCGGGTAGCCTGCCCAGAGAACTCACGCCTGAGCTTAGTCGTCCGCGTAATGGCAGCTCGATAAATGTTTTTGCGCTACCGGATTGATGATTATTAAAACTTCAATGATCAAAATACTAACTTCCATCGTAGTTGCACTTAGTCTGTCCGCTGTGGGCCATGCACAAGATTCTGGCTTGATCTGGGATGGTGTTTATTCCATTGATCAGTCAAGTAGGGGAGAAACTGTCTACAGTGAAACTTGTGTTTCCTGTCACGGTCAGGACCTAGGGGGCAACAGTAATTCACCCGGCTTAGTGGGCATGGGTTTCATGTTTCTTTGGGAGGGAAGATCGTTGGGTGAGTTTTTTGAAAAAATACGCAGCGACATGCCTACTGATCGCCCCGGGCAACTTACACAGCAAAATTATTTGGATGTTCTCGCTTACATACTCCTCAAGAATGCTTTTCCTTCGAGAACGGAAGAGTTATCTGCGAACCTGGATATTCTTAATGAGATAACAATCTCATCAAGATAGGCGTCTCGTTTATTTTTCGAAATGTGAAAGCCATGTTTTTTGTCTCTGTAATTGGCTTTACTCTGCTATCAAGATGATTTTTTAATGCCAGTACTACTCTTTTTTGAAGTCATGTGTCGAGGCTTTATATGCAAAATACTTCAGATATCCTTTCACCCTGGTCTCTACCACAGCCGATCATTCTTCTCGGCTTTTCCTTGCTTGTTGCGAATGCAGCTATAACCGGATGGATTGATCTGTCGGTACTCGTGCCTGTGCTTTTATTCGTGCCAATTCCATTGCTTTTGCTCGCAGAGCGTTTGATACCTAAAAGGAAGGACTGGCTATTGGATTGGAAGGATCTCACCGAGGATTTGTTCTGGTTGGCCTGCTCCTTTCTGATCTGGGGGCCTATCTACGATGATGCCTATGAAACACCTATTTCTAATTTATTCGCCTTACTGCGTGACAGCTCTGGGTTTCCATTTCGGCTGGAAGCCGAAACTATCGGCGGATTATTAGTGGCGGCATTCATCGCTATTTTCGTCGCCGAGTTTATTGGCTATTGGGCGCATCGCGTCCAGCATCGCTTCATGTTTCTCTGGCGAATCCATGCGACGCATCACCATATTACGAAGATGAGTGTGGCTAGGGCGGAGCGTACCCACCCGCTGGAATTCCTCGGCTTGAATTTAGGATCCGCAGTTACCTTGGCGTTTTTAGGGGCTAGCGCCGAAGTGGTGGCGGTGGTAGTCGTGTTTCGTCTCAACACGGCACACCTGTGTCACAGCAATTTGCCTTTAGTCTCTGGCGCGTTTGGTTGGTTATTCAACACACCCGAATGGCATCAGCTGCATCATTCCTGTATCTACAAAGAGAGCAATACTAATTTCGGCTGCACAGTTATTATATGGGACCGAATATTCGGAACATTCTCTGGGAAAAATCATATTAAGCAGGTGGGCAATGGCACCGGTGAAAAACTCTCGATAGTTACTCAGCTGCTGATTCCTTTCAAGTCAGACCAAGCGCTAAGAGAACTCTAAATTATGAGAAATGCGGTAAAAATAATTGCTCTAGTCGCTGGGTTCCAAGGCTGTGACTTAACAGATAGATTGATTTCACTTGCTGATACTGAAGCCCTGCTGCCTATTGCGGAATCCCTTATTGATGACTTTTATTCTTTCGACAGCGTGCGTCTAGAACAGGCGCTAGCGAGTGCGGGGGACTCGAAAGAGTCACTTTTGTACTACCAAGGTTGGGCCGAAGGTGGAAATTACGAGATCGTCGAACGCAAAAACTGTGTAGTCCATTCATTGAATATCGTCAGCTGTCCCATAACGGTAAAGGATGATCCGATGCTAGCGCTTGCTGTTGACTTCTTCGTTACGGATACTTTTGAGATTACCTTCGAGGATAGGAGAGTGTCTTCGGTGGAAACTAGCTCTAATGATTTACCCATCTACTACCAAGCACGGGATTGGGTGCGAGCAAACATGCCGGAATTAGTAGCACAGCCCTGTGAAGGTTTCTTCGCAGGGGGGGCTACGCCAGGCAACTGCGCGCAAGCTATGGCCGAGGGTTATCGTCACTTCACTGCGAGCGATGCTTATTCGTACTGAGCGTCCTAACTTGCTGGCAACTTAAAATGTCGCCAAAGCGTTAAAGGGACTCGCTGTACCGCCTTTGATCGGATTGATCTGGATGGACGTCATAAATTCCCAGCGCTGCAATCGTGCTGCAGTCTCTGCTACGTCCTTCATGTAGCCGTTGTCCACGATCGGCAGGCCTAAGTTCACCTGTGTCAGTTGGTGTATGGGCCTATTGATGCCCTCCACACCAGAAGGCTGCACATCATTCACCGCATCACCTATTAATATCGCTACATCGCGCTCTCGCAAAAAGGGCAGGACCGAGGCATGCAAACCTGCGCCGGCCTGGCCGTATTGCCAAGGACCCTCTGCATCGCGCATGGCCCACCGTCCGGTGCGAACGAATAGGGCGTCGCCACTGCTAATGGTTACACCTGCGAACTCCTCCCAAGCGAGCAAGTCTTCGATATAGATAGGGGTGCTTGGGTCTAGCCATTCGACGCCGCGCAGCAAAGGCATGTCCACCAAAAGTCCTCGGGTCACATAAGAAGTACCCATGCGATCGATAGCTAGGTCCTCACAGCCGGTGGCGGTGAGGTTCTGCGGATATCCATTGAAGATAATATACTCGCCATCGATCTCAGTGCGGTAATGACAGAGTGCGTCCAGATGAGACAGCATGCCGTCGTGCAGAGAGAACTGAATCTCATCTAGGGCAAAGGAGGGCTCGCCAGTGACCGGGTCTATCCGGCTCATCCAGTGATCGGTAGGGCCGAAGGCGGCACTATCTATTGCGGGTGGCTCAGTGGTTACGAAATGCTGTAAGGTCACGCTTTCGCCTGAGAGCACCAAAGAGGCGGCCTGTTTAGTCTTTGCAGCAGTGATCAGGTTAAGGGTGCCGCGCTGGTCATCAGGCCCCCAGCGTCCCCAATTTGAGAGTTCTTGCTCCCAGCCAGCCAGTGTTTCCAGAGACACCTTGATCGATTCTTCCTGAGTTGAAGGATGCGCCTCAAACGGCTGAGCATGAGTCGCACTAAGTGCAAACATGGCGGCACAAACACTACCGATGCTAGCGAGGGGTTTAACAGACTTGAAGGTGTTGCGCATGAGGATACCCTTTTCAGGTGAGCGAATTTCAATCCAGAATAGAGAGCTTGCGCGAGAGAGTCTAGCGCTATTAAGCAGGGAGTAATTTTCTGTGTGTTCTTCTTATGCTTTGGCGAGCAAGAACTAGCGCAGATACTCAAGGGTAACAGCGCGGACAGAGTGCCTAACACCCCGGGCCATGGCCTTACTTGAGATTGTTGCTTTCACGATGCCGTCTATGTCGTTGCCAATCTGGAATCGCTGTTCGGCGCGCTTACCGACGAACTGTTCTTCATAGCCATCCCAGGCGAAGAAATCTCCCCAAGTGTGGCGCAGGGATTCTTTGTAATAGATGACCTTTAAGCCAACGATGTTGCCTTCCAGATCCATGCCGATGAGGCTGTCGATCTGGCTAGTGTAGCCGCTAGGCTCGGGATGGGTGTCGGCGGAGACGAAGGCATAGCCGATCAGGGTCTGCTCGCCCGTGTCTGAGTCAGTCTTATAGGCCTTGTAGACGGGGACTTCACCTTCCTTCTCGGAAAAGCGATCCGCGCCCGGCACAACTTCTTTGAGTAGTCTTATGGTGGTGTGATCTTTGTTTTTGGCCTGAGCGCCACCATTGAAGATTGCGCCATTGGATAGAATTACGAGCACGAGAAGTCCAGTGCTCAATAAAGTCTTTAGCCTAGAATGAATCGAATGCTGCAGTGACATAGTGCCTTCGTGATTCCTTAGTATTGTCTTCGAGCCGCATTGAAATTTCGCTGCTTGGCCACCACATGTTGGTTAGCTTATAGAGTCGTATTCATTACGAACATGAGTAGTTTGGCAATTTTTTAAGCAGGGGACAAGTGTGCTCCAGCCTTGAAGGGCTGAGACAGCCGAAGTTCGGGCCTCAAATTTGTAACTTATTGAAACACATTGCTAATTCACCCAGCTATGTTCTGACAATGGAACAATTCTGCTATTCTAACAATTGGATTCACTAACCGCTGCTGGAATCCAGCAGGGCACAACTTAGGAAATACTATGAGCCTGGTAGATTTTTCAAAGATCACAAAATTGATCAGAGACGACAAGCATAGAGCGAAACATAAGCAGGAACTGTTTCAGGAAGTCATGCTGATGGTGCTAGCGCGAGTAACGCGCGCTGACTCTAACGTCGAAACGGTAGAGCTTGAGAAAGTTCAGGAAGTTCTCAAGGAAGAACTTGGGCAAGATATCTCTGTCGCTGAAATACGCACGGCATCTTCCTCAGAAGTTTTCGAGACGCAGTCTTTAGAGAGCTATCTCTCCACTGCAACGCGCAAGCTGGATGAACGCGAGCGCATGCTCATCTTGGCATCTTTGAAGAAAGTGATTCGTAGTGACGAGATTATTCGCAGTTTCGAATTAGACTTCTTCGATAGGGTGGCGTTAGCACTACGCGCGACTCCCTCTGAGATTGCAGGCTTGGTTGCAGACTAGCGCCTGAATAAAACCCAGCAGTGATTGCAAATTGATGCAGTGCTGCTTTTGTCTTGATGCTCAGTAGAGGAGTTTGCCTAGACTGCGCGCAAGCTTCCCTAACTGATCAAAAGAACTCTCTATGACAGCCGACACAAATCCTCTGTTTAGCAATCTTCGTGTTGTTGAATTAGCATCCATGATTCTTGCTCCATCTGCTGCCGTCATATTGGCCGACTACGGCGCTGAAGTTATCAAGGTTGAACCTCCAAAGACGGGCGACCTCAATCGAAACTGGCATAGAAAGATAAACGGCCTGCCTATTTCTGATATGGCCTACGGTTTTGAGGTGGATAACCGCAACAAGAAGAGTGTGGTACTAAATCTCAAGTCAGCGGATGCCTATGCGGCGCTGTGCAAGATAATCAGTGAAGCGGACGTGTTGATAACCAACTACCGATTGAAGGCGCTGGACAAACTCAAGCTCGACTACGAATCCATTCGTGCTATAAATCCCCGTATTATCTACGCCCTAGCTACTGGCTTCGGCGAAGAAGGCGAGGAGGCCCACAAGCCTGGTTACGACACCGTCTCCTACTGGTCGCGATCAGGTATTGAACACCAAATTTTTCCTTATGAAGGTTGGCTTGCGCAATTTCCTTATGGCTCCGGCGATCATCCAAGCGGCATGGCGCTGTTCGGCTCCATAATGACAGGCCTTTATCAACGCGAAAAAACCGGCGAGGGTTGCAAGGTATCGACATCTCTACTGGCTAACGGTGCCTGGTCAAATGCGGTCATGCTGCAAGCGCAACTCGCAGGTGCCGAGTTTAGAGAAAAGCGCCCTCGCGAGAATGCTTATAATTTCATTTCTCTGCATTATCCAACTAGCGACGATCGTCTGCTGAAGATGAGCATGGTGAATACCGCGAAAGATTGGCGCCCCTTCTGCAATGCTATTGATAGAAATGATTTGCCCGAGGACGCTCGTTTTTGTGACAACGAGGCCCGCATTGCCAACATGCCAACGCTTATTAAAGAGAGTTTCCGAGACAATACGGAAGCAGCCGATTGCGCATTGGCTGCAGAAGTTGGAGCAGGCGGATGTGCCACACACTGTTGTGTCCAACTACGAAGAGGCTGCAAACGATAAGCAAAAAGAAGCGAACGATATTATTGTTCCACTGGATCATCCCGAGCACGGATTGATGCGAACTGTTAACAGCCCATTTAAAGTAAGTGGCGCGGACAAACTACCCGCCAAGGCTGCGCCCAAACTAGGCGAGCATACCGAAGAAGTGCTTAAACGCTTTGGCTTCAATGACGAAGAGATAGCTGGCCTGACAGACGACTCGATATGAGCGAAGCAAGCGAGAGGGATCCTGCAGTCGTCAGGCAGAAACTAAACCACGATACCGCCAAGATAAAATGGGCCGCCTTACACGAGCATCAACAGAACGAGTGTGTGATTGCTGTGTCTGTCGATCTGGATTTGATCGATGTGGCCTGTGAATTTACGTTCGATAATCACAATCAGGTAAAAGCCTGGATGGAACAAGCGCAGATTAACAAGGTGAGCGACGAGCAGGCGCAGCAGTGGAACACACAAGAGCGTGAGTTATGGGCAGTGGTCGTGGCTCCCTGGGTGTTAGTGCCAGGAAGAATAGCAGGAACGAATTAAGCAGTCACGGCCGAGCCAAGCGTTCAAGCCTCTACCCTGAACTAGAAGCACTGTATCGCGCTGTAACGGTGAGGACTGTTGGTTCCAGCTTCTATGATGGGGCACAAGCAGGCTAGCAAGATGATTACGCTCACACAGAGGATGCAGACGCGCTTTTGGCTGCCGCTGAAGATCCAACTCATCGGCAGCACCCATCAGCTAAGGCGCCAAACCGAGATAGATTCGCCAAGTGGCTCAATTAACTGGCCTGTTTTATTGCCGCCATTCTAGGTAAACTGTGAAGAGATATTGAGCTAAAAAGGTAGTAAAGAATGGCTTCTCCAGTAGCTCTGCAAAACGATAAGCACCGTAACCTAAAAATTACCGAATCCGGCGACTATGCGCGCTATAAAGATCAGCACCTGATTCCTATCATCTCGCAGGACTTCTTCACTCTATGTGCAGAATTTCCGGTGGTCTTCGTCAAAGATGGCAGCGGCGAGCAGTTCGTTCCTGTCGCCATTATGGGCTTGAGAGAGGGGCATAACCTCTACTGTCAAACCGAGGAATGGAAGGCGCAAGTCGTACCAGTAAGGTTTAACAATGCGCCATTTTCGATGGTGCGAGTAGATGCAAAAGGCGATCAGCTCGCGGTACTCGTCGATGAAGATAGCCCGATGTTGAGTGAGACAGAAGGCACGCCTTTGTTCAAAGAAGACGGAACGAAGTCTGAATACCTTAGAACAGAAAATAGAACGTCTGCTCAAGACTGCGGAGCAAACTGTGCAGACTGAAGGCATCTGTAAGATATTCAAAGAGAAGGATCTGCTTGCAACACAGCAAGCTGCAGCTGCAGCATCGCCAGGATGCTCCGGCCTATAATATCGGAGGTGTGTATACAATCGATGAGAAGAAGCTGAATGCATTGTCTGATGAAGATTACTTGGATCTGCGCAAACAAGGAATGATCCCCTTGATCTATGCGCATCTGAGCTCACTGCAGCAGCTTAGAAGAATTTCTGAGATGCAGTACAACGCGGATAAGGCGGCCGAGGCTAGCGCTTAGAATCATAGATAAAAAAGCCCAATCACTCAAAAGTGCTTGGGCTTTTTTTATGCGCTTCAAAACCAATTTGACGGCGTTAAAGTTAGCTTCTCCGCAGGAATAGTTTAGAAATCGATATTCGTTCCTATATAGAAGAACGTAGATTGCTCATCGATAAGGTCTTTCGAGTCGAGAAAGATCAAGCCACTATCGAGGCGTATGTTGCCAGGCACCACACTCCATCGCACTCTCAGCTCTAGATGCTGACCCATATAGTCGCCGCTTTTACCGGTTACATCGCGTTGCCCGTTCTTCCCCAGCTGTCCTTATCTTCGGCAAGCCAAAAATGCCGATAGTCCGCCATCAATGCTACATTCGTCCAAGGCGTGGCAGTCAAGCGAATGCCTGGCGTAATGATATTGCTGCGACTAATAGGCGCGTAAAGAGAAACTGGACCAAACTCGAAGGCAGACACGCCGAGGATTGTATCGAATCGACCGCTGTCGTTATCCAGTGGGCTCTCGTCACCGCTGGCATAGTTAAATTCGAATATCGCTCGTAGCCTCGACGGCGTATCGAAGCTATACGCCAGCTCCACTCGTTGGTAGAAGGCCTGATGATCGAGATCCACTGTATCAAGTGGGTTGCTAGACGCCCTGCGTTCACCTGTCTGAAAAATCGACTCCCAATTTATGTCCCACTCGTTGACCGCTGCCGAGAGCGGGCGCGAAAGCCAAAAGTGTGAAGTTCACGATTGCTAGTTTGTAGCTTCCTAGTGTCTTTTTCTTTCAGCGCTACGTAATAAGTCTCTAGATCTAAGTCGACATTTAAAAGAGAGGGTAGCAGGTTGGGCAAGTTAGCAAACACGCCATGAATCCGCAGCGCTTCACTAGACTTGTCACCACGGTGATCATTGTCGAGCAAGCTCAATCGATCTCGAGGCGTTCGCCGTACGGGCTGAGCCGACAAGAATTTAAATTCGTTGCCATTTGCCTGTTTGTGACTGAAGGAGATGCCATCAAGTGTATTAATAGTATTGCGGTATCGGTTTCTAGCAATCAGAGTGCGGCTTCCCCAATCCTGCGTGAAACGACCCACTCGAACCTCGCTAGAGTTGTCGGTGCCAAATTTGTAGGCGACATTTGCCTGTAGTAAATCGAGAGTGCTCACTTGTGAGGTGGTAAGCCGCGTGTCTCTATCGGCTTGACCCTGTCGGGCATCCATCATCTCGACCTGAGCGCTAAAGCCGTCTTGCTTGTACTGGGCGTCCAGCGTCGTGCGTAGAAAGAAAGCGCCATCATTCGGGCTAGCGCCGACAAAGACATTGCCATCGTAGTGCTCGAACCGAGATTGATGCTCGCCACTTAGCGTGAAGCCGTCATCTAGCCCGAGAGCATCAGATAGGGTCCAGGGGCCATCGGCAGCAAGCAGGGAATTGCTGATCAATATGGTGGTGGACAGAACTAAGAATATTTTTGGTCGAGCCAGTTATTTTTGAGAACATATTATTGTCGTTTTTAGTTAGTAGGGCTGCTGCCAATGCTACACCAGTCCTAGGCTGAGTTCACTTCCCAATCCGATGTCAGTAAATAGCTAAATCTGGAGGTTGAGGCAGCACCCTAGCCCATGAAATAGCGTATAGCCATGCCGATAATGAGAACAGCCATTAAAGCGGGCATGTACCGAGTCATCTTGCCCAGTTCCTCATCGGACTTCTCCGTGCTGTATTTCTCAATCAATGGAAGGCCAACGGCTAGTACCAAAAAGAGAATAGCGAGTATCGATAGTAAGACTGTCATTGGGTACCGCCTAAAGTGCCGAAATAAAGGAGTTGTATTATTCTAAATGGAAATGATCAGCTTTGCATCGAGCCCATGAGGCACGAAGGGTATTAGGTCAAAAATACTTAATATTAACTCTGGGTCAATACATAAGGATTTATACCAAAGATGGTCTCTAATGTGAGCTCAACCGGCTTATTTTTACTCACGCTCCTCACCACAGGTTAGCTATCCGCTATTGGCTTGGACTAAGGAAAAAATTCGGTAACTCTACATTCTAGTAGCGGGCTATCGTTGGCTTTGGAGTGCTGTATCGAAGACCATGGTTTCAGAGCCGACCTAAGAGTTGTGAGAAATGATTCAAACCAGTTCATCGTTTTGGAAGTTAGTTTCGATGGGGAAAATTGGATGCTAATTAAAGGGGACGAAGGGATTTAATTCTAATCCCCCCGCCTCCTCCTCTTGTGCTTAAACTAGCTGCCTCGAGTCATCGTCCAAGGGACTTCGGTGCCCATAGCGCTTGCGCTGCCGTTAACGCTATCGCCCTCGACTGTGGCCGACATAGCGTAGACCATCGGCGAGCCGTCGCGGTCAAGCCGGAAGGAGATCTCGTCGCCGTCGGCCACGCCGCCTTCGATCGGCCAGATGCGGCCGTCACCCAGATCAAAGGATCCGGTCAGCGTGCCGCTTTCAGCCGCCATAATGACCGTGGCGGTAAGTGCCCCAAATGGACTGCTCATGGTGAAATTCCAGCTTCCATCCGCCGGGGACGAGCTCGGTTCAGCTGCGCAGGATGAAAGCACTGTAAATAGCGCTAAAACGAGAAGGGTAGCGGATAAAAATTTCTGTTCATGGGGTTCTCCACGTGCGAGCTGATATTGTTGTTGTATTACTTGGTTCTATAAAATCGATACCTGTCCAACGCTGGAATCGCCGTTTCGGATCAGCCTTATATCCGGCCTGCAGTAGCTGATGAACTGCGGCTTCCTGCCCAGCCGATGCTAAAGAGATAAGAAGGTCGCTAGCAAGCCAGTTTCTCCACATACTCTAGCAAGCATGATAGGACTCTGGTTTCCCTATATGAGCCGTTGATAGGTACGTGCATCTCTGCTGCTAGGTGCCCAAGCCAGCAGCCGGTCCATATAATGAGTTATCCGCGCTAAGCTTTACCGCTACAGCTGAAACTCGTAAGATAGTGGTGATGTCTAATCTCTCCGTAACCCGCGCTGTCAGCGCCCGTATTCCAACCGAGTACGGCGAATTCGAACTCGCCTATTACAGCAATACCCAAGACGACAAGGAGCATCTCGCCTTCTGTATGGGAGATCTCAGCGGGCGAGAGGATATTCTGGTTCGACTGCACTCGGAATGCCTCACCGGTGATATCTTTGGTTCCCTCAGGTGCGACTGCGGCGAGCAGCTCGACCGGTCGATGCAACTCATCGCCGAGGAGGGTCAGGGGTTGATTGTTTATCTGCGCCAGGAAGGTCGGGGTATTGGCTTGCAGCAAAAAATCCACGCCTACAACCTGCAGGATGCGGGTCACGACACTGTCGATGCCAACCTACTGCTGGGGCACCAGGCCGATGAGCGCGACTACACGGTGGCCGTCCGTATTCTGGAGGACCTCGGGATTAAGTCGGTCCGGCTTATCACGAATAACCCACTTAAGATCAGTTCACTCGAAGAGGCGGGGATCAAGGTAAGCGAACGTGTTGAACTGGAAAATTTTGTAAATCCAGAAAATTCTCAGTACCTAGCGACCAAGGCCCAACGCATGAATCATTTGCTGCGTATGGCAAACACGTCCTCTGACAATTGATAGTGACTTCCCCAACTCTAAACCAGCAGATCGAAAAGTGGTTTTACTCCCGACTCTCCTCTTTTCAAGCCATCAGCAGGCCCTTTATCACTCTCTCTTATGCGCAAAGTTGGGATGGCAGCATTACGACTCGCTCTGGAGAGCCATTGAGTTTCAGCGGTGAGGAATCCACCCAACTGACACACCAATTGCGCAGTCTTCATGATGGTATTCTGGTCGGTATTGGGACCGTGTTAAGCGATGATCCGCAACTTACAGTCAGGAAGTGGCCCGGATCGAATCCCCAGCCAATTGTATTGGACAGTAGATTGCGCACGCCGCACGCTGCAAAAATTTGTCATCATCCTGATAAGCGGTGCTGGATCTTAACAGTGCGGCCTAATTCTAAATCTTTTGGTGAACAGGTAGATGTCCTGTCTGTGGATACCGCTGGCGTAGATCAACAACAGGTGCCGCTTGAAGTCGCCATGGGCCTGCTCAAGGAGCGGGGAATCAAAAGTCTAATGGTGGAAGGAGGAGCGACAGTCATCACGGCCTTCCTGAAAGCGCGTCTGGCAGATGCTATGGTACTGACCGTCGCCCCTCGAATTGTGGGTGGCTACAAGGCAGTTGGCGATTTGCAAGCGGGGGGCTGTGATGACCAGCTGAGTATTCATCCGTTGCACTGCGCGCCTGCAGGTAGCGATCTTATCGTGTGGGGAGATTTTCAATATGATGGGCCCGGCCGGTGAAAGCTCAGCAACTCTGCTTCATGGGGTCTCATCAGGTCGAAATTCGCGAACAACAATTGCCATCGTTACAACCCGATCAAGTGCTGGTCAAGAATCTGTATTCGGCGATCAGTGCCGGTACCGAGATGCTGGTCTATCGTGGCCAGCTTCCCACTGCAATGTCTCTGGATGAAAGCCTGGGGGCTTCCGAAGCACAGACAATTAACTATCCCACGCAATATGGCTATGCTTGTGTCGGCCGCATAGAAGAGGTTGGTCAGGACGTGGGCGTCGATTGGGTAGGTAAAACGGTCTTCTCGTTTCAACCCCATGCAAGCCATCACGTATGCGCTATAGATGGCGTAATTCTTTTGCCCGAAGGAGTAGATCCGAAGGATGCTGTGTTTCTGGCCAATATGGAAACAGCTGTAAATTTGGTGCAGGATGGCAATCCGCGCCTCGGAGAGCGTGTTGTAGTGCTGGGCCAAGGCATCGTCGGGCTGTTGGTGTCCAGTGTCCTAGCCGAATTTCCTCTTGCTGATCTATATGCTGTGGAATCAATCGACGGCCGCCGGAAACTAGCAGGCCAAGCGGGAGTCCAGGCGACGTTTAGCCCTGAAGCCGATAAAGAAATTAATGTTCTGCAGGAGAAGCTAAAGCTTAATGAGGTTTGCGGTGGTGCCGATGTAGTATTTGAACTAACTGGTTCTCCAACCTCGTTGAATCTGGCGGTAGACCTAAGTGCCTACTCTGGGCGCATCGTTGTTGGCAGCTGGTATGGCACGAAGAGCGGTAATATTAATCTGGGCGAGAGATTTCATCGTAACCGCATAGCAATCATAAGCAGCCAAGTCAGTACGATTTCCCCTGAGTTAAGTGGTCGCTGGGATAAAGCAAGGCGCTTCTCTGTGGTGTGGGGCTTGATTCAAAGGTGCCAGCCCTCACAGTTTGTTAGCCATAACCTAGAATTCGCTAAAGCTGCTGAAGCCTATCGGCTATTGGACGATTCACCGCAGAACACAGCACAAATAATTTTTGATTATCGGGACTAGCGTCAGTTAATCAGTACTTTGATTAGAGGTATACAGAATGTACACAGTTTCAGTAAGACGTGATCTGATTGCTAGACACTATCTCATCGGTGGTGACTGGGGTGCCGAAAACAACCCTCATTCACATCCTTATGTCATTGAAGTTCGGCTTGAGGCCGCCGAATTAGACCAGCACGGCTACCTTGTAGATATCGTGAAAATCGAGGAGGAACTGCAGGCCGTCGTCGATTATTTTGGTGAGAGCATGCTCAATGATCTTCCTGAATTCGAAGGGATTAACCCAAGCATCGAACATTTCAGTCGTATTGTCTGCGGCAAGCTACTAAGTGGTATCAAGCCGCCGGGTTCAGGTTGTTTTACAGTCAGGATCTGGGAGAACGACAGCTGCTGGGCAGCTTATGTCATGGACTATTAAGTCGAAGGTCGATCATAGGCTATCTCATGGCTCCGTTGCCACGGCGCTGGGTAACGGCGATTGCAGCCCCGGTAATGCAGCAGCGCCGGCCAATAAAATAACAACATCGCGTAAACGCATCAAAACAATTAGGCCGGCTGCCGCCGGCATTGGCAAAGCCAGGGCCTGAAACGCCCAAAAAAGACCGGCCTCGACACTGCCAACACCGCCAGGTAGTGGCAGCAGGAAAGCAAGGCGCATCACAGTAAATAGAAAAATAAAAGTCACTAGATCAAGTGGCACTTCGACAAAGCTGAGCAACAGCCAGAACTCCGCAATCATTCCAGTCCAGGCCAGCAATGATAGACCCAGAGCCACTCCGAGAGCTGGCCGCTGGTTTGTAAATATCTTTTGCAATGATTCATTCAATTGAGAAACATTAGTATTTAGGTTGCGCAGGCGTTCATGATTTTGCCAGCGGCCGGCTAACCGGGTTATCCAATCGCGGATGTTCAGTGGTTTCTGTAAAAAAGCCCAGCCAATTATGCCCATCAGTAGAAGCAACCCTAATAAAACGAACGCTATGATCTGCCAGTTCACAAAATCGATAGAACGCGTAGCCAGCAAGGTAAGCACTGCTAATAATAGAACAGCAAAATTAATCCACAGCTCATAGAAGCGGTCAAGACCAACGGCGAGGAAGGCGGCATGACCGGACACACCATACCTCCGCCATAACCAGTAAACCTGTAGTGGTTCGCCACCAAATTGGGGGCCAGGTGTCACAAAACTGATTACCTGGCACGCCTGACGCAAGCGTAATAACTGTAAGAATTTGCAAGGCAATGTCATAGCCCGAGTCAGCACCAGCCAGCGTCCGGCAAGCAGCATGATGACAATCAGGTTGAGGGTAATCCAGGCTATCCACTGCGAGGGAAGAAGATTCGTAATGGTTTGGATTAGCTCATTAAAGGGAAGCGCGGACAGTATCCATCCCGCGAGCCCCAGTGCCGTTATCCAAGTGAGGAAAACCAAAGAGTTAGATGAGAATTTCAAGCGCCATCGTATCCATTGAGCCAGCGGTCATCTTCTGTCCAAAGGCTAAAGTGCCCGGTACCGAGCAACATCAACCAGACCGTGCTGCAGAACAAAACATAGTCCACCGGTAGCAGTGGGTTAGCCATATAGTACCAGCTCAGCAGAGTGATGAGGATTAGGCTGAAGTAGCGCCCCGCAATCCCCAACAACACCATAACCGATGCCAGAATGAAACCACCGACCATTACATTATTCATCAAGTCAGGGCTGCCCGCAGGCAGAGGCGGGAGTCCGGAATCAAGCAGAGACACTGCCAGCGTCAGTGCCACGACAATGCGCAAAATGGGTTGTAACACGGCCTGACTGAAATACGTAAGTTGTGCAAAGCGCCGATCCACATGATCTGCCTGCCGGTTAATATGGCCGCTAACAATCAGCCAGTCGATCAAGAAGCCGATCACCGCAGGCAACATAAAGGCAAAGCCGGCAAGCGTTGTCAAAGGTGGATAAACCATTGGCCAAAGCACGACTGCCAAGAAGCCCATCTGAAATCCGGCCCAAGTGCGCCTATGCAGTGCTGGCGGCAGGGGATAGATAGCTAAGCCACGGGATTTGCGCCAAAGTACCCCAGCGTGGAACAGGTAGTAGGCAGTGCCCATTAATAGGTAACTCCAGTGCACTTGGCCATAATTAAATGCCAGTAGGGAGGCAATCGCCAGGCCGAGTGCATCAGAAATTGTATCCAATTCAATGCCAAGCAGACTACTCTGGCCAGTGCGGCGTGCAACGTAGCCGTCGACTCTGTCCAGCACCGCGGCGATCAAATACAGTACGCCTGGCAACCAGGCCAGCGCAGGTCCTTCAGGCCATGGTTGAAACAAGAAGCCCGCTACGGCAGCGATCAGCCATGCTCGCAGTAAGGTGACTCGGTTTGCCCAGCCTAGGTCTTTATAGAGTGGTTCTTTTGGGGTTTGACGGTTAAGAGGGAGGCGCTGCATAGTCTGATAACAGAGAAAAATCCAAACCAGCTCGGCCTGCACGAACCACTGCAGTGCGCCTTGCCAGAACCAAGTTATTCCTAGCAGGAAACACCCGCCAGCGATCCCAGTGGTTCCCAACCATCCAAGGCGAGTGAGTTCGCGCCTAAGTAATCTGTCGATCGGTTGTTGTGTATTTGTAATCAAAGTTTCTAGCATAAGGCAACAATACCAAACCAAAGGTGATGGAGGAATTTACTTCGCAGATTAAAAGACGAACAGGCGGCAAGATAAGTTTTGCGCACAGCGGCCGGCCTTATGCTAAGTTAGTTAAACATAAATCCCACCGTCCATTTTAAATGATCTATTTCGCATACCCTGGTGATATCGACACTCCAACCGGCGGCTATCACTACGATCGTCGCTTGATTGACGAACTACGCAGCATAGGCGTCAGAGTGGAAACCGTAGCACTGCCGCACTGCTCTATGGCGCCGAATCAAAAAATCCTAGCGAGCGTCCAGAAGATATTTGCGGCTATACCGGATCAGGCAATTGTCGTGATTGATGGGTTGGCCTTTGGGGTTTTGGATGAGATGGCAGTCGCAGAGGCAAAGCGACTGCGATTGGTAGCGCTATGTCACCACCCGCTAGCATTGGAAACCGGGCTCGATGAGCCGGAGAGGCGGGCCTTAATGGTTTCGGAGCGACGCGCATTGAGTTGTGCGCTAGCCACGGTGGTTACTAGCGCCCATACCCGCCAGATTCTGATCGATCAGTTTGCCGTGCCGGCGGCAAGAATAATCGTCGCGCTTCCCGGCACCGACCGAGTTCCCTTCGCGTCCTGCGATGGCGATCCGATTCGATTGCTAACTGTGGCATCATTGACTCGACGCAAGGCTCACGATGTAATTATCGACGCTCTTGCCCCGCTTAAATCTATCTCCTGGCAGTCGCGCTTTGTAGGTGGTAAGGATTTCGACCCCGCTTGGGCCGCGGGACTGGAAAAGCGGGTGAACTTGCTGGGCTTGTCGCACCGCATCCAATTCGTTGGCTCGGTAGAGAATACGCAAGTTGAATATCAGCAGGCAGATGCATTTGTCTTGCCCTCACGCTTCGAGGGTTATGGCATGGTTTTCGCCGAAGCTCTAGCGGCTGGGTTGCCGGTACTCGCGGCTCGCTCTGGTGCCGTGCCGGACGTGGTGCCTGAAACGGCTGGCCTGTTGGTGGCCCCGGATGATACCCAGGCATTGACAGAAGCGCTGCGTCAAATATTGACAAGTGAGGCATTACGCCGGCGCCTACAAGCTGGTGCCAGGCAAGCGGCCGCGACGTTGCCTACCTGGACTGACGCGGCAACCATTGTTGCCCTAAAGCTAGAAGAGGTTAGCAGCTCATGACCGGATTCAGCATCGACTGGCTGGACTTGCGCGAAGCGGCAGACCGGCGCTCACGCAACGATAAATTGCTTCATCAGGCAAGACATTGGCTGGGAAGCGATAGGGAGCAGACAGCAGAGCTGAATATAGTGGACCTTGGCGCCGGCACCGGTTCGACTCTACGTGCCTTCTCCACCGCCGTTGAATCTGACCAAAAGTCGTTGTCTTGGCATCTGCTGGATCAAGATGCAGCGTTGCTTGCTGAAGCCACTTCTCGCCATGGGGCTTCGCATCGGCTGCAAACTTATGAACTCGACATTACCAATATTTTCGCGTTGCCGTTGGAAGACGCGGACCTAATTACTGCCTCGGCGCTATTCGATCTAGTGTCTGCCGACTTTATCGACGCATTAGTTACTGCGCTAAGAAGCAGGTGCCAGCAAAAGCCGGCTGGCCTCTACGCTGCGCTGAACTACGATGGCACAACTCGTTGGACACCCACTCATACTCTGGACCAAGCGGTACTCGATGCTTTCAATCGCGACCAGCGTAACAACAAAGGTTTCGGGTTAGCGCTGGGGCCGGATGCTGGCCCCTACATGGAACTGATGTTCAGCCGTTCAGGCTTCAGGGTATTTTCCGCAAATAGCCCCTGGGTGCTAGATGGGGCCGATATCAAGCTGGTAGATGCACTAATCGATGGAATAGGCGATGCGGTGTCAAAAGACCCAGCGCTGGACGCGTCTGAACTTAAGGGCTGGATTCTGTTCAGAAAAGCACACTCACTGACCGGCACCTGCGAAGTAGGGCATACCGACCTATTGGCCTTGCCCGATACGGTTTGAATGCGTTAAGGAATCAGTAGGCGCTTTCTAACCTTCTTTATTCAGCAAGAACACTTCACTGTGTTAGATTGATGAGCGAACAGCGTAGTAAAAAACGTTTATTGCAAACTATGAGGGGGCTCCATGCAAAAATCCTACTCAAGACCGGTTCAGTTGGGATTGGTCCTGTTGACTTCTTTGCTGGTAGTTGCCAGATTGGCTCATGCTCAGCCAGCGGTTTGGGAAATAGATCCCGAACATTTTTCAATCGCCTTTGAAGCTGGCCATATTGGCTATCAGAAACAACTCGGTCTATTCCTCGAAGGGTCGGGAAATTTTCGCTATGACCCTGATACTTTTGAGTTTACTGCAGGTCGTGTCGAGATTCAGGCCGGCAGTGTCTTCACCAATCTCATTGCTCGTGACAACCATCTGCGCGGCAGAGATTTCCTAAATACTAGAAGAAATCCTCTTATCATCTTTGAGGCTGCTGAGTACGTCCCAGGCAATTATGCTGCGCCCGGAACACTGGCCGGCAATCTGACTCTGCTGGGAGAAACCCATCCTATCGTGCTGGGAGTGACGATTAATAAGCAAGCAAAGTATCCATTTGGTCACCGGCGCGAGACGCTTGGTATCTCGGCTCAGACCATCATCTCCCGCAGCAAGTGGGGCATGGACTACGGTGTGGCAGGGAGCCTAGTTGGTGACGAGGTAACGTTGCGCTTCGAGTTTGAAGCGCTGCGTCAGTAACGGGAACGAAGGGATATACTTATTAACCAGTTTTCGCATTGCAATCAAATTAAATCTCTTCGCCTCCTTTAATCATGTCTTGCATCGGGGTGATGTTGTCGTCATCGGCTGGGAAATTGGCTGCAATTCTTTTCAGGTTGGCGGTGCAGCGACGGATGCAGCCGATGCTTAGTAAGTGTGAATGCTCTAAATAGTTTCTGAAAATGTTTAACAAATTGGGCAGTCATAGCTTTGATTTTTATAGTAGTCTACTTTTTAAGTTCTATTTCTGATCGAAAAGTGGCAGGTTGTAGCTCGAGTATCGGCGGAAAGGCCCGCGGTGACATGGCCTTTTTGTTGCGAGTCCTTTGTCTCAAAGCTATAGTGTCAAGTAGCTGTTATGTGAGAAGCGAGTATAAAAAGAAGCTTTAAAATAAAAGATAGGCGTAGCCATAGGAGCAAGCTCATGGGTGATAAGAACAAAGACGATACTAGCCTCAACCCGAAGCAACGATCACGACGGGAGTTCCTCGAGAACGTCGGCTCCACAGCGGCGGTCGCCAGTGCTGTGCCGGTTCTTGGTATTTCCAGCGTGCAGGCACAATCAGACACTGAAATCGCAGCCAGTAAGACCACCATCCAACTTATAGTTAACGGCGACAGCCATTTGGTAGAAGTGGAAGATCGCTGGACCCTTGTTGAAGTATTGCGCGATCAACTCGATCTCACAGGCACAAAGATCGGCTGTGACCGAAGCGAGTGTGGCGCTTGCACTGTGATTATGAACGGCAAGCCGGTCTACTCCTGCAGTCAATTAGCGGTGTGGACGGATGGCGCCCAGATAACTACAGTGGAAGGGCTTGCAAGCGGAGGTCAGCTCTCACCTGTGCAGCAAGCCTTTGTCGAAAACAACGGGCCTCAATGTGGCTTCTGCACTCCTGGTCAGCTCATGACTGCTACGGCTTTGCTTAGAAACAACTCTACGCCGAATGCTAGAGAGGTTAAGGAGGCCTTAGTGGGTAATCTCTGCCGCTGCTCCAATTACAATGCTATCGTCGAGGCTGTAGTCATGGCCGGCGAGCGCAGCGGAGGTGCAGCGTGAGCGAAGCTATTCACATCGGTCTCGATCCGCTAAATACCATCGGTAATGCGACCTCACGAGTAGACGCGGAAGAGCGAGTTACCGGTGAGGCCAAATATAGTCGCGACGTTAAACTGCCCGGCATGCTTTATGCGCAGATACTGCGAAGCCCCCATCCTCATGCTCGCATTCGCTCAATTGATACCTCGTCCGCCCAGGCGTTGCCTGGCGTGCGAGTGGTCATCACTGGCGATAACGCCTCGGTAGTTTGGGGAGCAGGTTCCGTTTCTGGCGGCCGTCAGTACAACGACCCGACTAAGGACGCCACGTTGCATAGGCGCTACATATTCAACAACCCCGTGCGTTTCGTTGGCGATTCTGTCGCGGCGGTTGCCGCTATCGATAGACACACTGCCGAGCAGGCGCTGGCGCTCATCAAAGTAGACTACGAAGAACTGCCCTTTGTATTAGAGCCAGAAGCTGCCTTGGAGTCGGGTGCGCCAAAGGTATGGCCTGACGGTAATCTCTGCCCCGACTTCCGCAATAACTTCGAGCCTATGGTGTCGAACTTGGGCGATGTTGAAGCAGGCTTTGCCGAGGCCGATCAAATATTTGAAGAACGTTATGAGACCAGCTTTATTCACAACGCCCAGATGGAACCTCGTGCGGCATTAGCTCATTGGGAGGGAGACAAGCTCACGCTATACTCGCCGACTCAGGGCATCTCTAATTGCCGCCACGACACCGCCCGCGATCTCGGCCTGGAAGACCATCAGGTGCGCATCGTTTGCAACTATATGGGTGGCGGCTTCGGTAACAAGAATCAGAACCAAGATGCCGATCTAGTTGCCGCAATCTTATCTAAGCATGCCGGTGCACCGGTGATGTTGGAATTTTCAAGGCGCGACGACTGGCTTGGCGTGCACGGCCGCTGGCCTACTGTGCAGTATTACAAGGTTGGCGCGAAGAACGACGGCACCGTCACCGCCATCCAGATGCGTGGCTACAGTGGTATGGGGCCATATCGCAAGAACTCCGGCGGTATTAGTGGCATGGACGCCTATGCCTGCCCGAATAGGCTGCGCAGTATTTCTCCTGTCTATACTAACCGCACTACCTCCGGTAACTTTCGTGCGCCATCTGAACCACATGGCTTTTATGGTGTGGAGTCCATGATGGACGAGATGGCCTATAAACTTGGTTTAGATCCGGTAGAGTTCGCTCTGAAGAATATGCGCAGGCCAACTGACGACAGGCCATTTACAAATTATTCCTTGGAAGAAGTTATCACTAGCGGTGCTGAACAGTTCGATTGGAACTCTCGCAGGCGGACCACGCCAGGCTCCGACGATGGTCCTATCAAGCGAGGCTCGGGCTTCTCTTTCATGATGTTCCGAGCAGGCCTTGGCACCAGCAGCGCAATTGTGAGAGTTGATGCTCAGCGCCAATATACTCTGTTTGTTGGCGTCACTGACATTGGTCCAGGTGCTAAGACCACCATGGGGATGATCGCCGCCGAAGAACTTGGCGTGCCGTTATCGCAAGTAGAAGTCGTGTCGGGCGATACCGACCGCTGCCCCTATTCAGTAGGCGAGTCCGGGAGTCGCACCACTATTCAAACCGGCTACGCAGTGATGCAGGCCGCAAAAGATCTTAACCAACAGATCGCCGATAACGGCATGCCCAGTGGCAACGACGTATTAATCGCCTCAGCCACTCCTAACCCTAGCACTGATGGGAAGACTCGACAGTGCTTCGGCGCCCATTTCGTAGAGGTGGAGGTGGACACCCGCATCGGCACCACGCGAATCTTAAAATACACAGCAGTTCATGAGTCGGGCCGCATCATTAACCCAACTACCGCTCGCGATCAGATCCGCGGGGCGACCATTCAAGGCATCGGCCAAGCGCTGCACGAGGACTTGCTATATGACCCGGCTAGTGGCCAGCCATTAACCACTGGCTACTATCGTGCGCGACATCTAACCCATTTAGATATCCCCGAGATCGATGTTACCTTTATCGAAGTTGATGATGGCTATGGTCCCTTCGGTGCTAAAACGGTAGGTGAGGGTGGCATTATTCTTGCCCCGGCTGCCATGGCTAATGCCATCAGTAACGCTATCGGTGCGCGCATGACTTCGCTGCCCATCTCCCGAGATAAAATACTGGAGGCAATGGCATGAAGGCTTTTACTAATATAAATGTGAGTTCCGTCGATGAAGCGGTTAGCGCAGCTGCGCAGGCTCATAACAATGGTCAGTCTGTCGCATTCTCCAGTGGAGGCACTGATCTATTGCAACAGCTCAAGGATGGTACTGACAAAAGCGATGTCATTATTAACCTGCGTAATGTGGAAGGCGCGCACGAGATTAGCAGCGCGAATGGCACAATTAGAATCGGCGGCCTGATTACTCTCGACGAATTGAGTAATAGTGACCTTAACGATGTGTTGACTGAGGCGGCTGCAAGCGTTGGTACGCCACAGATTCGCAACGTGGCAACTTTGTCTGGCAATGTAACCCAGCGCCCGTGGTGTTGGTACTACCGCAACAGTTTTAATTGTTACAAGGCTGGGGGTAATGAATGTTTCTCCGTGACCGGAGAGAACCAACAACATGCGATCTATGGTGGTGGCCCAAGCTATATTGTTCATCCTTCCGATGTGGCGCCGGCGCTGGTCGCATTAGATGCAAGCTTCATAGTGGCGGGTCCAGATGGCGAGCGTAATGTTAGCGCCGATAACTTCTTTGTTATGCCAAGCCAAGACCCAGCGACGGAAAACTCTCTACGCTCTGACGAACTGTTAGTGGGCGTCAGCTTGCCCATCACTTCAGCGAGCAGCATAAGTCACTATTATAAAATCATGGACCGCGAAGCGTGGACTCACGCCGAAGTCAGTGTGGCCGCGGTGCTAAATATGAACGGCGATCTTGTCGAGTCTGCGAGTATAGTCTTAGGTGGAGTTGCTACCGTGCCATGGAAACTTACTGAGGTCGAAAATTATTTAGTTGGCCGTCAACTAATACTGCAGTGGTCAGCATGGCAGGCCAGATGGCTGTCATAGGTGCCAGACCGCTGGCGAAGAACGGCCACAAAGTGTCGATGACCAGCGCCGCCGTCGAGCGTACACTGCTGAATTTGGTAAATGGCTAATGAATAGAAGAGATTTTCTATTGCTGCGCTGCGAAGAGGAGAAGCAGATCGCAGAGCTGTCTTGCGAGAAATTATTCGTTCACTACTCTGACGTTAACTCCGGCTTCCATGAGGCAGAGGCAGAGGAGGGTACTATGGACGATGCAGATTGGTGGGCTGGCGAACCGCCACTATTGATCCACAGCATCGACCCAGATAAATTTTTCAGTAACGTGATGCAGGATCTAAAGGGCGTGGACTCTTTAAGAGTGCTAGATATGGAGTGGGTTGTGCAGGGCGACTTCCGGATTAGGGTAGAGACCTTATTAGCAGCGGCTAGGGCGAGGGGTGTTGAGGTCGTATTCCAGACCCGATGAGACAAAACCGCCACAGCAAAATTTAGAATCATTGCAGTCCAATTTGGGAAGCAAAGTCTAATGACCGGAGTAGTTGCTAAATTGAATATTATATTTTTACGTAGAAGCGGTAAGCAGTCTGCCATTCTTCTGCTGGCTCTTACCTTGCTAGTAGGGTGTTCCCCAGCACCGGTTATATATGACGCCTCCATCAATGAAAGCATGCCTGTATTCAACGACGAACAGATTAAGTCTCAGATCGAATCCACAATTGCTCGCTCTGAAGACCTGCCCCAGCAGATAGGCGTGCAAGTACTTGAGGGTGTGGTGATACTCACAGGGGTATTAGACTGCGAAGGCTGCGGTGGGATGCGCACCCCTGGTAATCTTGGTACCGTGCAGCAGAGTCTAGGCGCGGTAGTAAGAGCTGTAGAAGGCGTGCAAGAAGTGATTTTCGATCTAAGTCTAGAGAGCTGATAGGGTCACTTATTCAAGAGATGACGAGTAACTGATACTCAAATCACTTCCTGCGTCACATCAGCACTTTATCTGATATGCCCTCTGTATAATTATCGAGACCACCATTTTCCATCGTTTGTGTTCTGATTAAATCTTTATGCTGATTTATGAGTGAATATTTCACTTCCTTATTCTCGGAATAAATCAGCTACGCGATCCGACACTTCATTCGCATCTTTACGGCGCGCGCCGCGCAGCATATTCGCCATGCCGTAGTTTCCTTCGTGGCAGGCGTACTCGTACAACTGAGACTCTACTCTAGTTAAAGGAACTATAGCGCTTAACTTTTCAGTAAAAGTAGAAGGGTCATCGATAGTGAATTCATAGTTGATGGTTCGTGGTCCGACTCGGGTAAATTGTTCTGTGAGTACTTTGTTTTTAGATGTGCCGAAGCCATCGAAGCTTTGCGTCAAGCCATTAAAATTTTGCGTTACAACTACCAAAGTATCGTTGTCCCAATGACCGCGTGAGTCACCTGACCAAAGTCCTAGGTTCTCATCCAGAGCCGGGCCTTTTTCGAGTTTAACTAGTCGAGCGTCATGCACCATCTCGGTCAGGATCACCAGATGATCTTTGTTCTGTACGATCTGCAAATTGTTGTTGTAAACGCTGGGTGATAACGGCGGGCCGGAGTTAAAGCCCACTATGCAGCGCTCCGAAAGACCCCGATCCTCCGGACCATCTCGGCCAATGCCGCCGATGACAAACCTCACCGGACGTTCTCCTACAACTTCTATTTCTCCACCGGGTTGATTCTCTATGCCCTTCGCAAGCGGGGGAATGCGACCATTTAGTGGGAAGACGATAAGCGAAGTGCGCACGTTGCCTGCTCCGCGGATTTTCTCCATCCAGATGGTGTCATTGTAAAAAGCTTCAACGCCGGATGCCGACCGCGTTGGCGCATCTGCCGATCCCAAGCTAAAGCGCTGACCCTGTGCTGCTCGGATTTCATCACCGGTGAGAAATTGCTGCTCTCCGAATTCCTCGGGGCGTTGCATCGGGACATTAGATGAGAAATTCCAAACCCCTTGAAGGTCGGGTAGCCCCCACTGAGTGCGTGGAGCTTCATAGTCTTCGGCAGCCATGCCCAGCTGGGAAGCCTGCAGGGAGAGCCACAATAGTAGTAACAACGAACACTGTCTCTTCATCAGTTGTTCCATGAACTCAATCGAACTGGCGTAATGGATAATTGCTCAATCGATAGGGCAGCAGTAGCTTCTGGAAATGGGGCCGGAATAATAAGATCGACGTTCTCTTTCACGATTCGTAGGGAGGTCGGCTATCTAGCATGATCTTATTCAGCTTATCTTGCGCGCGCTTCGTATCAGTCAAATCTTGCACTTCCAACATTTCACATTTGTCTTCTACCATTTGAGTGATAGTTACTGGGTAGAATTTGCAGTCGTCGGGGCGGTCCATATAGATATCGCAGGTATAGATTTCTTTTTTGGGTGTTTTTCTCAACCAAGGACAACGATCCAATTGCTTGCCAGTGGCAGGGTCCGTCCAGATACCCCCGTCCTGCACATATTCGTATAGATCGGGTCTAAAGGTCTCCCACAGCTGTATTTCCTCATCCGATACCGACAAGCCGTCGCCACCGTACTTCGTACAACATTTTCCGCACTGATTGCATTCTTTCAAGGGTAAGGCTCGCTTCCGGATATTTGTTGGTGAGCTTCTTCAATTGGAGAGTAACAACCACGCTGGCGCTGATCGATGTGAAGGTTATTTGTTGAGCTTTGATCATGGACTAAAACCGCTGCAAATTGTAGTCATGCTAACGGCAATTCATTAGAATCACAGTGGTATCGTACATAATCGGCCCAAAACAGGGGGAACATCATGTCAACAAAAGAAAAGCGCACAGTTCCAGCCGAAGCAATCGAAATTTACAACAAGTACATTCACGACGAAATCAGCCGGCGTGAATTATGAGCGGCGTAAAGAAGTTTGCAGTCCTCGGCCTCTCTGCTGGCGCCATAGTGCAGGCGTTAATGCCGAACTATGCAATGGGGCAGCAGATCTCGCGCGATGACGAACGCATTACTACTAGCTATGAGACACTGCCATCGCCCGACGGCAACGGCTATATACGTGGCTATCTAGTGCGCCCCTTCAGTGCGGACAGTCGACGCGAAATATCCTCCGCGCTGCCCGGCATTGTCGTTGTGCACGAGAACCGCGGGCTTAATCCTCACACCGAAGACGTTGCTCGCCGCTTCGCTCTGGCCAACTTCATGGCATTCGCTCCGGACGTGCTCACCTCAGTCGGTGGTTACCCCGGCGATGACTACCAAGGCGGGAAACTTTTTCGTGAGATTGACAACGGAAAAAAATTTGAAGATATTGTTTCCAGCGCACTCTGGCTGAAAAACCGTCCAGACTGCAGCGGTAAAATTGGCGTGACCGGTTTCTGTTACGGCGGCAGCGTCTCCAACCAACTCGCGGTAAGGCTAGGTGATGATCTTGCAGCAGCCGTTCCATTCTGCGGTGGTGGGGCAGCAGCTGCCGATGTGCCGAACATCAAGGCGGCAGTATTAGTGCAGCATGGGGCGCTCGATACGCGGCTGGTTGAAGCTTGGCCGGCTTACGAGGAAGCCTTGATAGCTGCCAATGTCAACCATGAAGGCCATCTCTACCCGGGCGCCAGGCACGGGTTTTTCAACGACGCCACACCCGAATGTTACGACGCGGCGGCAGCAACCGATGCTTGGATGCGTACAGTAGATTGGTTCAATAGGTATGTTCGAGACTTAATACTAAAGAGCCTAGCTGTTATAAACTAGCGATAGCCCAAAAAGAGAGAAGTATGAACAGGAAGAATCGAATAAGTAGAATAATTGCAGTGCTGGCAATTCTAACCTTAAGTTTAGTGCAGATGAATTCCGCCATGGCACAGCCGCCGCCGAAGGACCCTAACAACTATGTTCCGGGGCTGGGTGATCTTATGGGATCTCTACAGGTGCAGCATGGCAAGTTATGGTTTGCTGGTTATGCGCAGAACTGGCCGCTGGCAGCCTATGCGGTGGATGCTATCAAAGAGGGGATTGCGGACATGATAGTCCTGCGTCCACGCTACAAGAGAGAATCCATTGTTGAGATGCTTACCCTGTTTACCGCCAAACCATTGCAGGATCTTGAAGAAGCAGTAGAGACAAAGGACAGCGCGCTATTTATGCAGGCTTATGATTCGCTTACCGAAGGCTGCAACACCTGCCACAACAATCACGATTATGGGTTTATCGCTATTCAGCGACCGACGGTTCCCGCCTGGACCAATCTGCGCTACCGGCCCTAAGCCGCGGCCAGAACCCTGAAGGAGGTGTGACTTGAGCAAGGAAGCAAGCAGAACGCAATTTCTACGAGTGCTAGGCCGCCGAGAGGTATTGGCTCTGGCATTCGGTGCCATGATCGGCTGGAGCTGGGTAGTGCTGTCAGGTACGTGGATCAGCTCGGCAGGCACGCTCGGTGCAATTGTAGCGTTTCTCATCGGCGGCGCAGCGATATTACTAATTGGTCTTACCTATGCAGAGCTTGCCTCGGCTTTACCTTTTGCCGGCGGCGAGCACGTTTACAGTAAGCGCGCGCTAGGCTCCGGTGCTTCCTTTATTTGCACCTGGGGGATCATCCTCGGCTACGTCTCCGTTGTAACTTTCGAGGCAGTGGCTCTGCCAACCGTGCTGGATTCATTAATGCCGGGCCTTGATAAATTTTTCCTTTGGCAAATTGCCGGTTGGGATGTTTATCTGTCCTGGGTATTAGTAGGCGTAGCTGGCTCCGTGACTATGACCGTTCTCAACGTGATAGGCGTGCGCATGGTAGCGCTGGTGCAAAGCGTGGTCGTGTTGGCTATTTTGCTTGTAGGGGTGTTGTTTGTTAGCGGAGCTCTGTTCACCGGCGACATTAGCAATATGCAGCCCTTGTTTAAGGATGGTGTCTCAGGAATTACATTGGTGCTGGTAATGGTGCCGTTTATGTTTGTAGGCTTCGATACCATTCCCCAGGCCGCCGAGGAAATAGACCTACCGTTTAAAGATATTGGCGCCGTATTAATGATCTCCGTAGCGATGGCTATCGTGTGGTATGGCTTTATCGTGCTAGGGGTTGGTCTGGTTCTGGACGAGGCTGCAATTAATTCTTCTGAGGTGGTGACCGCAGCGGCCAATACCGCCATCTACGGCGAGGCAGGTGGTACGGTGTTATTGATTGCCGGTCTCGCCGGCATTATTACCAGCTGGAATGCCTTCATCCTCGGAGGCAGCCGTGCTATTTATGCCTTAGCCCACGGGGGTTTATTGCCAGAATTTCTTGGCGAGCTTCATCCGAAATATCACACACCGAAAAATGCGATCCTGTTGATTGGTGCACTGTCTATTATCGGTCCCTTCTTTGGTCGCCCAGCATTGGTCTGGGTTGTCGACGCGGGCGGTCTTGGTATTGTGATTGCCTACGGCATGGTGGCCTGGTCATTTTTGGTATTACGCAAGAAGGAGCCAGAACTGGAAAGACCCTATAAAGTACGTTATGGTAAATTCGTAGGCACCTCGGCATTAGTGTTATCGATTGGTCTGGGCTTGCTCTATCTGCCTGGGAGCCCCGCAGCATTGATCTGGCCGCAGGAATGGGGAATCGTTTTGGCGTGGACTATTCTTGGGGGGATTCTGTATGGATTTGCACACAAAAGAGGAGGAACAGGGTGAACTGCCAACTAAATAAGTCCATCCCCGTTCAGGCTTCTTACCTTCGCAGATTTTTCTGGAAAAATGATCTGTCCCAATAAAAATACGAGGCAACCACAATGACACTCAGATTCTACAAGTATGTTCTATCAGCCCTACTATTTTTCTCAGCAACAACCGTCCTCGCCCAAGGGGCAGACGATCCTAGCCTGATGACGTATGACCTAGCCACTGTAGCTATGGAGGCATCCGAAGCTTACGCCCGAAATCAGGAATGGAATGTCACGATTCTAATAACGGACCAAAATAACAATCCGGTGATGCTACGGCGTATCGATGGAGCCGGAGCACGTACTTTCGCCTTTGCCATCTCTAAAGCGTTAGTAGTGACCCAAACCGGTCTGACTTCTGCGGAATATGGAAATCGAGTTGAAGCAGGAGACATCGAAGCAATAGAAGGTGGTGTCACATTTGCAGGAGGCGTACCGGTTTATAGGAATGGTCAGCTAATCGGCGCAATCGCAACAAGCGGAGTCAGGGCTGCTCAGGATGAAGAAGTGTCTCTGGTAGGAGTTGAGACCATAGGCAGTTCATCTAACTAGTACAAAAGGGGTAGATTTATTTTCCGACATCACGTTACAGAAATAAATCGCTCCTCTTGGTATTTTGTTATTGTTGCTCAAGTTTAAGCTTGTCTATTTTGGTTAGCTTGCTTGCTACATTATTATATGAACCTTCAGCCAAATCAGTAAGTATTCCATCGGGCAACTCACCGGTGAGACAAATTGTTATCCCGTGTTTTTTGTTCATGTGATAACCAGGTACGACTGACCCAAATTAGTTCACCAAAACCTCTCCGCAAGCCGGAGCGCATTTGAGCGTAATTCGTGCAGGCTTGTCTTTTTGCGACACTAGAGCAAACATTTTTCCTATAACCTTAAACACCAATGCGTCGGGTCCAAAGAGATCGTCCCCTTCGGAACCTTTAAGCTCGCTGAGGTATTTCTCTAGTGCATTTTCCTTCATAGGGGTGCATTTGCACTATCTTTGCTCTGCCTCTAGCCTACGTGCGCCAGCTAGAGTGCCCGGCATGGAGTAATTACCTTCGTGGCATGCGTACTCATAGAGATGGCCATCTGAGGTATGAAAGCTAAGCTCTGCGGTCCACGGTTGGCTGTATAGGTCAGAATCTTCCACGGTAAATCGGTAAACAATTTCAGAGTCAGAATAACGAATAAAGCGTTCAGTAACTTTGCCATTTTTTGTAATAGCTGTAGAGCTTTGCTGCATTTGCTGAGGGTTAACATTGATAGTTTCTACTACCAGAGCATCACCTTCATACCAGCCAACAGAGTCTCCCATGTATTGCTGCAAGACTTCGGGCCGGCGATGGGCACGGGCCTCTTCTGCCGAGTCAAAGGTAGGAATGATTCGCGCATCGTGCATTTGTTCCACGTCGATCATCACGTAATCATCAGTTTGAACAAACTGATATGTGTTGTTATAGAGTCCACTTTGCATCGCTGGACCGGCTTTACCTTCAGATAAAATACAACGCTCCGATAGTGGCAGGGCCTCGGGGCCGTCCGCGTTACCGATGCCTGTCAGGTATCGGCTGCCGAAGCTGGTACGCTGATAATCTGTGGTAGGATTTTCCAGGCGCGGGACCTGACCGTCCTCCGGATTAATTATGTAAGAAGTACGATACTCGCCCTTGACCAGAGCCAGGTTGGAGCCGGGATCGACCCAAAAATTATTGTACGCCCTGCTGCCGAAGTCATCTGCGGCCGCGGCAGGTGTGTTATTGACACCATCACCTTCATCAAAGCCACCCTCAATACCACCAATTGGTACCCGAGCTGCCATAACTGCTGCTTCTTCCGCCGGCACGACAAGGGTTTCTACGCCGTCCCGGCGTGTGAGATTAGTTAGCGATGCATTGCTCCAGACGCCTCCCAGATCAGGCCGTGCGGTGTTCTGAGCCTGCGTAGTTGACCATGCTATAGAGGTGCACAGTAGCAAGCTTCCAATTTGAGCAGGATATTTCAGCAAAATTTTCATATGTTATGCCCTTGCGTTTCTACCTTCGGTGAATCCCGGATGCAGTGACTTAAATGGCTAACTGTTCCTTCTAATTATCTATTCATTTATTTCCTGACATCGAAAAATTTAGCGCGTTTAGACAACTTATAGTATTAGAAAGAAATGTCCAACTTCAAAAAAGCAATCCCTTGTTAGCACTGAACTAATCAAAGGATCTCGAAGATAAACGCTCCAGTCGCTGCAGTGGGAATGTCATTGCTGTGTACCGCACCTCTCGAGATAAAATGCACATGCGCTTGCGTGTCAGCATCAAACCAGACCACCACAGCATCATTGCCATGGTAATGCGCCGTGTCAACAGTGCTTGAAAAGTACTCATCGTATTCCCAGACTTTAACTCTCTCGTTTGAGCGGCGCTCCAGCGGAGAATCATGCGGGAACTGAGGCAGTAATGAATTCGCTTTTATTGCGCCAGCAACAGGACGTTTGATCTGAATAAAAACGGCACGAAGTGGTTCATCACTAATGCCGGACTCAGTGTGCGTCACACCGGCAAGCTGAAACGAAATGTTCCAAGCGTCTGTATGGACCTCGCGAGCCTCACCGTCAGTCGAGGTGATTATCCTGTCACCCGGACTGTAGTACACGCCAGTATGGTCATAGCGATGACGGTGGATGGGGTAGTCCTGTTTCAGCCAACTAATATCCCAAACGATGACGTGCTCGTTCTCCAGCATTTTGATAGCCCCGTCACGAGGATAGGCAGGCGGCGCATCCACTTGGCCCTGAGCTATTGGGATAGTACATATGAACAGAAGCAGTGCGAGTTTTCTCATAGTCAACTAGTTCAAAGCTGGTAAAAAGACTGTTAAAAAAGTACTAAAGTAAAATACAGTAAATTTGGTAGAAAGGCGCAGAGTTATTTTACTGAATGATGGCACGGTGCCATAGAGGAGCGGATAGACCTAACATGCCTCCACGTCTGCTCTGGCCTCCAATCCCCATCAGTATTGCCAAAGCTCGGCGATCGAACTACTCTAATCCTTTAATTCAACCGGCCACTAAATAAGTTGAAACACGCTTCTCACATTCTGCACATGTTCACCCCTTTACTGTTGTTGCTAGTCTGCTCTCTGGCTCTACCCGTTGCGGCTCAGGATCGTTTAGTCACTTTGGTTGGCGATGGCGGCGTGATGCTGCGCTCACCAAGTGGTGAGACGCTGGTGAGCCTCAACCCCGATATACCGTTGGTGCCGGCGTCCATTCTTAAGATCCCGCTAGCGCAGGTGGCTCTGACCACGCTTGGCGAAGACTTCCGCTTCGAGACCCATTTTTATCGCAATGGTAGTGGCGACCTGTTGATCCGTGGCTTAGGCGACCCATTTCTGGTGTCCGAGGAGATTGCCCGTATTGCCAATACTCTGAACCGGCGCGGACTGCAGCAGATTCGCCGCCTAGTCATGGACGACTCCGCCTTTGAACCGAATCTCGACCTACCCATTGAGAGCGGAAGTTATCAGCCCTACGCTGCTCGCAATAGCGCCTTGGCTGTAAATTTCAACACGGTGAATCTGGCTTGGACAACAGACGGTAGCCTGGTTACGGGGGAGGCACAGACGCCCTTAACAGCTCTTGCTCGCGAACTAGGCGAGCAGCTCTCCCAAGGCGAATCACAACGCATTAATCTGGGTGATGACCCGGTTGCTGGCTTGCGGCAGGCTCAACAACTGTTTCGGCACTTTCTTATAGACTCAGGCATCACCGTATCCGATGCGGACTTTCATCAACAAGCCGTGACAGACGAGTGGACACTCTTTCATAGCCATCGCAGTTCCCAATCGCTACGCGACAACCTAGATGGCATGCTGCGCTACTCCAACAATTTCATCGCCAATCAGCTTTTTTTAACACTTGGGGCGCAAATCAGCGGCTACCCAGCCACGATCGAGGCAGCACGTGCTTCACTGCAGCAACAGCTAGCAGAATTATACGGAGATAGTTTCGGACGCGACCCACAGTCCCTGCTTATGTTGGAGGGTTCGGGCCTGTCCCGTACCCAGCGGAGCACTGCCGCCGGCATGATGCGTATTCTCGAAGTCTTTAAGCCCTATGCCGATCTGCTGCAAGAGGTGGGCGGAGTGCTACGCAAGAGTGGTACCTTAACTGGCGTCTACAACTTCGCCGGCTACATACGCGGACCCGATGGCCTGTATCCGTTCGTTATTATAACTAATCAAACGGTCAACAACCGCGCAGAGATTCTGCAGCTTCTGCAACGACAGTTTTAATTCAGACCAGAATCCTGATAGCGATGTATAACTTGAGCTAGAAAGCAAGCAAAACGCAATTTCAACGAATACTAGTCCGCTGAGAGATATTGGTAGTAGCATCGCAACACGCTGCTGTGAGTTCGACTATTCTTTTTGGAGTTTCGCGCAGCAGGAAACAATACTGTCAGTGCCTAGTGATGAATAACAGTACTCAAAATTGTTGTTGTCTTCGAATCAGAGCTGCCATGACCGCGTAGGGATTCGATAAATATCCCTTCACGGCCGGTTGATCGAACTGAGCCATAGACGTGAATGGGTTTAGCTCCGCGGGCCATTGTCGAGAGCTGTGAAGAGCCAATGAATACCTCACCGTCTTGCGCGATTATCGTTAACTCTAAATCAGCTTCGCTGATTACTACACCGCCTGCGACCAAGTCATCAGAACGTAGATTAGGAGAGGTAACGATACGCATATGCCCCTTCCAGAGACCCGCGATTTAGGGACACCTCTGTGCATTCAGAGAGTGAGGTAGGATTAATACAAGAATAAAAAACAGAATTTGCGAATCGTAAACATTTTTTGACCCCCTACAAGTTGAACTATAGGTTGGGTACTTCAGGACTGCGCCCAAATGATACGTACGCCTTCAGTGTAGGCTATAGGCGGTTCTTAATCTAAGCAATTAGGCGTGCTTTCTAGTGCGGCTCAGAGCCCGGCACTACCGCGGCAACATTAGAACTACAACTCTGCCTTTATGACAGCGATAACAGAACATCTGGCGCCATAGAAAATTTCTAAAACATCAGGTAGGGTGGTTCTCAAAGACTTTTAAAGAACAAGAAAAGAGCTGTTCTTTTCAAGGAAACCAGCCCCTAGGAGCCCGCCGATGTTTGATCATACTCCGCGAATAAAATGCTATAAGTATCTCGTCTGTTTCGCTCTATTTCTTTCCCTGCCGCCCAATTCTCTAGCGCAAGACGACTTTGTGCCAGTAACCGACGCGATGTTACAAAATCCTGCAGATAGCGATTGGTTAATGTGGCGCCGCACCCTAGATAGTTGGGGCTACAGCCCGCTGGATCAAATAGATCGCAGCAACGTAGATCAATTACGCATGGTGTGGACTCGCGATTTAGAGATCGGAACCGGCGAAATAACACCCTTGGCCTATAACGGTATTTTGTATATACCTCAGGCTAACGATGTTATTCAGGCGATAGATGCCGAGTCCGGCGATTTCATCTGGGAATATCGCCGTGATATTCCAGACGATCTCTATGAGATGGTTGGAGGCAATGCCCGTAATAACCGTAATCTAGCGATTTACGAAAACCTCATTATTAATACCAGCGATGACAATTTTGTTTTCGCTCTGGATGCCCTCACCGGTGAAATGGTTTGGGAAACGAAAATTTTTGACTATAAAGTCAACTCTGCTACGCACAGTTCCGGGCCCATCATCGCCGACGGTAGAGTCATTTCCGGTCGTAGCTGCCGGCCATGGGGTGGCCCCAACGCTTGCGTCATTACGGCACACGATGCCAGCACCGGTGCAGAGTTATGGCGACGCCGATTAATACCGGCGCCAGGCGAACCGGGCGACGAAACTTGGGGAGATGTGCCTTTCGATCAGCGGCAGCATGTTGGCTCGTGGATGGTGCCCAGCTACGACCCCGAGCTTAAGCTCATCATTCTTGGTACTTCTGTCACCTCTCCGGCACCGAAGTTTTATCTCGGTGGTGTGGACAACAAGCATCTTTATCACAATTCTACTATGGCCTTGGAAGTAGATACCGGAGAGATGCGCTGGTACTACCAGCACTTGAATGATCACTGGGATTTAGATCACCCCTTCGAAAGGTTATTAGTTGAAACCCGAGTGGCACCCGACCCTGATGCGGTGACGTGGATAAATCCAGACCTTGAGTTCGGTGAAGTCCGCAAAGTTATTACTGGCATTCCGGGCAAGACCGGTGTCGTCTACACGCTGGATCGAGCTACCGGTGAATTTCTCTGGGCGACCCCTACTGTGCAACAAAACGTTATTCAAGATATTGATGGTGCAACCGGCGCCGTCACTGAAAACCCCGAAGTGAGTATTCCGTGAATCGGAACAAGTGGTTTTCGTTTGCCCGACGTGGACCGGTGGCAAAGATTGGGAAGCGGGGGCATATAGCCCACTGACCAATACCATGTATTACCCACTTCGAAATACCTGCGCAAATATGATGGCCACTGCAAACTTCGAAAGTGAGACTGCCCAAGCGTTAACTGCGGGTGGCCAAGGCGGCTTGGCCATCTATTCATTGGCGGCTCGCCATCAGCTAACTCCGGGCACAGAGAACCTTGGAACAGTCCGTGCCATCTCGGCGGAGACAGGCAAGACCGAATGGCTCTATGAACAACGCGCTGGCACCATGTCGCTGGCCGCCACAGGCGGTGGACTTATCTTCGGTGGCGATTCCAATGGCCGCTTTCGCGCCCATGACCATGACACTGGTGAGATCCTGTGGGAAGTTAATCTTGGCTCTTCTGTTAGTGGCTATCCGATTACCTTCGCCGTCGATGGGAAACAATATGTCGCGGTTAATACTGGCAGTGGACAAGTAAACCTGACGCCGGAGTTACGTCCGAGTCGCGGTACTAATGTTTATGTGTTTGCTCTGCCATAATGACTGAAGCGATTCAGGGACATATCTCATGTATGTAACTCACTCGAGTTTGCCTACGTGTGGTTCGTTCCAGTATTCTTTTCCGTACAAATAGGGGAATAGAATGAAGCAAATAATACCGAAATTACTCGCTGGATTCATCGTGCTGTCATTCTCTTGTGCGAGCAAGCTTTGCCCAGCAAGATGAAGAAGCCGAGGCAGAGGAAAATTCTGGCGGAATTCTCGAACGCTATGGCAGTAATGCAGCGAGTTCATTAGAGTCCGCTACGGCTGACGCTAATTCTATTCCCTTACTTCGTGACTATTCTTCCGTCACCGATGAAGTCTTACAGAATCCGCCAGATTCGGATTGGGTAACCTGGCGCCGCACTTACGATAATCTCGGTTTTTCTAATCTCGATCAAATCAACCAACAAAGCGTTGCTGATCTTCAGTTAGCCTGGACTCAAGAAGTGACGGCGGGTAATAACATGCCGACGCCTTTAGTCCATGACGGGATCATGTTTCTCTATAGTGCGGGCGATGTTGTACTGGCATTGGACGCTACCAATGGTGAGCTGCTTTGGCGCTACACTCATGACGGAGAAACAGTGACCAGCCATAAGTTTGGAATTGCACTGTATGAAGATAAAGTCTTGGTGCCTACTTCAGATTTGCATATGGTGGCACTTAACGCTCGAACAGGCGAAGTCATTTGGGACCATGCCGTAGATACTGGCGAGGTCACCGATTATGCGCTGAGAAGTGCGCCAACTATCGCAGGTGGGCAGGTCATTCAAGGGGTGGCAGCTTCTTTTGTTCCCGGTGGTGGTTTTATCTTTGCCATCGATTTGGAGACTGGAACTGAGACCTGGCGTTTTAATACTTTGGCTAGGCCGGGCGAACCCGGTGGAAACACCTGGAATAATATACCTCTTGAGGAACGTCAGGGTGGATCGGTCTGGAACACAGGTGCCTATGATGCCGAGTTGGACCTTGTCTTCTACGGTGTATCGCCTACTTACAATACCGGTCCCTTGCTTTATTCCCTGGGTGTAGGCGGTGTAAACAATGATGCGCTCTATACCAACACAACTTTAGCGCTACGGCCTGCTACCGGTGAACTTGTTTGGCATTACCAGCATGTAGCCAACGATCAGTTCGACTTGGACTGGGCTTTTGAGCGCTCCATTGTCGAGTTGGAAGTCGATGGTGAAATGAAAAAGGTAATCGTTACCGCAGGCAAACCTGCACTGTTCGATGCCTTAGATGCAGCAACCGGTGAGTATCTATTTTCAGTCGATTCTGGCCTACAAAATCTTTTTAGCGCGATAAATCCTGTTACTGGAGAAAAAATTCCCAACCCCAATGTCTTCCCCGATGCGGAAGAAGTTCGAACGGTCTGTCCTTACTATCAAGGTGGACGCAACTGGCACGCTTCCTCTATTAACAATGATACTGGTTTCCTGTTCGTGCCTATATTCGAAGTCTGTATGGACACGCTGCTCGACGATACCGGCACCTTACTCTCATCAGGATTACGTGCAGATACCAGGCCGGTACCAAACACCGATGGCAACTACGGTCGCTTACAGGCTATTAATCTCAAAACCAGAGAATTGGCATGGCAATACCGGCAGGAAGTCGTGCCGGCATCTGCGAGTTTGGCCACCGCTGGAGGGCTAGTGTTCCTAGGGTATCTCGATAATACCTTTAAGGCATTTGATCAACAATCTGGCGAAATCTTATGGGAGACTACGCTTGGTTCTATTCCTGCTGCGTTTCCCATTACTTACAGTGTGGATGGAAAACAATATGTTGCGGTTGTTGCGGGGCAGCTCAATATTCACACGGGTGTTTGGTTAGGGTTACAGAACCGGTTTTCTGGTTTTGTGCCAGCTAGTCAGGATCCGGCCGCGCTGTGGGTGTTCGCTCTGGATTAGAGAAAGAAGCTAAGGGCACATTTAAGTTATTCACTTATTGGTGTCCTTTGGTTCCATTTACCACTGACTTAATTTCTGAATAGGATAGTCTAAGGGCTTGCAGCTGTAGTTGCTCAATTGGCTCGCCGCTTTCAAGCAACGCACGTTCATCTGGATGAATACTCAACAGGGCAGTTCCATAGTCACCGTCTCTAGGTGTCTCTATTAGCTTCTGATTCACTGGATATTTACTCTGACCCCTTCGCTTCCTCTCAATCTGATTCTCGATCCCAAAGCTTTTGCGTCATTACGCCTGTAGCACTCTCGATGACCTCCATGGCATCTAGAATTAGATCTTCTCGCCATTTCTGACCAATCAGCTGTATTCCCGATGGCAGGCCGTCCACCAGATCCACCGGCACAACGCCCGCAGGCATGCCCAGATAATTCACGCCGTAACTGTAAATGGAGGAATCAAAAAGGTCTTTAACTCCTTCGAAGGTTTCATCAAAGTCACTGGGATAGCCTGGCCGCATTAAGAAAGGCGTCAATATCAGTGGATAGTCTGCCAATAAAAGATTCCATTCGCGTACCATGCGAGTACGTTCAGCAATACCGAATAGATAACCTTCGGCATCCACCATGTCTTCCAGTTTGTAATAACAACCGAAAATCTGATTGATGATGTCGCTACCGTGTTCTTTGAACACAGGTTCGAGAGTCTTCTTCATTTCGAAGTTGGTTACCTGAAGCCATGCTTTAGCAGGCTTCAGCAATGGGAGGAGTCTCAATCTCCTCTACCTGGTAACCCGCGTCTTCAAGAATGGACGCAGCCCGGTCCAAGTTGGCAAGAATGCCCTCATGAATGGGATAGCCATGGGCTTCACGGCAAAAACCAATTTTCGATAAACTCGAGCCTGGCTGACTAAAAGGCATCGGCACATGCCAGGGGTCGCGGGGATCATGTCCGATCAACACCTGTGTCGCGAGCCTCACATCTTTTACTTCGCGGCAAATTGCACCTTGCACCGACATGAGTTGTGCCAGAATGCCGCGCTCAGCTTTTGCAGAAGGAAGATAGGCTGGCACCCGGCCCAGCCCTGGCTTAACAGTGCTTAAGCCACAGGCCGTGGCAGGGTAACGTAGCGAACCTGCAATATCATTGCCGTGATGAATGGCGCCAAAACCCGCAGCCGCAGATGCAGCCGCTCCCCCGGACGATCCGCCGGGCGACATTTCCAAATTCCAAGGATTCCGTGTGAGGCCATACAGCGGATTATCCGTAGTCAAGCGCATGGACATTTCTGGCGTATTGGTGCGACCAATGATGATGGCGCCCGCGTTCAACAGATTTTGTACGAGGGGTGAATTGTCTGGCGCGATGACATCTTTGAAGGCCTCCATTCCGTTGGTAGTTGGCCTCCCTTTAGTATCGACATTCACTTTGATGGTTACGGGCACTCCGTGCAAGGGTCCTAGTTTTCTTCCACTTGCTACGGCGTTATCGGCTTTTTCCGATGCCAATAGCGCATGTCTCTCCCATAGGATCGACGATGGCATTTAGTTCGGGGTTTTTTTGCGCCACGCGCTCAAGCACAGATTCAACAAGAGCGGTTGAGGTAAATCTTCCATCACGAATACCTGCTGCCTGATCGGTGGCGCTGAGTTGCCAAAGTGGTGTCATGCGATACTCCATTTTCGAATGCGACTACTGAAAAGAAAGGAACAAAGTAAAATACGTAAAATACAGCAGATGATAGAAACTGTGAAGTCACCTTGGCATTCTATTACGGCAATCCATAGCGCTAATCGAAATCAGGCCACCTCGCTCATTTAGTTGCTAAACTGTAGGTGTCAGCCTGACCTTCTCTGACATCCAGCTCCCTAGTAGCCAATACTTGTAGTATCTTGCGGGAATAGTTCAGGAAAATATTTAGGAATTTTGAGGATTAATGAAATGAACAAGCTAGTAACAACGATTACTGTGCTCTGCTTTTGTGTAGCTGTAAGTGGATGCGTCAGTAGATCAGCAAATCCAGACGATTAGATCAGGCGTGCTTACCGTCGCGGTGACATCGGGCGCCCCCACTAATCAGTATGACTCGCAGCTCTGGATCAGACAGTATGTCGAGCAGTTTGCTGCCGAAGCAGGAGCTGGAAATTTCTTGGGTCGTCGTTCCTTTTAATGAATCGTGGCTACTAGCCAGCACAGATGAAGTCGATTTAGTCGCAACCAATGTGGCGAATTTTCCAGACCGTGCCCATCCAGGAGCGACATTTTCTGCGCCGTTTCTTTACGAGCGAAGGGCGTTGCGCATTAATCCTGAAGACCAGGAACGCTATGAACACATTACCGATTTCATTGGAAAGACCGTCGGGGTCGTTGTAGGGATGGCGGCTGAGCGCGATGTTAATCGTCGTGCGCCAGATGGAGTTATCGTCAGAACGACCGACACCTTCGCTCAGCTATATGCAGAGTTCGATATCGGGCAGCTCGATGCCATCGCTGAGGCTGAATATTATGCGCTCGATGGTCAAATTATCCCGTCACACGGCGAAGAAATAATTCTGATCGATCACCATGACCTTACGCCGGGACAGCGCGAAGAGTCAGTTTTCGTCGTTTCCAATAATAGCCAAAACCTGCTATCCGCAGTGAATGCCTTTATTTCCCAAACTAAATTTCCACTCAAGTAAGAAATGGGATTAGATAAATCGTGGACAGACCACGTTTTTAGTCCATTAACTTACAGCGACTTCAATCCAAAACCAGTTCGCGAATAAAATGCAGCCAGTAATAACGAAAATATCCAGCCAGTCATACAAAACACTGCCCATGGCATGTACTCCGCAGTAGGTACACCAAGAGTTGTTGCCATGAAGATAGCTGATACGGTCCAAGGCAGTAGTGGTTCGAGAATTGTCACTGAGTCTTCTAGTGAACGAGAGAGGTTCTCAGGGGCTAATCCTCGCTCGCGATAGCTATCCTGAAACAACCCGCCGACGATTAGTGCCGTGACACCACCGTGGCTGGTCAGTGCAATCATCGTGGCACCTGATGCCAGCGTTGCTGCGATTAGACCGAATACAGATTGCACACGCTCGAGCATCGTTTGCAGCAGTTTGTCCAGCGCGCCAGACACATTCATGCCGGCGGCAAGTAGAAACGCCGCAACAATGATAATGAGTGTGGTCGACATCGAGTTGACGCCGCCACGGTTTAACAAGGTTTGGAGCATGTCACTAGGCGCATTCGTCATCGTGTCGATCATGCTCATATTGAACCCTGAGGTGGCGCTTAGGATTGCATTGTAGGCACTGAATCCGTGCACACTGATTCCAACCGCCATTGCAGTAACTGAGGAAACTACCATTACCAGGGCTGCTGGTTTGCGATTGAATGTCCCCAGAATGACTATTAGCGCGGGTATAAATACGAGCCAACTCACGGTGTAGGCCTGCTCGATTTCGCGAAGAATAGGGTAATCGATATCTGATCCTGTCGCTGAGTTACTGTTTGCCATTGTGCCGGCAACAAAGTAAACCAGCATGGCAACTACAAAAGATGGCCCTGCCGTGTAGACCATATTACGAATGTGATCATAAAGATTGGCATTGGCGCTGATTGCGCAGATGTTGGTCTGGTCAGACAAGGGTGAGAGTTTGTCTCCAAAATAAGCACCGGAAACTACTGCCCCTGCAGTTGCGGCTAACGGTGCGTCGATTGCAGCAGCCACTCCCATTAGCGCGACACCGATTGTGCCCGCCGCTGCCCATGATGAGCCGGTTAGGGACATCATCGCAGTCACTAGAAACGCAGTGATGATCATGTACTGCGGATCGATCAACAGCACTCCATAATAGATCAACATTGGTATGGTGCCACTGAACATCCACGTACCAATCAACATGCCGATCGACAACAAGATCAGAATAACCGGTAGTACTGATGCAATTTTTCCGCCTGTCGTCCGTTGAATAGCATCCCAGTCATGACCATGCCGTACTGCGATAACACCGGCCACGGCGCCAGCGATGAGCATCACGAGTACCAACAACTCCGTGCCCATTGGGAAGAAAAATCCGCCAATCACAAGACAAGCCAGCATAGTGATAAGCGGCAGTGCTGCTTCAAAAAGGGAAATGGGTTTACGCATTGGAGGTCTCGCTAGACAGCGCCGAGGCAAGTGCCGCATGGAGGTCTTGCCAAAGATCTTCTGGATCCTCGAGCCCTACGAATAAGCGAATGAGTCTGGTTGGAACGCCAAAGTCTATCGCTGCACTCGGTGACCCTGCCTGATTGATAGAAATTTCTGCCGGCATAATCAGGCTTTCGTACCCACCCCAACTGACACCAAGCCGAAACAAGTCCAATGAATTGCAAAAGGCCGGGATGTTGATCGAATTATCAACTTCAAAGCTGAATAGACCACCATAGCCACTCAATAAGGAGCAGGGCGCGGGACTAAGACCCGGGTGGTGCACTGCGGTTACGGTCGGATGGTCGGAAATGCGCTTTGCTATGATCAGCGCACTCTCCTGATGACGTTGCAGGCGCAGCGGCAGCGTTCGCAATCCGCGTAACAACAACGCCGCTTCGGATGCCGATAACTTGGCGCCGAGATAGGGCGTTGTCTCATTGACCAATTTATCGATTAGTGAGCCGTTACCGACCAACAAGCCGGCGACGGTGTCGCTGTGTCCAGAGATGTACTTTGAAGCGGAGTGTACAACTAGATCGATCCCGGACTTAAGCGGCTGCTGAAAAATCGGTGTTGCCCAGCTGTTGTCGATTATCGTTGTGACATCAGCCGCCTTTGCAAGCGCCGCGATACTGGTGAGGTCTTGCTCTTCAAACAGCAGAGTTGTAGGGCTCTCGAGAAAGAGAAGTTTGGCACCGGGCAAGGCGTTTTCGATTGCAAAAAGGTCAGTGCCGTCAACGAATTCCGTCGTAACCCCAAATCGGGCACAGATTACCTGCAACAAGCGGTAGGTATCAGGATAACAATGCTTAACGCAGACAACTCGATCGCCTGTTTTTACCAAGCCGAGTATTGCGTTACTGATTGCCGCAATCCCGCTTGAGAATGCCAGGGCCTTTTCACCGCCTTCTAATAGGCAGATCTTCTCCAGCAGCACAGACACAGTCGGATTATCAATGCGAGAGTAGACAGCATGATCTGTCTCACCCCTAAAGCGGTCGACCATTGCTTGATAGGAATCGAAAGTAAAAAGTGACGTTTGATAAATCGGCGGAGCCACAGCGCCTTTGGAGTGACGCTCGTCATGCACGAGCAATGTATCAATAGACCGTCGCATGTCCTTGTCTGTCATGTGTCTGCTCTTGATTAACTAAAACTAAGGGATCAGAGTAAAAATACAGTAGTTTTTCGCTAGAGGGAATTTTTCAATTACTCTGAGTCTTTGTCAATTGTGCTGACTACTCAAGTAGGTGCACCGCGCTGAATTTAGAAATGGACTCGGAGTAAAACTACAGTTGTTTATTGCTCTTAGAGGTTTGCTAACAACAAGAAAGTCGATTACCTAAAAAACAAAAAGGGGCTGATTTATTCTCCAAGAATAAATCAGCCCCTTTTTATAGAGCTGCAGTAGCTAGACCGATTACCAGGCCTAGTAAGGATAACCCTCAAGCCGTGGTTGGCCAGGTAGCCAATCGGGAACCTGCTCCCAATTCGTGCGATTTGGCATTTGAATCTGCGGCAGAGTTATCTCGTTGAGTTCAGTGCCATCTTCAACCACGTCGTTTAGAAAAAACAGGTAGGCGGTCAACGAGTACACTTCATCCGCGGTTAAGGTGCCTTCAGCGCCGAGGGGCATGGCACGATTGATAAAATCCCATACCGTCGTTGCATAGGGTGAGCGAATCGGTAGTACACGGCCGTAATCCCAAGGGTTCGCATTCGGTCCAGCATCGCGCTTGATTAAGCGCGGCGCGATCCCGCCATTACCGAGCGTACCGTGGCAACCCGCACAGCCTTTTGAGAGGTACAGCTCCGAACCCATATCTACTGAACCATTACCTACCGGCAGTTCTTCGCCTTTAGGGCCGATGGCAATATCCCATAGACGTATTTCGTTGTCAGTAGGCGTTCTGCCAACACCGTACAAAGGCGATTGAGCCTGCACGGAAACCACGCCTACTGCCAGTATTGGCACCAGTAGCAGAGTTCGAAGAGTTTTCAAAGCAGTCCATTGCTTAGCTGATCGCATTGTGAACGCCCCCGTCGCTAGCTACCCGCCAAGGTTGAATGGAATTGTCCTGTCCTTTCACAAAAGTGGCGCGCTCGCCATCTGTGCTCCAGAAATCCAATGCTTGCTGACGCGAAGGCTGTATCTGACCGATCTCATCGATGCAGCGTGATTGCAGCTCGCACTCGGCGCCATCCCAATCCCACTCGAAGCTAAACCGCGTATGTGCCATTGGCTCTGCCGTACCGCGAATGTCAGCGTCTTTCCAGCTGCGACCGCCGTCGGTAGAAATTTCAACGCGGCTTACGCGTCCACCGCCAGACCAGGCCAAACCGCCGATCTCATAGAAGCCAGCGCCAGGTAATTGCTGCCCGCCGGAGGGATAAGTGATAACCGATTTAGGACCAATCTGATAACCTAACGCGGCGTTAACTGGATCACGGGTCAAATGACCGAAATCGTTGTAGGTCATGTAATACTCATCCACCACTTTGATGCGCCGCAGCCATTTCACGTTAAAGATGCCTTCGAAGCCGGGTGCCAGTAGACGTAACGGGAAGCCTTGCTGAGGGCGCACTGGCTCGCCATTCATGCCGTAGCACAATAAACAATCATCCATGGCCTTCGCCATAGGAATGCTCGACGCGCCTTTCACTTCCTCAACGCCTTCCGCCACAACCCAGTCCGCATCGGCGTGCACGCCAGCTTCTTTTAATACAGTAGACAGAAGCACGCCAGTCCATTCGGCGTTGCTAGTCATCCCATGAGTTTCTTGGATAGTCGTGTGGCTACTGCGCGAACGATTACCCGCGCATTCGATGAAATGCTTGCGAGTCACAGAGGGCATGCGCTTCAAATCCTCCATACTGAACACAATCGGATTATCCACCATGCCGTGAATCATTAGCCGATGCTCATCCGGATCGATGTCCGGCACAAAGGAACCACGCGTAGTGCCCATATAGTGGAGCGAGGAGGGGGTGATTTCACCCACTGAATCCTGCAGCGGGGTAGCGATATGAAAGTCCAGGCCAAAGGCATCGGGAGACTCCCGCCCACCATGGGGAATTCGCACCGAATCCACGAAGCGGGAGCGTGAGCCATAGGCCGTCATTTCGTCAGAACCGCGAATAAAGGCCCCTGGCTCAGGCGCTACCGGCGTATGCTCATGATCCTGGCCAAGAGCTGGCTTTACCGCTCCTAAGCCCACAGCACCCGCTACAGCGGCGCTACGCTTAAGAAATTCCCGTCGATCAGTCTTTTTTTGACTCATTGTTCTTTCCTTATTAGTGCCGTCCATAGCTGTTTCAGATGAGGTTGATTGAGTGTCTCTCTTAGTTTGGGAAAAGTAAATGAGAATAGGTCTGAGGAATATGTAAATACCAAGTTATAGAATTAAGAATAGGCCTGGGGGATATGTAAATAACTGATGTAAAGGTTTGGTCGATTACATGCTCTCGCGGGTATTGCCATTTTGTAATATGAGGCCCGAACGCCGTCAACTACTTGAAAAACGTGCTGAGTTTATTTTGCAAGGCACAGAGCAAGACTGATATAAAGAACAAGCCTATTTGACCCAAGCAGAAGAGAATAACAGAGATGGTATATAGCAATGACAGCACGCTTGCCACACGCCTCAGAAAGGAATTGCAGGGCGAGGTGATGTTCGATGATTTTAGCCGCGGGCGTTACAGCACTGATGCATCTATTTATCAGATACAACCTCTTGGGGTTACGGTTCCCAAAACAGAGCAGGATGTACAAATTGCCCTACAGATAGCGGTAGATGAAGGTATTCCGGTGCTACCCAGAGGCGCTGGCACTTCCCAAACTGGCCAGGCAATCGGTGAAGCGCTGATTCTTGATACCACCAAGCACCTTAATGGGCTTCTCGAGTTTGACTCCGAGGCTCGCACAGCCTGTGTGCAACCGGGCATGGTGTTGGATCATCTAAACCGCTTCCTCAAACCCCACGGACTGTTCTACCCGGTGGATGTCTCTACAGCCAATCGCGCAACCTTGGGCGGAATGACCGGCAACAATAGCTGCGGATCTCGCTCTATTCGCTACGGTAATATGGTTCACAATGTACTGGCAATAGATGGTCTGTTAGCGGATGGCAGTCAGGCGCATTTTAAGACACTGAAGGATCGTCAACTTACTGATGAAGATCCGGCGCAGATTGAATTACTCAAAAAAATGCTGGCTCTTGGCGACAGGGAAGCGCAAGAAATTGCACAGCGCTTTCCTGATCTACTGCGTCGCGTCGGTGGCTACAATATCGACGTGCTTACACAACAGAACCCGAATATGTCTCACTTGCTGGTGGGATCCGAAGGCACGCTCGCATTCTTCCAGCGTATTCATTTGAAATTGCAGCCCCTGCCGGTGCACAAGACACTCGGCGTTTGCCACTTTCCCTCCTTCTATGAAGCTATGGAAGCAACACAGCATATTGTCGAGCTGAACCCCAGTGCGGTTGAATTAGTTGATCGCACCATGATTGATCTGGCTAGAGATATTCCGCTATTCGCTGGGACAGTTGATCGCTTTGTCCAGGGCGAACCTCAGGCTCTATTGTTGGTTGAATTTTCTGGTGAGGAAGCGGCTGCTCAACTGCACAGCCTGTCTCAATTGGTGGAGTTAGTGGAATCCTTGGGTTCTGGGAATTCAGTTGTCGAAGCAACGGACAATGAATTCCAACAAGCCATATGGGAAGTACGCAAATCTGGCCTCAATATTATGATGTCTATGAAGGGCGACGGTAAGCCAGTCTCCTTCATCGAAGACTGTGCAGTGGATTTGAAAGATCTTGCAGAATATACGCGTCGGGTAAGTGAAATATTTCAAAAACACGGTACAACTGGCACCTTTTACGCGCATGCCTCAGTAGGTTGCCTGCATGTTCGCCCCATTCTCAATATGAAAGAAGAGAGTGGCGCTCAGAAAATGCGAGCAATAGTGGAGGAGACCTTGGAAATTGTTCGCGAGTACAAGGGGTCCCATTCCGGCGAACACGGAGACGGCCTTTCCAGATCTGAATTTCACCTACCCATGTTCGGGCAACGAATGGTGGATTCATTCGAAGAGGTAAAAGACAGCTTTGACCCAGCGGGCACGTTCAATCCAGGCAAGATTGTACGCCCTCCAAAAATGGACGACAGAAGCCTCTTTCGATTTGCTCCAGGCTATTCTATTGCGCCCATCGCCACCACCATGGACTGGTCGGACTTTGGAAGCTTCAACCAGGCGCTGGAGATGTGTAATAACAATGGCGCCTGCAGAAAGTCCGATGTCGCGGTCATGTGTCCCTCTTATAGAGTAAGCGGAGATGAGCAGCATCTTACGCGGGGCCGAGCAAATACTCTACGACTTGCGGTCAGCGGTCAGTTGGGGCAGGAGGCACTCGCTTCGGACGCGATGTTCGACACAATGAGTTTGTGTGTTTCCTGCAAGGGCTGTAAGCGTGAATGTCCAACAGGCATCGACATGGCGAAGATGAAAATTGAATTCCTGCACCAGTATTATAAAAATAACAGCCTGTCCCTGAAGGACCGTTTAGTCGCCTATTTGCCACGCTATGCTCATCATATGCGGAACTTGTCTTTCCTGCTAAATCTACGAGATCAAATTCCCGGCTTGAAGAGTTTGTCGGAACTTGTGCTGGGCTTTAGCGCCAGACGCGGTCTGCCAAAGTGGCGAAGTGATCAATTTCGAGCAGAAATCGAAGTGCCGTCTCAGTTAGAGATTTCTACTACAGGCAAAGACGTGGTGCTATTAGTAGACACGTTCAATAGCTGCTTCGAGCCGGAAAATGCCAGAGCCGCATTGGCGGTGCTAACCGCGGCAGGTTATTCGGTGCACGCGGCAAAACCAGCCGATAAAGGTCGACCTCTATGCTGTGGTCGAACCTTTCTCAGCAGCGGCATGGTGGATGAGGCACGAGCAGAGGCACAGCGTGTTATTGCTAGCCTCAAGCCTTTTGTGGAGAAGGGCATACCTATCGTCGGGCTTGAGCCTTCCTGCTTACTTACTTTACGAGATGAGTTTGTGTCACTACTTCCTGGTGATGAGACGAATGCCCTGTCCCGACATGCTTTTCTCTTCGAGGAATTTTTAGCAGCAGAAGAAGCCAAAGGTAAGCTACAGCTGAAACTAAAATCTTTGCCGGCAAAACGAGCGCTGCTGCATGGGCACTGTCACCAGAAGGCATTCGCAGTCATGTCGTCGGTTCAGCAAGTACTGGCAATGGTCCCAGAGCTAATCGTGGAGACAGTAGAATCCAGTTGCTGCGGCATGGCCGGTTCTTTCGGCTACGATGCCAAGCATTTCGATACTTCGATGAAGATGGGGGAACTAAGTCTACTGCCAGCAGTAAGAGAGGCCGATGCCGATTGTTTGATCGTTGCGGATGGCACGAGTTGCCGGCACCAGATTCAGGGCGGGACAGGGCGAGAGGCTATTCATGTGGCGCGGGTTCTAGAGATGGCTTTGGCAGAGTAACTCTTACAAAGTTAAATAAATCCTAAAACCCACATCACACAGACAGCCGCAAAAGACGTAATGCCGCCGACCAGAGTCGCGCCCCCGTAACTAAACACGGCGTCAGCGACACTCAATTTGGTCAACGAAGTACACACCCAGAAATAACTGCTATTCACGTACTTAATAATTACCGAACCACTGGCACCTGCCAGCATGGCAGCTTCTGGTGATAAGCCCAGTGTTCCCAGCATGGGTGCGACCAGCGATGCGGCGGTGATAACACCAACAGTGGTAGAACCGGTAATCAGATTGCCAATAATGCCTATCACGAAGGGTAGCAATATGGTTGGCAGTCCGTAGTCGGCAAATATCATGGCAATAAAATCAACCGCCGGTGTGCCACGCAATATAGCACTCAGCGAGCCACCAAGCCCGGTAACAACCAGGATCATTGCAGAGGTTCTAAGCGCCGCTTCCACCCACTGATCTTTGGCCTTTTCCCGCGCGTCGACACTTTTAATGTTTCGGTAGGCTAACCATACACCGACTGATAGGGCGATTACCGGCCAACCCAAATAGGAAAAAATAGTTCTGAGCATATGGCCTTCTTCGAAAACCAGGCTGACGACGCTCTGCGTGCCTATCAGCACGATGGGAATCACTATGGGCATATAGGAGCTTAAGGTGCTGGGCAATTCTTCTTCGGCGTGCTCAAAATCGCTGCCATCGAATTCATCTGAGGCTTGGGTCTTAATGCGCGGGCCCGCGACATAGACTCCCCAGGCCCAGCAACTTATGGACCCAAACAGGCAGGCGATACTGCCAAAGATAATTGTCTTACCGATGTCGGCGCCTACTAGGGCGGCAGCCGCTAGTGGCCCCGGCGTAGGTGGAACAATCGCATGGGTTAATTGCAGCGCGCCGACTAAGCCGGTGGACATTACGGCGATACTTACGCCCATGCTCTTGGCTGCGGAGTGCACGAGGGGATTAAGAATAACGTAGGCAACGTCTGAAAAAATGGCGACGCCGATGACAAACCCAGTCAGGGTTAATGCCAGCGGCATTCGATTAGAGCCGATCAGATTTACCATAGATTTAGTGATGACCTGAATCGCCCCGGTATGTTTAAGTGCCTCCGCGATGATGGAGCCAAGCACGATCACCACGCCGATAGATCCTAGAGTATTTCCGAATCCGGTTTCGAAGGCATCGATAAAGTTATTCTGCTGCACACCCGGCAGAATGCCGAATAGCAGGATCGGAACTAACAGGGCGAAGAAGACATGCCACTTCCATTTGGCTATGAGAAAAAGCAGGAGAAAAATCACAACGGCGAAGCCCAGAAGCGAAACTGCAGGGCTCATACTGACAGCAGTAGATGGATCCATGAAAACTCCGGTACTTATTCTTAGTATTATTTTCCGTGTAAGGTGCGAGTTTCAAAACCTCGGTATGCCGCTAAGGCATTGGCAAGCGCTGTGTCTTACGCCGAGCTTGCTAAAAATTCCAGCGCGGCATTCACGCCACCCTTGGTATGAGGAACTCTTGCAATGCTCAAGCCCATCTCGACCCCGCTAAGAGTCCCGGCCATCATCAACTCGTTGAAATCCCCGATATGACCAATACGGAAAACGGTGCCCTTAACTTTCCCAAGCCCCATTCCCAGCGACATATTAAATTTTTCCAGGATGATGTTTCTGAGCGCATCTGCATCATGACCTTCGGGCATTAATACCGCGGTGGTGGAGTTTGAGTATTCCTCAGGGTTTACACAAAGATTCTCCAATCCCCAGCCAGCTACAGCTAATTGCGTAGCGTAGGCCAGACGGCGGTGCCGCTCAAATACATTGGCCAGACCCTCGTCGAGCAACATGGAGAGTGCTTCATCAAGACCGTAAAGAATATTAGTGCTTGGTGTGTAGGGGAAGTAACCTTTTTTATTGAGTTCCAGCATGGAATCCCAGCTCCAATAGGAGTGGGGGAATGTCGAGCCCTTGCTGGCTGCCAAGGCTTTTTCACTGACAGCGTTAAAACATAAGCCAGGGGGCAGCATTAAACCCTTTTGAGAGGCGCTGATAGTGACATCGATGCCCCAATCATCATGCCGCAGCTCAGTACATGCCAGAGAGGACACCGCATCTACCATGTACAGGGCGGGATGTCCGGCCGCGTCGATGGCCTTCCTGATTTTTTCGATATCGCTGGTGGCGCCACTGGAGGTTTCAGTATGCACCGCCAGCACTGCCTTGATTTGATGTGACTGATCTTCGATTAGATGCTGTTGCACGACATCCGCATCGATACCTTTACGCCAGTCTCCCTCCACCCAGGTCACTTCCAGACCCAGTTTAACAGCGACGTTCTTCCACAGTGTTGCGAAATGTCCAGTCTCGAAGGCTAGGACCTTATCGCCGGGACAAAGCGTATTCAGCAGCGATGATTCCCAACCGCCGGTGCCTGAGGCTGGATAAATTAAGATAGGGGATTCAGTGTTGAACACTGACTTAAGCTTATCGAGAATTCCCAGAGTCAGTTGCGCAAACTCGGGACCCCGATGGTCAATGGTGGGCTGGGCAATAGCCCGAAGCACTCTATCGGGCACATTGGATGGGCCGGGTATCTGTAGAAAATGCCTGCCGGCTTGATGGGCGTTATTCTTGGGCATGAGCGCTAGTCGTTCCTTGATTGCCTACTCTGAAGATTATCATACTGCAGCTAGGGCAGTAGGCACCCTGACTAGAGCCAATACTATTCGACAATCTGTAAAAAAGCATCAGAGGTGACTACTAAAGAAAACCAGAACCCCAAGGTTAATTAGCAGTTGCCTCTGAAATTCAATTGTTACCGGCCTGGATCGGGCACGCGGTTTCCAGCTATCCACACGCTTGATATAGTTTTTGAGTTGGCTATGTCTTCAGCTGGGTTAGCGTCTAGTACGAGTAGGTCGCCCCATTTTCCGGGCTCCAGGGTGCCGATATTTCCCATGCCCATACAATCGGCAGCGATACCGGTTGAGGCGCGGATAGCTTCAATTGGGCTCATGCCTGCATCCACCATCATCTGCATTTCCATATGTTCGAAATAGCCCTGGAATCTTGCCGGGGGCCCTGTATCTGTGCCCATGGCGATGCGCACACCGCCGTCGTTCAGTGCCTTAACATTTGCCATCGCAACTTCCAGAGCGATCTTGTAACCGGCAGCGGCGCGGCTGTTTTGCATGCGAGTTTGCCGTTCTGGGCTTTTTAATTGTTCAAGAATTGCCGGTTCGGCCTCTTTTAGAAAATAAGGATCAGAGAAAAATTCCGGCTCACTTTCGTAGATAAAGGTCGATACCTCCCGGGTCAAGGTAGGGATGTAGCACACGCCCTTGGCATTAATGAGATCGATAAACTCATCATCTATAGGTAAGTCCCGCACACTGTGTGCTACCAGATCAGCGCCTGAATTAAGAATGTATTTTGCATCATCAAGATAGAATAGATGCGCCGCTACCGGTAACCGGCGAATATGGGCCTGATCAACTAGCGCATCGAATATGTTTCTTGGCATTTTTTCAGCGGTTCCAAGTTCGTCATCAATCCTCACCTTGATGAAGTTTGCTCCCATATCGGCATTGCGGTTCACCTCAGCGCGGATCGCCGCTTCGGAATTTCCCACCACCACGCTACCAGCAACATAGATTCTCGCACGCTCCAGGGATTGATCGAACTGCTCATTACGCAGGGCAAAACCCTGTTCTTCATCTCCACCGAGGCTGTTCACCGTGGTGACACCATAGCGCGCGTAGAGACCTAATTGCCTGAGTAGGTTGTCTGTATTGTAGTGGCCTCCCTCCAAACCGAGGGTGCCACCTACATGACCATGGGCATTAATAATGCCTGGCATAATCGTCTTGCCTGCCACGTCGATAATCTGTGCCCCAGCGGGGACTGTGACGGCACTGCGCGGGCCGACAGTTCGAATTCGCCCATCGGTGATGACCACGACACCATCCTCGATTGGATCGGCCAGCGTTCCATCAATAATACGTGCACCGACAAAGGCAATACTTCCTTCATTGGCGCTTGAAGTGCCGCTGGAAAGTAGCAGCAAACCAAGAATTGCGAGTAAACCAGTTATTGTTTTTCTCATGATTTTTCTCCTAGTTAGCATTTGAGAGGATTCCTCTAAGAATAGCAATAGGGCCTTGGCATTCTCAGCCGGTATTACTAACATTCAAGAAATATGAAGGATAGCAGCAGCCAATCCACTTTTGATCGCAGTATGAGCGAAGCGGTAATTCTCCGATCACTTGTTCAATTTTACTTGATATTTGAGAGGCGCCGAGGTATCAAGTCGCTCAAATACAGCGGGAAGTATTACCATGCCAGAATTTGTTCTATCGCCGAACATCCTAGTCGTACCGATCCTGATCGCGTTAGTTGTCGTTGAATTAGGCATAAGCCGCGTCATGGGACGCTCGGTTTATAGTTTTCAAGACAGTATTACCTCGATCAATATTGGCATAATGAGCCAATTCGTTAATGCCACAGGCGCCGTAATTAGTGCTTTTATGTATGCCGTGATCGAGATGAAATACGGGACGTTTGAGTGGGATTTAGCTAACCCATTCACTTGGATTTTCGCTCTGTTGCTCTATGACTTCATGTACTACTGGGTGCATCGCACCGGGCATCAGGTAAACATGTTTTGGGCCTCGCATGTCACTCACCACAGCAGTGACGAATTTAATTTTTCTACTGCGCTGCGACAAGCGTCGACTGGCTTTTATTTCAAGTGGGTTTTTTACATGCCACTCGCCGTGCTCGGTATCCCCGTTCAGGTGTTCATCGTCGTGGGCCTGATCGACTTACTCTATCAAGTGTGGGTTCATACGCGGCTTGTGGGTCGCCTTGGCTGGATTGAGTATGTGCTAGTCACACCATCGAATCACAGGGTGCATCATGGGAAAAACGACTATTGTATTGATAAAAATTACGGTGGAGTATTCTGCACTTGGGACAGAATATTTGGCAGCTATGCCGATGAGCGAGTAGAAGAGCCGATAGTTTATGGACTTAAGAAAAAGCTGAATAGCTGGAATCCAGTGTGGAGCAATCTTCATTACTGGGCTGCTATGTTTAAGAAGGCAGGGGAGCAAGATAACTGGCGTAACAAACTGATGTGCTTCTTCGCCGAGCCTGCCTGGTCGCCCGATGGCAATTCGACTCCTAAGCCGTTATCAGAGTTTCCCGTTACCGACGAAATCTTCGTTTCACGAGCACCTCTTGCCATTAAGCTGTCGGGATTGGCTATGACATTATTCTCAGCCGGCCTGCTTGTACTTTATTTGGGCAGTAAGCAAGCCATGTCTGCTGAGCTACAGATTTTCTGCGCAACAACCGCCGTGTGCACGTTCGCGTTAATTGGCTACCTTTGGACACAGGGCAATAAAAAAGAGCTACAACAATGAATAGTCTGGCTATCACCGACAGCCTGCTGCTCCTGGTAACCATAATGATTGTTGCCAGTGCTAAGCATTCACCTTCGCTACGATTCAGTGCTGCCGTATTTGGAGCAGCGGCCTTGCTGGGAGTGCTGCGCTTTACCGGCCTTCTGCCCTTGCCACAAATGCATTCTTTCTTCTCTGGTTTGGGCGCCACTGCAGCGTATCCATTGCTGGCTGCTACGTTCATTTGGTCAGGCTCTGTCGTTGCGCAGCACTGGCGCTTCGCGAGTATTTTCTTCGTGATTGCAGGGGCGTTTGGCCTTGTCGCGAGCGCGTTGGAATTTACCTTCTGGGGTAACTTGGTAGCATTGGTGTCAGTTGCCGCCTTGGTTATTCATGCAGTTATTGCGAAAGATGTTCAAGCGCTTCTAGGCGGCAGCGCGTTACTTGCCGCACTTATCTTATTTGCCAGCAAAGTCGCATTGCCTCCCTACCTACAGCCAGGCGATTTTTTACACGTGTTTATGGCGCTCGGGTTGATTCTTCTTAGCAGAAGGGCGCGGTTGGCGGCGGTCTAGATAAGCCTGAAAGAAGGGTGCCTAACTATTATTCAGTAGTCAGTATGCAAATGGGTGAAGTAGGGGCGCCAGTACTGGATTTCTA
>CASQMQ010000051.1 GCA_949430125.1 uncultured Pseudomonadales bacterium
TATTGGTTTTGCTCATAATCCCTATGGTATTACAGCTCATCGACAGAGAAAACACTCAGACAGCAACAAGAGTGATTTATGTCTATGAAAAGTCACTCATTTCGCTATAATACCGCCCTCTTGACATACCGGAGCTTATTTAGAAGGTATTGGAGAGAGAAATACGCACCCATAGCTCAGCTGGATAGAGTACCTGGCTACGAACTAGGGGGTCGCACGTTCGAATCGTGCTGGGTGCACCATCCAATAAAAAAGGGGTCCTTCGGACCCCTTTTTTATTGGATTTTGTTTCTAGTCGAAAGAACGTGCCCGTTCGAAAAGCGCGAAGCTCCTCAGACAGCCGGAGGCTGCTTAGCCAATTCACGAATCAATCGTGTCCTCGTAGCGGCCCTCTACTCCCTCAATTTAGAACGGGGCAGTAGCCAATCGAAACTGGGCCTCAACAAATTCTCGCACAAGATGTGTTTGCAATAATTTTTTGCGTCGAGTCTACGCCGCTCAGTAGCAGCTAGAACTGATTTGAAAAAGCTTAGGAGCTCAATCTGTGTAATCATATGTTGACGTCCTGAGATGCATGGCTTCTGACGGTGAAAATTGCTGCCAACGCTGAGGTGCATCGGCGTCTGGCACAATGCCATCTTCATCAGAAAACAAATCGGTGAACACTTCTCCATCTGTCTGATCAATATTGGGTTGCACCGACCAACACGCTAAAGAATCAGCATTTAGGCATGACCATGGGCGCGGTTACTGGAAAGCTTGTTTCAGATTTGATAGCAGGCACAGACCCAATAGCGGACATGGCTCCTTTTAGGCCAAACCGTTTCTGATGCGCTTTTAATGTAAGATGGTGTTTTGATGGTATATGAATTTTCAATACTGTCAGAGACTGCAGTCAGTTCTCAATTTAGTTATCAATACAAAATAAGAAGAGCTAATAAATGGATGACTACGGTATTTTATCACTTGTTCCGGCGCTGCTAACTATAGCTGTGGCGTTCTACAGTAAGAATGTATTACTGGCATTAGTTAGCGGAATCATCAGTGGTTCTCTTATATTGGCAGGCTTTAATCCACTTCATGCCATGCAAATAGCCATCGAAAATCAGGTATTGAAAGAGGTTGTTAACGGCACTCAAATTCAAGTTGTTCTGGTTATATTCATTATCGGCGGCTTTGTTAAACTTTTAGAAGTATCCGGTGGGGCAGGGGCCTTTGCGCGAAAGGCCTCCTCAATTGTCACTAGCCGTTCCAAGGCCCAGGTAATTGTGTGGTTCTCTGGGCTTGGAATATTTTTTACTGACTCCGGTAATAGCTTAATCATTGGGCCGTTATATCGATCAGTATTTGACGAGTTCAAAATTTGCCGTGAGAAACTCGCCTACATTCTGGATACGACTTCTTCACCCATTAGCATACTCATTCCCTTTATAAGTTGGGGCGCTTACATCATGTCTCTTATCGAAAAGTCCTATGCCGAAATTGGACTAAGCGAAGATTCTTTTACTGTACTCATTAAAGTTATCCCTTATCAGTTCTATGCATTTTTAGCGCTGGCCACTGTACCCATTATTATATTCATGCGAAAAGACTACGGCCCTATGAAGGTAGCACAGGCACGTTATCTTGCAAAAATCGCCGCCGACAATGCAGCGCCCATTAAGGAGATGCCCCAGGACAAACCCATAGAGGACAAACCTAGAGAGGATGAAGCCGAGATTACTGAGGATCGAGTTGGAATATTTCTCTACCCTCTGGGCGTAATGCTTCTTCTAATTGCTGGGCTTATAACCTGGCACGCAACACACGGTGGAATTACTTCGGTTCACATCAGATCAACAATGATAATTGGCTATCTTAGTGCGTCGTTAACTTGCGCGGAGATGATGCGTCGTTATCGCTCTACGTCTTATACGCAGTCATTAGGCGTGTTCATAAAAGGTGCCGAGTCAATGGTCTATATATCCATCGTGCTGGTGCTTGCATGGTCATTGGGTTCCGTGAATGCCGATGTTCATACAGCTGACTACATAGCTTCACTAATTGGTGATTCATTGGCGCCAATGTATTTTCCCATGATTGTGTTTGTTCTGGGCGCGATAATCTCGCTATCAACTGGCTCATCCTATGGAACATTTGCAATTTTGATGACCATTGCAGTACCAGTTGGGTTTGATCTTGGGGCTTCAATGTATCTGACTATCGCTGCAGTGCTCAGTGGAGGGCTGTTTGGAGATCATGTGTCACCCATCTCTGATACCACGGTACTTGCTTCAGTGGGTGCGGAGTGTCCTCATCTGGACCATGTTTCTACACAAGCTGCTTATGCTGGCGTAACAGGTCTGGTGGCATTTATTGCCTACGGCTTGGCTGGCGCTTATGAGTCACGGATGGTGTTGCCTATCGCGATAGTGATGCTATTTCTGTCGATGTACTTTCTGATGCGAATGTTTGGTGAGCCCAGTGAAAGTACTTAGGAGAAATGGCGGCAGATATATTTTATAGGACCCTTTCTACAATAAATAAATCTGCCCCTTTGATCTATGAAGCTTTATTCTAAGGCGCCATAAACGAGCGCGCTTAATTCTCCTCGCACTGCACCAGTCTCTCTCACTCCCATATGTTGAGTCATCGATACAACTACTATGTCTTCGACAGGGTCAATCCAGAAGTAGGTTGAGGCTGCACCACTCCAATAGAAGGTGCCCTCAGTTGCGGGATAACCAACTCCGGTTGCATCTTCAATTGTTGCGAAACCTAAGCCAAAACCAAGGGCAGGGGAGAAGGTGCTATTTTGCTCTTCGCTTAGGTGGTTTCTGCTCATGAACTCAACGGTTTTCGCGCCGAGTAGGCGCTCTCCATTTAGCTCGCCGCCATTTAGTATGGCTTGAGCAAAGCGAAAATAATCTTCGGTTGTAGACACCAAGCCAAGGCTGCCGCCTTTGTATTCGTGGTCAAAGGTATAACTGTTGACTGACCAAGGTTCAGCTAACACTCCACCTCGCGGTCGGCCATGGGCTTCGTCGATGGGTACAAGCTCGCCATTTTTTCTCCAGTGAATCGGCGAGAGGCGGTGGGCATTGTCTGAATTCACCATGTAGCCGGTGTCATCCATGCCGAGACGATCGAACATTCTTTGTTCCAGGTAGTCATCGGCAGACATCCCGGAGATAACTTCGACCAGCCTAAGTGCCACATCGGGGCCAATACTGTAACGGTACTGGGAACCCGGTTGGTTCATCAAGGGAATTTTTGACAGGGCAGTCATCATTTCTGTGAGCGAGGTTTGTGTGCTGAATAGGCCGAGCTCAACACAAGCTTTATCGTATTCGCTATTTCCCAGGCAGTGGGAGAAGCCAGCCGTATGCCGCAATATATCCTGTATCGTAGGCTCGCGCTCCATGGCAACCGTTTCATCCAATGGTCCATTAGGGTCTCTTAATACGCGCAAATCAGCAAACTCAGGGATGAATTTGGACAGGGGATCGTTCATCTGGAACAAGCCGTCCTGATATAACATCATCAACGCGGCTGAGACGATTGGTTTGGTCATGGAGTAAACACGAAATATCGTATCTTTCTCCATGGGGATTTCCTGTTCGGCATCCTGATAGCCTACTGCGCTGAAATGCGCAATTTTTCCATGCCGAGCTACCAGAGTGACGATGCCAGCTATCTCTCCTTTCTCTACTCTACTGGCAAAGTAAGTTTCAATTTTGTTCAATTGCTCAGATGAAAACCCGACATCCTCGGGTTGCACAACCGGTAAGCTGTCAGCGGCTGTTGCAAAACTGACGGAAAAAATTGTTGCAGTGATTAAAAATAGTCTTAGGAATTTAGTTTTCATGGTTAGTCCTGTTATTAGTGCTTTTTATAGTTCTCTCTTAGAATTCTTACTACCACACAATTAGCAAAGAGGCAGATTTATTTTATAAGGTTATTTCTACCAAAAATAAATTCGTTTCTATTATTTATACATACGAACATTGTGACCAGATTAATACTCATCTATCAAATTGGCAATAGCGTTATAAGCTATGAGAGGCGCCTCAGAGGTACTTGATCGCTGTATACCAGGTATCAATCCATTTTGATTCCTCGATATAGTCTGGGGAGGTGCTAAGAACAATCTCGGCGTATAAATAAATCTGCCCTATGGTCGTTCTATTCAGCACAAAATAGTGCATCGTTAGTTCATGCACCTCATCGCAATTTGCACCACACAAGAGCTATCATTCAGTCGAACAGCTTCCTTCGTAGGCTGCCCAGAAGGGGGGAGTGCTTAGCTATCCCAAAATCGAATCAAATTTACCTCCAAATAGATGTCTGAAAATTGCAGAAAACCCCCGCGTGGTGTAGCTTCTTGAAGGACAAGCATAATAATTAGAGTCCAATGCGACCGATGCCTTCCCATAAGACACTACAAGCCTCATCCACTGGCTACCACAACGCAGCTTTTTCAAGGCTTGTAGCCCGATGAACATCCGTCTTGGAGTGGGCATTTCGAGCTTTATCCTACTACTCGGCATAGTTTCAGTATCACTGCTAACCAGTGCATTTATCCCCGCACAAGGCGCCACTGAACCCCAGCCAGCGTTCGCCGCTAACGACATGCAGCAAGTAGTCAATTCCTACTGCCTTGCATGCCACAACGACACCCTGGCTACCGCGGACTTCTCCCTGCAGAGCATAGACTTCGCCAACCCGGCTCTGCATGCAGATGCCCTCGAGCGAGTCGTCAAGAAACTCAGGGCGCATATGATGCCTCCAGCTGGCATGCCTAGACCGGAATTTGAGACGTATCAGATAATGACCGATTGGTTGGAAGGGGAGCTGGATCGTGCATGGGCGGCTAATCCTAACCCTGGACGCATCACTCCTTTGCACCGTATGAATCGCTACGAGTACAACAACACCATCAACGCGTTGCTAGGCTTGGACGTAGACGTGATGGATTCTCTGCCTGGCGATCCAACTGCTGATGGCAGCTTTGACAATATGGCAGCCTCCTTGCCGTTTTCCACTGCACACATGGAGCGTTACATGTCGGTCGCGAGGCAGGTAACGCGGCTTGCTACCGGCTTGCCTCCGCTTGGGCCGACCATTACCACCTATGAAGTGCCGCTTTTTCTGAAGCAGAATCAACGTGAGAACAACGATATGCCCTTCGGCTCTAGAGGAGGAGTGTCGGTTAATCATAATTTCCCGGTCAGTGGCGAGTATCAATTAAGCGTTCAGTTAGAGAGAAATTATCAGGATTACATCAAGGGGTTAGGTTGGCCTCAGCAATTAGAGATTCGTCTTAATGGCCGACTGTTAGAACGCTTTACTGTCGGTGGAGAAGCCCCAGGAACACCTGCTCCGCTGAGCTTCAGTGGCACTGGCGAGCCAGGCACGATAGATTGGGAGCAATACATGCTCACCGAGGCTGGGGAAGGGCTAGAAGTTCGCCTCCCGGTTGAGGCTGGCCCCGCGCAGATAAGCGTGTCTTACATTAGGCAGTTGATTGAGCCAGAATCCATTCCCCAACCGGCTCAGGGTGGTCGTCTGAATGCCAATGATGAAGCCTATCTCGACTATCAGAAGATTTACGCACTGGAGGTTAGCGGTCCTTTGCCGTCTTCACGGTCCATCGCTTCTGCGTCCAGTAACGATGCGTCACCCAGCCAGCGAAAAATATTCTCCTGCCATCCAGATCGTGGCGCTGAAGAACAAAGTTGTGCTACGCAGATTCTTTCAACGCTCGCGACCAGTGCCTATCGGCGGCCTGCAAGTGATCAGGATATTGACTTGCTACTAGGCTTTTATGCGCAGGGCAGGGAGACCGGTGGAAATTTCAATAGCGGAATTCAGTTCGCGCTGGAATTCATGCTCAGCGATCCGGATTTTTTGATCAGGAGTTACAGCGCTCCAGCTGATTCGTCGACCGGCGAAACATTCCCTATCAGTGACCTGGAGTTGGCATCACGCTTGGCATTCTTTCTGTGGAGCGAGGCGCCGGATGAACAGTTGCTAGATCTTGCGCAGCAGGGCCAACTGAGCAATCCCGAAGTATTGGAACAACAGGTTCATCGAATGCTGGCTGACTCTCGCGGCGTCACCACTTTGGTTGAAGACTTTACCGCCCAGTGGTTGAATCTAAGGCGTCTTGACGAGGTGCAAATCAATACAGTGGTTTTTCCAAACTATGACCTGAGCCTGATTGAAGGCTTCCGCCAGGAGACCCAACTATTTGTAGCGGACACTATAGAGTCCAATAGCAGCGTGATGGAATTGTTAGGTGCTGACCACAGCTATCTCAATGAACGGCTCGCTGATCACTATGGTGTTGAAGGTATCTATGGAAGCCGTTTTAGAAAGACGCAGCTGCCCAATAGAAATCAGCGCGGAGGGCTGTTGTCTATGGGAGCGCTGCTGACGGTGACTTCTTATCCTGGGCGTACTTCGCCTGTGCTGCGTGGCAAGTGGTTGTTGGATAATTTGTTGGGAACACCGCCACCCCCGCCACCGGCAAATGTGCCCATTCTTCCAGATGCTGAGGCGGGTGAAGTTCCTACCTCTATTCGTGAAAGGCTGGCTAGGCACCGAGCAGACCCAGTTTGTGCCTCCTGCCATGTTGTCATTGACCCTCTTGGTTTTGCATTAGAAAACTTTGATGTGATTGGCGGCTGGCGGGAACACGATGAAGTAGGTAATCCGGTAGACCCCGACGGTAGCTATCCCGGCGGCGTTGAGTTTTCAGGTTTCGCGGACCTGCGCGATTGGATGATGGATAGGCCCGGGCAATTTTCCCACACGTTGACAGAAAAACTTATGACCTATGCACTGGGTCGCAGAGTTGAATATTACGACCAGCCGGTTATACGCAAGATAGTGAGTGATGCGGCCGATCAAAACTATAGCTGGTCTTCTCTAATAACTGGGATCGTGAAGAGCCCACCGTTTATAATGAGTACAACTAGATGATTAAGAAAACTCAAACAGTGTTACCAACAAGAGTTACAGGTAAATCCATTTCTCGCCGCGCCTTGCTGCGCGGCACGGGTGCAGCATTGGCCTTGCCAATGCTAGATGCGATGACGCCAGCATTTGCTCAAACCTCGCCAGCACCAATACATCGATTCCAGACCGTCTATGTGCCTAACGGCATGGCCATGGACTATTGGACGCCAGCAAAAACCGGAAGAGATTTCGATCTCACTCCAATTCTGCAACCTTTGGCTCCGTTCAAAGATAAGATGATGGTGTTGTCCGGCTTGAAGGCGAATTGGAACATCGCTCATGCCGGTGCCGGGGGCTCCTTCTTAACAGGTGTTACTAGGGGCGGACGCAACGAGGTAGAAATTCTAGCAGGAGTGTCTGTTGATCAATTGCTCGCTAAAGAGTTAGGCAGAGCAGACGCAACTTTCCTCACTGGAATTGTCCATGGACGCGCCAGCACTTGCTGGAGCCTGCACGGTAAATCTCAGCTGCGTGTATACGCATACACTTTCCTGGCGCGGCGCAACCGAACCTTTGCCGACGGAACATAATCCCCGCTCAGTATTCGAGCGCATGTTTGGCGATAGCGGCAGCACAGAGAAGGGTGTGCGACAGGCGCGCTTGAAACAACAAAGCAGTATTCTCGACGCGGTTCTCGAGAGGCTCACTAAATTGGAGAACAGCATTGGGGCTGAAGACCGTTACCTAATGGAGAGCTACACCGAATCAATTCGCAGTGTCGAAAGACGGATTCAGAAAGCGGAAGAACAGATAGACATGTCCCTGCCGGAACTAGCTCAGCCTGCTGGCGTGCCAGTAGACTATGAAGAGCATATGGAGATCATGCAGGATCTGCAGGTGTTGGCACTGCAAACCGATCTGACGCGAGTCATTACCTTTATGATGAGCAAGGAACAGAGTGCGCGGCCATATCCGCAGATAGGCGTTCCTGATGCTCACCATCCACTTTCTCACCATAACAACAATGCGCAGCTGGTAGAGAAGATGTCGCGGATTAACACTTATCACACGCAGCTTTTCTCCAATTATCTGGCGAAGCTAGCAGCGGTTCCCGATGGCGAGGGAAATCTCTTAGATAATATGACTATTATGTATGGTGCGGGTCTTTCGAATAGCACGATTCACTCAGGTATTAACCTGCCGGTAATGTTGGTAGGTGGTGGTGCCGGTTGGATGCAAGGCGGGCAGCATCGTAGTTATCAAGATGAGCCGACCATGGCGGATCTTTTGGTTTCCATTATGGACAAGTTCAATCTTCCCATTGATCAAATTGGAGGTAGTACTGGTTCCCTGCCACTTACCTCTTAGGAGGTTGCTTAAGTGGTTACTAAGTGGCTGCCTTTCAGATGATGAATCACACAATGAAAACTTGTCAGAAACTATTCGCTCTTGGAATTTTATTCTTCGCGTTGCCCGCTCTTGGGCAAGGAATGCCGCCAATTGTGCAGGCTGCTAAGGACGCTAATTGGGCTAAGCTTTCATCTCTGCTCTCGACGCAAAGCAACGTACAAGATGTTTACGGCGATGGTACTTCTGCACTGCACTGGGCGAGCTATCACGACAACGTTCAGGCTGCTGTTGGATTGATTGACGAAGGAGGCGATGTTAATTCTGTCACCGACCTAGGCGTTACGCCGTTGTGGCTAGCTGCAGATAACGGCAGCGCAGCAATGGTGGATGCTCTTTTAGAAAGTGGAGCAAATCCAAATTTGAATCTTCTCTCTGGAGAAACGCTTGTTATGACGGCTGCCCATTCTGGCAATGCCGCGCTAGTGCGTTCTCTACTGGCGGCTGGAGCAAGTCCTCAGGGAGAGGTAACGCGAAATCAGACGGCGCTTATGTGGGCAGCAGGACAGGGCCATGGCGATGTAGTCGGGGCTCTTCTTGATTACGGCGCCGAAGTAGATGCGCGCACCCTAGTTCGTAGTCAGTACGTGAAAAGCGAAAAGGAACAGGATAGTCATCCTCTGAATAAGGTCTGGGTTGAGCAGGGCGGCAATACGGCGCTTATATTCGCAGCCAGAGCCGGAAGCTTGGAATCGGCTCGCCTATTGGTGGCGGCTGGCAGTGATGTGAATGGCCTCTCGGCATTTGGTACGAGTCCGGCAATCATGGCTATTCATGGCGGTAATATTGAGTTGCTGGGTTTTTTGCTTGAGAGTGGCGCTGACGTTGAGTCTTCTGCAAGCGGGCATACTGCATTGCACGCCGCAATCTTGCGTGGCAGCCCTGAGGCTGTTGAGTTATTGCTTGATCACGGCGCAGACATCGAAGCCATTTTAGAAAAGCCAACCCCTGCAAGGCGACAGTCAGCCGACTATAGCTTTCATGACTCTTTGATTGGTGCGACACCACTGTGGCTGGCGGCTCGCTTTACTGAACCCAAATTAATGACGCTGCTGCTGGAACGCGGCGCGGATCCATTGTTTGTAAACAACGTGACCTATCCAACCCTAAATGGCATGCAACCGGTGATTGCCGAAGAAGGAGAAATCTCTGTTCTCATGGCGGCAGTCGGGATGGGATACAGGCGTCTTAGGATGAGCTGGGGAAGCGTAGAACGTCGTGCGGGAATACAGGGCAATGTTCTTGAGGCACGGATTCTTGAGGCAGCTGAGATAGCTGTCTGGGCTGGAGTCGACTCGAATATTCAAGACGCGGCAGGAATGGCGGCAAGAGATTTCGCAAGAAGCCGCAGATATGACGAGGTGGTTGCCTTTCTCGATATTGTTGGGCGCTGAGAGTCGGTATATTTCCTTAGGAAAAGGATAAAAAAGGGGTAGCAGAGAATTAGAATAATTCTCTGCTACCCCTTTTTTTGCTGTATTGATCCACTAGACCCGGCTATGCGTAACTTAGATTCTATAGTTGGCTAATATGCATCTTCCTTAGTATTAAGGGAGCGGCGAAAGCCTGCATAGGAATGTCTCTTTATTGTTTGAGAAATCGATGTCAGTGGAGTTCAGAGGATAGCAAAATGAAAAGTTTACTCACCCTGCTCTTTCTTTCCTATGCTGTCGCCGCCAGCGCCAATTCTCCAGCTCAGAACAGGTGGTCGTTCGAAGTTCTGTTGGATGACAAGCCAATCGGCTCCCACAATTTTATTCTCAGCGAGAAAAATGGACATCAGACAATCAGTGCTGAAGCTAGATTTAAGGTAAAACTATTGTTTGTAAATGTCTTTAGCTATCGTCATCAAAACGAAGAGATATGGAGAGACAACTGTCTTGCTTCGATCAATGCAGAAACTTTATCAAATGGCACAGAATTTGTGGTGCGTGGACAAGCTGCCAATGAGGGATTTCAGGTTCAAGCCGAATCTTCTGCGAATAAACTGCCGCCTTGCGTCATGTCGTTTGCCTATTGGAATCCCGAATTTCTGAAAGCTGAAAAACTTCTGAATAGCCAAACTGGCGACTATGAAAAAGTTACTATTGTAAAAGAGGGGGACGAGGGCTTGCTGGTGAATGGTCAAAATATTCAGGCAATTCGGCACTCTGTTAGCGGCGCAGCTGCACCTATTACCCTTTGGTATGCAGCGGTTGATAATCGCTGGCTGGCATTAGAATCTGTTGTAAAGGGCGGAAGAATACTTCGATACAAGCCGGTGAGGTTACCCGATACATTATCTGCTTCGAACGCTGCTGGTGGGTAAATCAGTGAAAGGGAGGAAGTCATGGGCCTAATGAAAGCGTTATTACTGCTTAGCCTGCTGCTGATTAGTAGCTGCAGGTCTGTTTCGAAATTACCACCAATCGGAACGGTTGCATCAGTTGATCTCACTA
>CASQMQ010000052.1 GCA_949430125.1 uncultured Pseudomonadales bacterium
AGCGCGATGTTGCTCTAGCGCCTCCAGCAACTTCTCTTGTGATTCGCCGGCTAGGGTGAGATCGCTGTGTGCAACGATGCCGGCGATGTAGGCTTTGTTCGAATTATTCGCCAGGCTCTCGGAGGCTAAAGCTGCAATAGTTTCTGTTTCTCCCACGGACTTGAGATGTTCTTCGCCCTCGCGCCGATAGAACGCTCGGCATTCTATGAAAACCGTCTTCACAATATTGTGACCTGAGCCCGTGTCTGTCCATAGTTCAGGTAACAAGTAGTCGCGATTGAAGCGCTTCTTCCAGAGGTGATGATGCGGGTCGATGATTGCTCGGTCAGGTTCGAGGATTTCTTCCTCAATTTGAGCCAGCCATGGATCGGAACCTGGTTCTAATTCAGACATAATTTTTCCTGTTGATGCTTGTATAGAGCTCAAGCACTCAAGTTAGCATCACGTTGTATTTATGGGAATAGCGGCAGGAGTTTACTGCGCATCTGTTGCCTTACAATTACCATCGTGTAGTATGCGCAAGCATTAGAAAAATAGGTTGATAGATGTCAGGCCTATCTGGACCGGGTTTGCTTGCTGTCTATCAGCTGATTTAGAATAACTAGAATTAGAGCTGGAGTTGTACATGGATTTGACCGCTTATGTGATCCTCGGGTATTTGTTGTTCTTCATCGCCGTGGGGATTTATATCAGTCGTGGTAATAAAAGCTCTTCTGACTGGGCAATCGGCGGTGGCACGCTGGGTGTAGGCATGCTGGCAGCCGGCATAGCCGGAACTCGCATCGGTGGCGCGGGTACTTATGGTGTCGCGGGTGATGTTATTACCGAGGGCATCGGTCATCTCTGGTACGGTGTTAATTCCTTCGCCGCCTTGTTTATGGTTGGTTTGTTCTTCGCTATACCTTATCGCAAGCTGAGGCTTACCAGTGTGGGTGAGGTATTCGATAGACGCTTCGGCTCAAGCCGTTGTCAGTCTCTGACTAGTCTGTGTGTGCAGGCCGAGTATCTGGTTGTAAATATTATTGAGCCTTACGTAATAGCGACCATTGTCAGCGGCGTGACGGGATGGCCATTTGGACTTTGCATTATCATCGGAGCAGTAGTGATTGTGCTGTTCACCGTCACCGGTGGCCTAAAAGGCACGGCTATTACAAATATTGTTCACTGCACAGTCATCATCTTCGGCCTGTCTGCGGTTGGTTATATAGCGATGCAGAATCTCGGTGGTTGGGAGTCAGTGGTCGCGCAATCGGAAATCAGGCTAACTGAGGCGGGCAAAGATATTCCGTCGTGGTGGAGCTTTACCGGTATTGGCTGGGCAACAATTATCGCGCTCTTTATTTCTGCCACGATTCACACGCCAGCTGCATCGATTTATGCGAACTATGCGAGCTCAGCAGCGAAGCAGGAATATCTTATCCCCGGCTTTTTCCTAGCGGGGGTAATCGCCGCATTGATGCCGATGGTTGCAGGATTTATCGGTATCTTAACGATGGTGAGCTATGGCTCAGAATCCGGATTGTCTGGGTATTTAAACATTGCGCAACTCGCGATGGATACCGGGCCGCTACTCGGGGGTATTGCGTTGGCAGCGGTGTTAGCCGCCGTAATCTCTTCTGGAGCGCCTATTCTCTTGGCTAGTGCAACGATGTTGGTTAGTGATTGGATCCCCGGCTCGAAGAATTTCTCTAGCGAGAAGAAGCTGCGCTTGTATAAGCTGGTGACAGTGCTCTATGGCTCTACCGCGGCATTCTGTGCCTGGTATTTTAACTTCGGTTCGGTGCTGCAATTTCTACTTCTGGGGTTCGCGATGGTAGTACCACCTGCCATTGCAGTGACGTACGTGTTTTACTGGAAGAAGACTACCGAGAAGGCGGCGTTCTGGGGAATGTTGATTGGATTTATAAGCGGCTTGCTCATGTGGTTGCTCAACAACTGGTACTCAGGTGCACAAAATGCCGACGTAGGTGGATTTGCACAGACTTGGTATGAGCTTTGTCAGTATCTAGGAGAGTGGCGCGACCCATCGTTCCTAACGCTATTATTGCCGGTCTTCACGATTCCAATAATCACGCTGATGTTCCCCGCAAAGATTGATAAGACAGGGACAGAGATGTCTGCTACGTTCTACAAGGACTTGGGAAGGATTCAGCGGAATCTTGATTGGGTCTAGCAGACGAAGTTGTGCTTAGTATAAAAAAAGAGGGCTAATTACTTAGCCCTCTTTTAGTTTCTGCAATACTGTTTTGCAGTATTTCTACTCTATCTTTGCATTTCAGCGTTGGCCTGAATAACGAAGGGGCCGGGTGTCTCATAACTTTTCTCTAGCAAAGTGGTTAGCTCCTCTGCAGTATCGGCAGTAGCTCCTGGCACTCCGAAGCCTCTGGCCATATCGACCCAGTTTAGCCCAGGATTTCCGATATCGAACAGGCTCGCGGCTATGTCGCCAACTTCGGTGACACCTAGTCGAGCATATTCCACATTGAGAATATTGTAAGAGCGGTTCGCGAAAATAACCGTTGTGACATTCAGGCCTTCTCTCGCCTGAGTCCAGAAACACTGATTGGTATAGGCTGCACCACCGTCACCAAGCATGGCTAGTACCTGCCGATCTGGGCAGGCAAGGGCCGCGCCAGTAGCGCAAGGGCCGCCCTGACCAATGGCGCCGCCGGTAAGACTAAGCCAAGTATTCGGCGCAGAGTTTTGGCAGTAAGGGTAGGCTGCATTGCCGCCACCAGAGTCAGTTGCAACAATTAGATTTTCAGGCATCGTTGCCGCGACAGATTGAATGATAGATTTCGTGTCGAGCTCACCGCTTGGCTTGCCAATTTCAACCTTCTCAAAATTCTTAATGACTTCGTTTTGTGCACCGAGTCGCTCGGTCAAACGTTGTAGTGCATCGATCGAATCTTCTTCGATGTACGTCAGGCGACTAACCTTGCAGCCTTTCGGAACGAGTTGTCCTGGTATGCCCTTATAGGCAAAAAAGCTCGCGGGAACCTGGCCGCCAACTATGATTAGGTGTTCAACACCATCTAAGGTCTGAAGAACCTGCTCGGGGAAGTAGGGTAGACGTTCTACAGCTACCGCTCCAGGACCGCCATCTACGCGCGCAGGGAAGGTGCCGGTCATCAATCGGCAACCTGTTTTACTCGCTATCTTGCTAGCTGCTGCGAGAGCGGCTGGGTCAGTAGCATGATGCTCTAGAAGCATCACAGTGCGACCACCTTTCTCTAGAAGCGGCGCTATCCTTTCGATCGGCTGTTCATCTATTTTACTGCGCTGTGGCAGTGCATTCGGCATCACCGGCCCTGAGCTCTCGCCCCAGGCTGCATCCGCACCCATTATCAGTGTAGCGATCTGGCCGTTAGAGCCTGCGCTCTGGCGTAGGGTGGCGGTGTACGCGTCCGCGCCGTCCTGAGCGAGGGTTTCATTGGTACTACAAGACTTGATCCAGGAAGAATAATTCTTCGCGAGCGTTTCAATATCTGAAGTGAGTGGTGCATCGAAGCCAACATGGTAATTCGGATGGTTTCCGACAATATTGATCATGGGTGAATTCGCGCGGCGCGCGTTATGCAGATTTGCAATGCCGTTCGCCAAGCCGGGGCCTAAGTGCAGTAGTGTGGCGGCGGGCTTGCCTGTCATGCGCGCGTAGCCATCGGCGGCGCCGGTGCATACGCCTTCGAAAAGTGCGAGCACAGACTTCATTTGCGGAACGCTATCGAGAGCCTGAACTAGATGCATCTCGGAGGTGCCGGGATTTGCTATGCAAAGCTCGACTCCGCAGTCTGCCAGTGTTTCAATTAATGCGGTTGCTCCATTCATGTGTGGCTCTCCTTCGATCAACAAACCGCGAATTTGATCGCGGAAAAGTTGGACATCATAGCATCAAAGACTGAACTGTTAAGTAGGAGTTCAATAGCCGTCAGAGGAGTCCGTAGTGGCTATAAGCATCGAGCAGCGCGAATACGTAGCGCACATCGTTGACCTGCTACAATTTATTGGGCCGGTCGAATCGAAGTCCATGTTTGGCGGATTTGGCATGTTCCTTGAAGGCTTAATGTTCGGTCTAGTTGCCGGCAATGAGCTCTATCTGAAAGTCGATACCCAAAACCTGCAGGATTACGAGGATCTTGGCTTGCAAGCCTTCAGCTTCGAGAAGAACGGTAGGCAATTCAAGATGAGTTACTACCAAGCACCGGAAGAGGCTATGGAAGATGCTGAGCTTTTAAGTGATTGGGCCTCCAACGCTTACGGTGCAGCTATGCGCGCTGCCGCGAAGAAAGGCGGTAAGCGAAAGAAACAGTAAATAGCTGCGGATAGCCATTTGGTTTACACTCTGTGCTTCATAAATTGCTTGTCTAGGGGCACGCCATGAAATCTCGACTTCTTACTCTCGGTGCACTGACCGCCACTGTCTTTGGCCTTTGTGTGACATCTGTGCAGGCGCAGGATAGCGACTATGTCGTACCGCGAACCGAATATGGCCAGCCTGATCTAAATGGCGTGTGGAATTTTAGTTCCTTTGTTCCCATGCAGCGTCCTACCCAATTTGCCGACAAAGAGTTTCTGACACCTGAAGACATCGCCGCGATTGCTAGTCGGACCGAAGCGGGTTTGCAAGCGTTGAACAATATCGGTGTTGGTGGCTACAACACGTTCTGGGTTGAGAACGCTGGCAGGGGTGACAACACGCGCACCTCACTCATTACCTACCCTCGCAATGGTCGGGTGCCGGAAACAGTTGAGGGCGTGTCGGTTCAGATCGGCGGTCTTGGCCCGGACGAGCCTGGTGTGCGGCCAGTGCGAATGGTTGTCGGTGGTATTGCGAAAGACGGCCCCGAAGATAGAGGCACGTCCGAGCGATGTCTCGTTGGCTTTAACTCAGGCCCGCCATTCACACCAAACTTGTACAACAATAATGTGCAGTTGATTCTGGGTAAGGATACTGCCGTTATCATGACCGAGATGATTCACGATGCGCGTATCGTGCCACTAGACGGCCGCGATCATATTGACGATAGCATTCGCCAATTCTCTGGTGATTCACGGGGTTATTGGGAAGGCGATACCTTGGTTGTAGAGACTAGAAATTTCAACGACCTGACGCAGAGTTTCAGTGTCTTCGGTAGTTCCATCGATAAGGTTCTTACCGAGAAGTTTACGCGTGTCGATGAATTCACAGTTAACTATGAGTTCACAGTCGACGATCCTAGTACATTCAAAGACAAGATCACTGCTGTGATACCGATGGCGAAGCTTGATGGCTTGATGTACGAGTACGCATGCCATGAAGGTAACTACGGCATGGTCAATATACTTCGCGGCGAGCGCATGGAAGAACAGCGTGCTAGTGAGAGTGGTCAATAAGGAACAGGGGAGGAAGTTAGCTTTCTGGGTTCGTTTCCTCCACTACTTCTCTTAATACTACTTAACTATTACGCTTCATCTGGATCCAGCGAAATCATATGCGACTTTGCATAGCGATCTCCGCATACCGAATCTCCACTAAACACCTTTCCTGCTCGGGCTAGCTCCTCGCTGCTGATCGACAACTGGGTCGCCTGAGCATTCTCTTCGACATATTTTACGTGCTTGGTGCCGGGAATTGGTACGAAGTTAGGATCTTGAGCTAGCACCCAAGCTAGGGCGAGTTGCGCTGGCGTGCAAGAATTCGAGGCGGCGATTTCCTGCAAAACGGCTAACTGCTGACTATTCTGCTCGAAATTTTCACCTAGAAATCTTGGCATGGTGTGCCGCATATCGTCACCGCCTAGGGCAGACATGTCAGTGATTACGCCAGTAAGAAACCCCCGCCCAAGGGGACTAAAAGGGACGAAACCTATCCCCAATTCCCTGCAGCAATCGAACACCTTGTTCTCGGGTTCGCGGCTCCACAGAGAATACTCCGATTGCACCGCACTGATCGGGTGTTCGCGGTGAGCCTTCCTTATGGTTGTAGAAGAACATTCGGACAGACCGATAGTACGAATCTTGCCGGCGCTAATACAGTCGGCTAGCGCGCCTACGCTTTCTTCGATTGGGACATTGAAATCACGGCGATGCAGATAATACAAATCGATGACATCAGTGTTCAGCCGGCGAAGGCTGTCCTCGCAGGTCTTCTTTATGTTTTCAGGGGTGCAATCAATGGCGCGTTTTCCATCTCGGTCGACGATCCCGCACTTACTAGCAAGAATGAACTCATTGCGCCGGGCAGGCAGAACCTCGCCAAGAAGGGTCTCATTGTGGCCCAGGCCATACAGGCTGGCGGTGTCTAGAAAGGTATAGCCGATATCCAATGCTCGGTGCAGGGTGCGTTCCGATTCTTTTCGGTTCGCTGCTCCGTAGGATTGAGACATGCTCATGCAGCCTAATCCTAGGGCGGAAACCTGTAATTCTCCGAGTTGCCTAGTCTTCATAATTTTTTTATATCCACACTGTAGTGCCCGTTAAAATGGTAGAGATTCTATCATGTTAGTTCTCGTTCAGACTCTGTTCATACTCGCTCGCGTACTCTTCAACTCTTAGCGGAAAAGAGCTAGCGACAGACAACCTCGCAAGACCCGCACTAATTAGCCTGTTTGCTGGTAGCACAGTCTGCCGCAAATCCTCACTCAACTAATGGCGGTTAGAGAGTGGGGATTTTTTATGTCTGAATAAATGAAAGGAATCTTGCGCCGGATTCTTACTTTCCGCGCTAGAGCTAATATAGTGCCTCTGATTGTTTGATCAATAGTATATCTTTGATAAGATTACAAAATTCTCGGAATCCCCAAAACAAGACAGTGGCTCTCAAAGTTAGAATGATATTCCCCTCTCAAACAGGCACCTGTGCCCCTCGCTGGAGAACAAGGCGTGTCTATGCGGCATTCCTGTCAGTTCTCGCAATCATCGCTGTAACAGTACTACCTTTCAACAGAGCTTCGGCTCTAGAGCCCATCGAGTCGCCGGATCAGTACTCCTTGCCAGCGGATATGGATGGCGTTCATTTCTATCTGATTACGGTCGATGTGGGCAACAAGGTATGGGATAACTTCGGTCATACGGCGTTGCGGGTAATCGATGAAAATACCAATACCGATGTGGTATTCAACTGGGGTGTATTCCGCATCAACGGAGGTCCAGTTTCATTTTCCTACAATTTCTTCAAAGGAATAATGAACTACGAATTGGGAACGCAATCACCCAGTCAGGAATTCGCGATGTATCGCTCTCAGGAGCGCAGTGTTTGGCAGGATAGGATCAATCTAACGAATCCGCAGAAAGAAATTCTTTATCGGCGCCTGCTTTGGAATATGCAGCCAGAGAATATAGTTTATCCCTATCAGTACTTTTTTGATAACTGTACAACTCGTGTTCGTGATTATTTGAATGAAGCTCTTTCGAGTACAATTGCAGCCCAGACTTCCAGTTACGACCTCCCGTCTCTGACTTTTCGTGATCAGGTTAAGGGGCATTATGAATCGGTAGCGCTAGTAGGCTTCTCCCTCGATGTGTTGATGAATAGCAATATCGAGGAACCCTTAAGCCAATGGGATGAGATGTTTCTGCCGCTCAAGCTTAGGGAGCGGCTGTATTTGGTTGAATCGGATGTTGCTGAGGACGGTGTGCGCAATAAGCTCTTGTCTGACCCGCAGGAGGTTATGTTATTTGCACCAGCCAAAGGTGGAGACGGACCCTTATCAGATAGCCTCTGTTGGTCTCTTAGCCCCGGTGCTGATGTTGTTGTTGATGCTAAAGAAGATCCCCATGTCGTATTTTGCGACTCATTCTCGAATAGGGTTAAAATTTCCTAGCATTAATTATCGCTTGCTAGGTTTGTTGGGTATCGTGACTGCTTTGTTCAGTGGTATCTACGGCATACTTATGTTGGGGAGTTGGTTTGTATCCGAGCACCTAGATCTACACCACAATATTAATCTACTGCTATTCTGGCCTACCGACTTCTTGGTCCTAATCGTAGCGATGCGCTGGTTAGTGTTTTGCAAGCCTTGGCCCATGACCCACAACAGCACACCATTTTTGAATTACTACATGATGGCGCACCTGCTCAGTATGATGGCCTATGCAGGGGTGACCTTCTTGCAGCTGGTCGATCAGTCCACTATGGATATCGCGGTGCACGTTCTACCCGGTTTTGCCTCTATTTACAGTGTTAATTTGGCTCGTGGGTTTTGAACCGGCTAAACCGGAAAATAAATTCTTCTGATCTATCACTTTTAGGTCGCAGTAAAGGCTCATTATGACGGAATTAATTAGTTCGGTAGCCAAGCGTGCAGATGAACCGCATCCTATGGCCGCGAAGGTAGCCCGAGCCTCTGCACGGCAGAAGCCGCTGTGTGAATGCACGGCTGAAGAAGCGCGTGCCATGCGTGAGATGCTAGGCAATCCGTTTGCTCCCCCTAGCTGCGAAATGGAGAGTATCAAAGACCACTGGTTGCCAAGTAGTGGCGGTGAACTAAGAGTTAGGCGATATCATCCCAAGTCACTCTCTGCTGATCTGCAGCCAGCGCTGTTGTTTTTTCATGGAGGTGGCCATGTTTTGGGCACACTGGATGGTTACGACACGTTCGCTCAACAGCTGGCGCGATTAGGGAATTGCGTGGTGTTGTCGGTTGAATACCGTTTAGCACCGGAAACAAAATCCGCAGGAATCTATCAAGATGGCTTCGATGTCTATGCCTGGCTTCTGAACTCAGGTGAAGAATTAGGCATAGACACCGGGCGCATCGCTATTGGTGGTGATAGTGCCGGTGGTAATATATCGATAGCCGTTATGCTGCAATGTAAACAGCATAAGATTACACAACCGAATTATCAGGTGCAGATATATCCTGGTATCGATTATCAAATGGGTTACCCCTCAATCGAAGAATTTGCGGAGGGCTATTTTCTCACCAAGGCTGACAAGCAGTGGTTTCGAAGCCAGTTTCTTGAATCTGAAGAGCGCGCTAGTGACCCGTTGGTTTCATCGCTTCTGGCTGATCTTACAGGCCTTCCTCCCGGCCTAGTGATTACTGCTGGTTTCGACCCGCTGCGCGATGAAGGCGAAGCCTTCGCAAAGCGTCTGTCGGACCACGGTGTCGAAGTAGAGCATGTGTGCTACACAGATATGATCCACGCGTTTGTGTCTTTCGCGGGTGGAATTCCTGCTGGGATGACAGCGCTGGAAAAGATAGGTGAACAGCTGCAACGAGTGTTCTCCAGCTAGTGCAAGTAGGCAGTGCTATTTTTTGCTTTTATTTTGGCAAAAAAAGGCCGAACACGAGGTTCGGCCTAACTTCCAAACTGAAAAATTCAGTTGATACTAATTAATACGTTTCCCAGTACAGATGTAGCAGTAATCAACTACTAGGGAGTAGATATTTGTACTCGACGATTCTGCTGATAGGCGCGATCGTTTGATCCGCGATCTGCAGGTTGTTCCTCACCATAACTAACAATCTCTATCTGGCTGCGTGATGCGCCATTAACGATGAGATAGTTCTGGATTCCCTCAGCACGGCGTTCGCCCAGTGCTAGGTTATATTCTCTTGTGCCACGCTCATCAGCATGACCTTCTAGACGAATTCGCTTGTTTGAATTCGCGGCGAGGTCTCTGGCATGAAAAGTTAATACGTCGCGGTCTGCAGGGCGGAACTCAGACATATCAAAGTCGAAATAGAAGACATTTGTGTTGAGTGCTGCTGCCGCAATCCGTGCTTCGGCGGCGGCGGCGCGGGCAGCTGCTTCGGCTGCAAGCTCTTGCGTGCGACGGGTAGTCGCGTCTATGCCTGATTCAGTCTCAGCTACTACTTCAGTGGCTGCTTCTTCGCCGGTTGAGCTGCATGCGGCCAGGCTGAACAGGGCAACAAACAGCAGGGCAAATTTAGTTGATTGAGAGAATTTCATGTCGTCTCCTAAGGAGTATCTAGTGGAAGTCTGTGTTTTTGCTGCTTTTTCTAAATTTTGCTCGGAATTACAGCGTCTTAAAAAGAGGGCGAAGGATAACTTAATTGAGGATTTAAAGCCAACGAGTGATGGCCATTTGCTGCTAAATAATCCGAAATAACGGTTCTATATCTATCCAACTCGAGGGATCTGCGACATTCCGAGCAATCGCTCGATTATTGCTTATCAAGAACTGGGAATAATGATAATCTTCGATTACTTTCAATTTCGACACATAAATTCTAGTTAAACACTTCACTCGCTGAGACTAGCCCCTAAGCGAGATGATTAGGGGGCGCATTAGCCCGGAACAACAGGAGATTTACATTGAACGCTGACTTTACCACTGATGAGCTGCAATTTGAGATCGAAGTTCAAGAGTTTTTGCAGAACGATTTTCCAGCCGAATACCGTGAAAAGGTAGATGCCGGCATTCGTCTGAGCAAAAATGAACTAGTGCGCTGGCAGAAAATTCTCTACAAGAAGGGTTGGGCTGCGCCTACCTGGCCGACTGAATACGGAGGTACTGGCTGGACCGCAACCCAGAAGCATATCTTCGCGACTGAGATGGGGTTGATAGGCGCTCCAGAACCGGTCCCTTTCGGGATGAAGATGGTGGCACCTGTCATCATGGCCTACGGCTCGGATGAACAAAAGCAGAGGTTTCTGCCAGATATCCTAGAGAGCAATGTGTGGTGGTGTCAGGGATACTCTGAGCCTAACTCGGGTTCAGATTTGGCTTCACTGAAGACATCTGCCGTGAGAGAAGGTGACGAATATGTTGTTAATGGCAGTAAGACCTGGAATACCTACGGACAATATGCAGATTGGATCTTCTGCCTAGTACGCACCGATACCGGCGTTAAGAAGCAGGAAGGTATTAGTTTCTTATTGATCGATATGAAGACACCGGGTATCACCCTTAAACCGATCGTGTTGTTAGACGGTCACGCGGAGGTTAACGAAGTATTCTTCGATGACGTTCGGGTACCTGCCAGCAATCTGATAGGCGAAGAGAACAAGGGTTGGACCTATGCGAAAGTATTGCTAACTCACGAACGCACGAATATTTCGGGCGTTCCTCGTGGCAAGCGTCGCCTCGCCTCGCTGAAGCGATTGGCCGGCAATACTGACGATGGCTTCGGTAACACAATGCTAGCGAACGCGGCATTCAGAACGAAACTCGCAGAGGTTGAAATCGAACTTCAGGCCTTGGAATATTCAGAGCTACGAACATTGGCAGCATTGAGCGTAGGCAAGGCGCCTGGCCCTGAATCATCAATCTTAAAAATTGTAGGAACAGAGCTGGCTCAAGAGATGGATGAATTGTTTGTCGATCTGGCTGGTTACAATTGCTTACCCTTCGTGCCTGAGCAGTTTGAAGACGGCTTCCAAGGTGAGGCAATTGGCCCCGGAAACACCGCGGCTGCAGCACTGACCTATTTTAATAACAGAAAGCTATCGATATTTGGTGGCTCGAATGAAATTCAACGCAACATTATCAGTAAGGCCGTATTGGGTCTTTAGTGGACTTAAAAGAGTGTGAGCTAAGATTTTGAGCTGAAATTGTATACAGATTTAGAGAGGAATTATTGTGGATTTTTCGAACACTGAAGAGCAGCAGATGCTGCAAGAAAGCGTGCAGAAGTTTGTTCAAAAAAGTTATGACTTTGATACACGCACCCAGATTATCGCTAGCGAGAAAGGATTTAGCCAGGAAAACTGGGATCTCTTCGCCGAGCTAGGTTGGCTGACTGTACCCTTTAGGGAAGAAGATGGCGGATTCGGTGGATCTGCCGTAGACCTCGCGGTGATGATGGAAGAATTCGGTAAGGCGATGTTGGTCGAGCCCTTTATTGCGGGTGCCGTACTTTCCGGTGGAGTGATAAGCGAGCAGGGCAGTGCGCAGCAGAAGGCTGAGCTACTCCCTAAGATTATGGAAGGCAAATTGCAGTTGGCCTGTGCTTATGCAGAACCAGGCAGTCGCTTCAATCTCGCACATATCAAGACATCGGCTATAGTAACTGGAGACACTGTCGTGCTAAATGGAAGCAAGACCGCAGTTTTGAATGGTTCGAATGCCGAGATTTTGCTGGTTGTAGCGCGCGAGTCGGGCGCGGCAACGGATAGCGAGGGTATCTCGGTATTTATGGTAGATGCCGCAAGCACAGGTGTCACTATTCAAGCCTTCGCTAATGTTGACGGGAAGAAGTCTGCAGAAATCAGCTTGAAAGATGTCAGTGTGCCAGTTACACAAAGGCTTGGAGCTTCCGGCTCTGCCCTACAGGCATTGCAAGGTAGCGTCGATCGCGCCACCCTCGCAGTGAGCGCCGAAGCCGTTGGGGCTATGGAATCGTTGTTACACAAGACTGTAGAGTACAGTAAGACGCGCAAGCAGTTCGGCACGGCTATTGGTACGTTCCAGGCTTTGCAACACCGCATGGCAGATATGTTTATCGAATGCCAATTGGCGCGTTCAATCGTGATTATGGCAGCCATGAAGTTAGACGGCGGCGATGAGGCGATTGAAAAAACCAAGTCGGTTTCTGCTGCGAAGAGCCGCATCGGCAAGGCGATACAAAAAGTGGGTCAGGAATCTATTCAGATTCATGGTGGTATCGGCATGACTGAGGAGTTAGATGTAGGTCATCTTTTCAAGTCGATTACCGCTGCCGAAATCATGTTTGGTAATACTGATTTTCACACCCAGCGATTCGCGTCACTCTAAGAGAAGTTTTCATGACTCTCTCTAATAATCCCTGTAACTGGGTATCTGCGCCGTGAGCGAACTTATATTAGTTCGCCACGGGCAGGCGTCATTCGGCAAGGCTTCTTACGATAAGCTAAGCGACAAAGGTGTTGAGCAAGTTAAGATTCTTGCACGGCACTGGGACGATATAGGTGAGCAGTTCGATCATGTCTACAGCGGCACATTGCTGCGTCAGAAAGAGACGGCCAATGAGTTGCTGTCCTTAGTCAAAGGCACGCCGACGGCCTCTATCGAAAATCCGGCATTCAATGAATACAACGGCGATCCCTTGATGCGCGTGTATCTGCGTGATCACGCGGCAGACGATGGCTTTGATACGCCTTTCTCTTGGCCCATAAAAGATGAACGCCTATTTCAAACCGTATTCGAGGCTGCCTGCGCGAAGTGGATACTAGGTGAGCTGAAACCAGGTTCGGAAGATGCTAACTTCGAATATTGGGAGAATTTTCAGCATCGCGTCTATACCGCAATCGATGAAATCATGGCCAGGCACAGCAGCGGCTCGCGGGTCTTAATTTCTACCTCTGGCGGTGTTATAGCCATGGTGCTGCAAAGAGTATTACAATTTCCCGATCAAGCAGTTATCACGACAAACTGGATGGTGCGCAATAGTTCCGTGAGCCGTGTTAAATACGGGCAAGGAAAGGTATCCTTGACCCAATTCAATAGCTTGCCCCATCTCGAACGACCGGGCTTGCAAGAAATGATCACCTACAGATAAAGCAAAGGAATTCGTTTTGACGAATAACGAACTAGTCGATCAAGCCGGCAGCATGCGTGAGGGTGAGGAGTTAGATCTCGACTGTCTTCGTCAGTACTTAGAGCCTGTGCTAGGCAGTGCTGTGGCAACCTTAGAGGTTAAGCAGTTCCCCGGAGGATTTTCCAATCTTACCTACCTATTGAGTAGCGGGGATGATAAGTGGGTGCTGCGCAGACCACCCTTTGGTAGCACAGTAAAATCAGCTCATGACATGTCGAGAGAGTTTAAGATTCTCTCGGCTCTGCAGAAAGTCTATTCCTACGGACCAGTGCCCATTCATTTCTGTGAGGATCACGAAATCCTTGGCTGCGATTTCTACCTGATGTCCTATATCGAAGGATTGGTTATCCGCAGAGAATATCCGCAAAGCCTAAACCTGAGTCCGGACCAGATTCGTCAGCAGCTCTTCAACTTCTTCGACGTTCTGAGCGAGCTACACTCAGTTGATCTTGTTGCAGCTGGGCTCGACACCTTCGGTCGACCCGAAGGCTATGTTAAGCGACAGGTAGAGGGTTGGTGCAAGCGCTGGGGCGATGCGGTTACTCCGGACACGATTAACTGTGATTCTACTATGCAGTGGTTGCACGACAATATGCCGGCCGAGAGTGGTAAGGCGAGTGTTATTCATAACGACTATAAGATGGATAATGCGATCTTCTCCGCTGAAAATCCGTTGAACGTGATTGGTGTTCTAGACTGGGAGATGGCTACCGTTGGTGATCCATTAATGGACCTAGGCTGTACTCTTGGTTATTGGGTCGAAACAGGGGACCCTGACTTCTTTCGCGAGTATAGAACGATGCCAAGTGATATCGAAGGTGCGCCGACCCGTGCGGAGATAGTCGCTCGCTTCCAAGAGAAGACGGGCATTGCGGTTGATAACTTTCCGTTCTACTTTTGCTTTGGTCTGTTTCGGCTCGCTGTGATCGGGCAGCAGATCTACTATCGCTATTATCAGGGTCTCACTAAGGACAAACGCTTCGCGATGATGGTTAAGAAAACTAACATCCTGCAGCAGATGTGTGAGCTGATTATGGCTGGGAAAGTAACCACATAAATATTCTGTCTGTCGACGCGTTGTAGAATAATACTATTTGTACATTGCTAGAATTAGGATAAAAAATGACTTTCGATATAAGTGAACTGTTTTCCGTAGCCGGCAAGGTGGCGATTGTAACAGGTGGCTCCAGAGGCATAGGAAAAATGATCGCCGAGGGCTATGTTGCCAATGGTGTAAAAACCTATATCACTGCACGTAAAGCTGATGCTTGTGAGGCAACTGCTAAAGAGCTATCGGCTCACGGAGAGTGCATTGCGGTTCCGGCTGATCTATCTACCAAAGAAGGTAGAGACTCTTTTGTGAATGAAATAAGCAACCGCGAACAGAAGATCGACATACTCGTAAACAATGCCGGCGCTGCTTGGGGCGCTCCCTTCGAACAATATCCAGACGAAGGCTATGACAAAGTTATGGACATCAATGTGAAGGCGATATTCACGCTAACTCGCGACCTAATGCCCTTACTTTGTAAAGATTCAAGCCCGGAAGAGCCGAGTAGAGTTATTAATATAGGCTCTATAGACGGACTTCGCGTCTCTTCTATGGATAATTTTGCTTATGGGGCGAGTAAGGCGGCCGTGCACTTTCTCACTAAGAATTTGGCAGTACGATTGGCCCCTAAGGGGCTGACGGTGAATGCGATCGCACCAGGTGCATTTGAGAGCCAAATGATGGATCACACGCTGAGCAAATTCCGAGACAAGATAGAGGAAGAAAACCCGTTAGGTCGAATAGGCCGCCCAACTGATATGGCAGGGCTGGCGCTATTTTTGGCCTCTAACGCATCCAAATATATGACGGGGCAGGTGATAGCTATCGACGGCGGGCGCAACTTGGGCTCCCGCTAGCTTCTTTCCCCTTCCATTCCATCCGGGCTGATTCCCACCCTCGCAGCATGACTTAAGTTATCTAGCACCCGCAGAAGGGCGTTTTGTCGCGAAACCTCTTCATTGTCGTGCGCTTCAATGGTACTTTTACCGCTCTTTAGTATTCGTAGATAAGAGTATCCCGTGAATCCAGTTAGCCTTCCTAAAATAGTCGTAGTCTGTGTCGCCTTCGTAAGTGGATTTTGTATTATGACGGTGGAGATGTTGGGTGCGCGAATCATGGCGCCGTATTTTGGCGGAAGTATTTCCGTTTGGGGTAGCCTCATTACGGTTTTTATGTTGGCGTTATCTGTGGGTTACCTAATCGGCGGTCGTCTCTCGACGCGCAATCCTAATCCCAAGACATTCGCGCTCTTTTTTATTGGTGCGGCCATTTCGTCAATCCCTATTATTATCTTCGCCGATGCGATTATGCGACCGATATTTCTGACAATAGAAGACCCTCGCTATGGGTCGTTATTAGCCTCTATTTTTCTGTATTTCATTCCTACGAGCATACTTGGGATGATCTCGCCTTATTCGGTGCGCCTGATGGTGGACTCACATGAACACAGCGGTCATATGGCAGGATTATTGTTCTTTGTCTCTACGATTGGTAGTGCAGGCGGAACGCTAGCAACTAGTTTCTATTTTGTCTTGTGGTTCGATGTAAATCAAATTCTCTGGGGCGCGGTAGCTGTGTTGCTGCTGGCGGGCTCAGTAATTCTTCTTATCAATTATTTATTGCAAAAAAGAGCAGCACACGCTCAGGTTTCGGGCTATGGAAAAAAAAATTAGGCTACTACTTTTACTTTGTGGATTGATGGCGGTTACGCAGGCCCTCATTGCAGCGGAGGTAATTCATGAAGAAAAATCACTCTATCGTGATATTAATGTTGTGCAAACGGGTAATCGACGTTGTCTGATATTTAATGTGCATAGAGGTGATAGAAACCAAACTTGCCTCGACGTGAGCAACCGCGATGAATTGATATTCAGCTATACCAAGATGAGTTTCGCCGGATTACTTTTAACGCCCCAGCCGAAGAAAATACTTATAGCCGGGCTTGGTGGGGGGACTCTTCCCCTAGCATTCAATGACTTATTTCCTGATGCGCAGATAGATGTGGTAGAAGTTGATCAAGCAGTGGTGAATGTCGCGAAAGAGTTCTTCTTTTTTGAAGAGAATGCGAACATGAGTGTGGCAGTTAATGACGCTAGGGTGTTCGTAAAACGCGCCGGTATCCTTGGGGAGAAGTACGATTATATAATTCTCGATGCTTTCGGCGGTGACTACATACCCGAACATCTGTTGACTCAGGAGTTCCTTGAAGAAGTTAAGCAGATCATGACGGAAGATGCTGTGTTAGTTGCGAATACATTCTCTACCAGCCGCTTCTATGATCATGAGTCTGTAACGTATCAGCGCGTGTTTGGCGAGTTCTTCAACTTCAAGCTACCCGCCAGTGGCAATCGCATGATAATTACCCAGCTAGACCCGCTGCCACCTCGCGGAAATTTAATTACTCGAGCGCAGTCTCTAGCTCCCTCGCTGGAGAAATATGGAGTGCCGTTGCTTGAATATCCTGCCCGTCTGTCTACACGCGTTGATTGGGATATGAGTCGTCGCGTTCTTACCGATCAATATGCGCCGGCGAATCTGCTGCAGAATAACTAATAGACACAGTTACATCAGGTGAAGATAAATTATGCAAAATCGAATGATCCTGAATAGCCGAAACACTGATGATTATCATTAGGATAAGCAGGATATCGAACCACCTACAAGCCCTCGTCTCCTAGCCGAAAATTACTTTGCAGATTTTCTTCTGTGCTGTGCTCTGGCTATCCAGTGTCTACTTACTGTGCGTCCCTAATCATATTTCGAGCGATGATAATTTGTTGAATCTGGCTCGTGCCTTCGTACAATCGGAACAGGCGAACATCACGATAGAATCTTTCCACTGCATACTCCGACATATAGCCCGCACCGCCATGTATTTGTACGGCACGGTCGGCAACTCGGCCAACCATTTCTGTCGCAAACAATTTACATGCAGAGGATTCGGTACTGACATTCTCCCCTTTGTCTCGCTTACGCGCCGTTTCTAAAATCATGCATTCTGCCGCGTAGGTTTCTGTCTGGGAATCGGCAAGCATCGCTTGGATGAGTTGCTGATCCGACAGTGGTACACCAAACTGCTTGCGCTGCATCGCATATTCTAGTGCGTCCTTTATGAGACGCTTTGCTACGCCGACACTAACGCCTGATATGTGCAGGCGTCCGCGGTCGAGTACCTTCATTGCGGTAATAAACCCCGTTCCTTCCTCGCCGATGATATTTGCTGCGGGAACCGGGCAGTCTTCGAAGATGACGTCGCAGGTCATGGAGCCGGATTGGCCCATCTTTTTATCTATAGGCCCTAAAGTAATGCCAGGTGTGCCCTTCTCTACTATAAATGATGAGATGCCGCGCGCGCCTTTGATGTCGGGGTCGGTTCGGGCCATGACGTTAAAGGTGTCGGCTACTGCCGCATTAGTAATATAGCGCTTCGTTCCATTCAGAATGTACTGATCACCCTCGCGCCTAGCTGTGGTTCGAAGTGACGCGGCATCAGAGCCGGCTTCGGGCTCTGTTAGACAGAAACAACTCACCCATTCGCCACTGGCGTACTTGGGTAGGTACTTTTGTTTCTGCTCCTGCGTTCCTGCAAACACAATGGCAGCGGATCCGATGCCATTATTCGTTCCCAAGATAGAACGAAAAGCAGGAGAGGTATGACCAAGCGCCATTGAGACAAGGAGCTCTTCCTCCATGGTTAGCCCCAGGCCGCCGTATTCTTCCGGAATGGTTAGGCCGAACAGGCCCAGGTTCTTCATCTCCTCGAGTAGCGCCTCCGGTAATTTCCCCTCTTCGGCCATTTGGTTTTCGGCGGGAATCAATTTTTCGTTCACAAAGCGCTCGATTAGATTGACCAGTAGTTTGAGTGTTTCTGGGTCTCGTATCATTGGGTTATTAGCCTGAGTTCTTGGATTAGTCGTGTAGTCAAAATCTGAGCAGTGCAGTCCTTGTGATGTACTTAAATCCTAGGGCCTGAATGCTCAGTCGGTATAGGCTTTAAACTAGCATAATTGTCTGTTTGATGCGACTGCATGCGGCGTAATTGCTGGAGTTCGGCCTAATACCCTAGGCCGAATGGCTATGCTAGAATGTCAGGCCTCGCGTCTGCAATATCAGTATTTACCGCTGCAGAGAGAGGTTTGGTATTGGATTCAGGGAGAACCAAGGCCGACAGTGCGAGTGAACCGACAGGCCTCGCAGTAACCTTATTGGAAGTAGAGGAGCTTCAGTCAGAATGAGCCTTAGTTGTTACTGTTCTAAAACTATTTCCCCATTATAAAAAAACAGAGTGAGAGTGAAACATGTCCGATAATTCTCAGCGCGATGCATTTATCTATGACGGCGGTCGTACCGCCTTCGGTCGACATGCGGGTGCGCTTTCCCCAGTTCGTCCCGATGATCTATTGGGCCATGCAATCAAGTCGGTTGTTGAGCGAAATACCTTCGAAGCAGAAGCCTATGAAGATGTCATCATGGGAAATACTAATGGCGCTGGTGAAGACTGCCGCAATGTTGCGCGCTTTGCTTCACTGCGAGCTGGTATGCCAACGTCTGTCGCCGGGTTAACGGTGAATAGGCTTTGTGGCTCGGGTTTAGCGGCAACGCTAGATGCAGCCAGAGGAGTCAAAGCAGGCGAGGGCGAGTTATTTCTCGCAGGCGGCGTTGAGTCTATGAGCCGCGCGCCAATCGTCATGTCCAAGGCGCACACCGCATTCGATCGCGGACAGCAAATCGCAGACAGTACTCTAGGTGCAAGATTCACAAACCCCGCCTACGCAGCCGAGTTCGGAAACGACACGATGCCACAGACAGCAGATAATATTGCTAGCGATCTGGACATCTCCAGAGAAGACAGCGATATCTTCGCCGCTGCGTCTCAGGCCAAGTACGAGGCAGCTCGAGCCGACGGTTTCTTCAAGGACGAGATCATAGCTATCGACGTGCCCCAAGGCCGAAAGAAGCCGGATCTGACGGTCGATGCCGATGAGCATCCACGACCTTCTTCTACACTCGAAGTTCTAGGTGGACTGCGTTCACTTTCTGCGGATGGCGTGGTCACTGCAGGCAGCGCGAGTGGAATCAATGACGGTGCGGCAGCACTTATTGTTGGTAGTGCCGCTATCGGCGAAAAATATTCGGTCAAGCCGCGAGTACGCATTATCGCGGGCGCAGTTGCGGGTGTTGAACCGCGCGTCATGGGACTAGGTCCCGTGTTCGCAATTCGCAAGGCGCTGGCGCGTGCAAACCTAGAGCTGAAGGATATGGATATCATTGAGATCAATGAGGCATTCTCAGCACAGGTTCTGGGCTGCCTGAAGATGTTGGAAGTCGATTTTAGTGACTCGCGTGTAAACCCAAATGGTGGCGCGATAGCGTTGGGGCATCCGTTAGGAGCATCAGGGGCGAGAATCGCTATCACTGCGATGCGTCAACTAGAAAGAACCGGTGGCCGTTATGCGGCTATCAGTCTCTGTATCGGAATTGGCCAGGGTGTTGCCGCGATTATTGAGCGAGTAGATTAAATAAAAATTAGTGAGTAGTACTTCTTACACACATATCAGCAACACAGGAAATAAACATGTCGAATGTCGTTAGTTATGAATTAGTTGGAAATATTGGCGTAATCAGTGTCAATAGCCCGCCAGTGAACGCACTCTCACAAGCAGTGCGTGAGGGCATCTTAAATGCTGTGAATGCTGCAGCCGAAGATGCATCTGAGGCGGTGGTGTTGCGTTGCGAGGGTCGTACCTTTATCGCAGGCGCGGACATCACAGAGTTTGGCAAGCCGCCGATGGAGCCTGGTTTACCAGAAGTGCTCTCGGCCATTGAGAATTCGAAGAAGCCAGTAATCGCTGCTATTCATGGCACGGCGCTGGGAGGTGGATTTGAAGTTGCTCTTGCCTGTCACTACCGCTGCGCTATTGCGTCAGCAAAGGTTGGCTTGCCTGAGGTTAAGTTAGGTCTTCTTCCAGGTGCCGGCGGAACACAGCGCGTACCGCGATTGGCTGGGGTGAAGGCAGCACTGGATATGATCACCACTGGCAACCCGGTTGCGGCGGCGAAGGCAAATAGCATGGGTCTAGTAGATGAAGTCGTTGAAGGCGATGATCTGCAGGCGGCAGCGATTAAGTATGCAAATGATTTGGTGGCCTCCGGCGCTCCATTGAAGAGAGTTCGCGACATTACTATCGACCCTTCAACTATTGAGCCAGGTTTCTTCGACGCAGCTAGAAAGAAGCTTGCCCTGCGCGCCCGCGGACAGATAGCTCCAGATAAGATCGTGTCTTGCATCGAAGCAGCGGTGAACCTGCCTATGGATGAAGGCTTAGAGCGAGAGCGAGAATTGTTCCGTGAATTGGTGACGTCTCCAGAGTCGGCAGCTATGCGACATATCTTCTTTGCAGAGCGCCAAGCAGCGAAGATCAAAGACCTGCCTAAAGATACTCCGCTACGAGACATTAAGAAGGTTGCCATCATCGGCGGCGGCACTATGGGCGGCGGTATTGCCATGTGTTTCGCGAATGTAGGTATTCCTGTTGTCATGGTAGAGATTAATGACGAAGCGCTTGCGCGTGGCATGAAGATCATCCGCAAGAACTACACGATTACCGTGGCCAAAGGAAAGCTCCCTGCGGACAAGATGGAGACTTTGATCAGTACAATTACTGGCACAACTGATTACGCAGACTTAGGCGATGTCGATTTAGTCATCGAAGCTGTCTTCGAGAATCTAGAACTCAAGAAAGAGATTTTTGCGAAATTGGATGCAGTCTGTAAGCCAGGTGCAATCCTAGCGACAAACACTTCTTATCAAGACGTGGACGCCATCGCTGCTGCTACTAACCGACCACAGGACGTGCTGGGACTGCATTTCTTTAGCCCGGCTAATGTGATGAAGCTATTGGAAATCGTTCGCGGCGAGAAGACTGCTGACGATGCCTTAGCAACCTCTATGAAAATCGGCAAGAAGATTGGCAAGGTATGTGCGCTATCAAGAGTGTGCTACGGCTTCATCGGGAACCGTATGCTAGGTGGCTATGGTCGCGAGGCGCAGATGTTGTTGATGGATGGTTGTACGCCAGCGCAGGTCGATTCAGCATTAGAAAAATTTGGTATGGCGATGGGTCCTTTGGCTATGGGCGATCTAGCAGGTCTGGATGTTGGCTACAAGGCACGCGAGGGACGCACGGATCTACCTGACGACCCAAAACTCTATCGTATGGGTACGCTACTTGTTGAGATGGGCCGTCACGGCCAGAAGACTGGCTCCGGCTTCTATAAATACGATCCAGAGACTAGGCGTCGCATGTCAGACCCGGAAGTCGAGTCGATGATTAAGGAAGAGGCGGCGAAGTTAAATCTCGAGCAACGAGATATCTCCGACGAAGAAATTTTGCAGCGTTGTCTCTATCCGCTGATCAATGAAGGCGCACTGATCCTTGAAGAGGGCATCGCTCAGCGTCCTAGCGACATCGATGTTGTCTATGTGTTTGGCTATGCATTCCCAGCAGCTAAAGGTGGGCCTATGCACTATGCCGATCAGGTCGGGCTGAAGAATGTCTACGACAAGATCTGTGAGTTCAGAGAGCGCGACGGCGAGATGTATTGGAAGCCAGCTCCGCTATTAGAAAAATTAGCGAAAGAAGGTAAGACGTTTGCACAGTGGGAACCGGAAAACGGATAGAGCTCTCAGTTTAAGGGGTTTCATAGTTTTATCTTCACATGATTTTATAGAAGAGACTACAACATGATTTCATATCAAACGGCTTCGCCCGGTGCGGCTCTGGTAGCAGTAGAGTCAGAGACCCCCGTCCCTCAAGGTACCGAGGTGTTGGTTAAAACAATCGCTTGCGGTGTATGCCACTCCGATATACACATGCATGATGGTGTTTTTAATCTTGGCAACGACAAGCAACTTGAAGTTGGCCGAGAGGGCATGGTGCTGGGTCATGAGATATTTGGAGAAGTTGTAGCTGTAGGCCCTGATGCTCAGGACGTACAGGTTGGTGATCGCCGGGTAGTCTATCCTTGGATAGGTTGTGGCGAATGTGCAGCCTGCAAACGCGGTGAAGAACAGCTCTGTACGCCCGGTCGCGCTCTAGGCATCGCAGTCAACGGCGGCTTCGCCGATCATGTGATCATTCCTCACAGTCGTTATTTGTTCGACAAAGGGAATGTGTCTGATGCCTTGGCAGCAACCTATGCCTGTTCCGGTCTCACTGCTTATAGTGCTCTAAAGAAAGTTGGCGAGCTTCATGATGATGACGCCTTGGTCATCATCGGTGCTGGCGGCGTTGGTATGATGGCAATTCAGATCGCGATCTCATCAATGGGGATCGATCCAATTGTTGTCGATATCGACGAGTCAAAGCTAGCAGCAGCGCGGGAGCTTGGTGTAACACGTACATTTAATTCTTCCGATCCACAGACTTCGAAAGCGCTTCGTAAGGCAACTGGCGGTGCGTTCGCGGTACTAGACTTCGTTGGCGCAGAAGCGTCGGTGAATTATGGCCTGGGCTGCCTGCGTAAGGGCGGCATGTTGGTCATCGTCGGCCTCTTCGGCGGCGCATTAAATATGCCTATCCCATTCATACCGATGAATGCGCGCGTTATTCAAGGCAGCTACGTGGGAACGCCGCAAGATATGGCCGAACTCATGGAGTTGGTGCGCGCGGGCAAGATCGCGCCAATCGAGATACACGAGCGACCACTGTCCGAAGTTTCTGCGGCATTAGCAGATCTTAAGGCGGGTAAGGTACAGGGGCGCCAAGTTCTGATTACCGGTTAGCTTGTTTAGTAATGCATAGAAATTTAATTTGTAGATTGAATAGATAGGAGGCTTGCCTTGCAGTCCCAACAAGAATTTAGAATCGAGACCCGAACCTGGTTGGAGCAAAACTGCCCAGAGTCGATGCGAACCTCAATGGTACAAGAGGAAGTTGTCTGGGGCGGGCGCAATGCTGAGTTTGCCAACCCCGATAGCGAAATTTGGCTGCAGCGGATGGCACAGAAGGGGTGGACCTGTCCCTCTTGGCCAGCTGAGTATGGTGGCGGGGGTCTGGACAAGGATCAGGCGATCGTATTGGGCGAGGAATTGGCTAGAATTAATGCACGACCTGCGTTGACGAGTTTCGGTATCAGCATGCTGGGTCCGGTGCTGCTGGAATACGGCAGTCATCAGCAGAAGGCGGAGCATATACCGAAGATCGTGCGCGGCGAAATTCGCTGGTGTCAGGGTTATTCTGAGCCGGGCTCCGGGTCGGACCTTGCAAGCCTTTCCACCAAGGCAGAATTGCAGGGAGACAACTACCTCATCAATGGCTCCAAGGTATGGACCTCCTATGCCGACAAGGCCGATTGGATATTCTGTCTCGTGCGCACCGACTTCGACGTCCCGAAGCATTCAGGCATTAGTTTTATCTTGTTCGATATGGCCAGCGAAGGCATATCAACTAAACCTATTCAGTTGATCAGTGGGTCATCTCCGTTTTGCGAAACATTTTTTGACGACGTAAAAGCGCCCGCGCGCAATTTAATAGGTCGCCTCAACGAAGGTTGGAGCATAGCCAAACGTTTATTACAGCACGAGCGCACGATGATTTCTGGTTTCGGTTTAAGCGCTGGCCAATCTGATAACGGTGGCACCACGTCTACCATTTCAAGTTTGGAAGGCACCGCCATGCATTATCGCGGCGATAGCAAAAAAGCTATCAGATCCGGTGCTGCGCGATCAGATTGCGCGATTCAAGATAGATGCCGACGCATTCGCTCATACATCAAGACGCTCGGTAGAAGAATCCAAGCAGGGGCAGGGGCCGAACGCAACTTCCTCGATGCTGAAGAACTATGGCTGCGAATTGAATAAACGACGCTACGAATTAATGTTGCAGGCGATCGGAAGCCAGGGTCTAGGTTGGGAAGGCGCAGGCTTTAGTGATGAAGAGTTGCAGCTGACTCGCGAATGGCTGCGCTCCAAGGCGAACTCCATCGAGGGCGGCACATCGGAAGTGCAGTTAAATGTAATTGCCAAACGCGTGTTGGGCTTGCCCGACATTCTAAGTCTGGCCCAGAAGTAGTCTTCTGAATCGAATAACAGTGTAAGGAAGGTTTGAATAATGGCTTTAGTGTTAAGTGAAGACCAGCAGTTGTTGAAAGATTCGGCAAAGAATTTCTGTGAGCAAAATGCGCCAGTTTCAGTGCTTAGAGGACTGCGTGATAGCAAAGATGAGCAAGGCTACGACCAGGCGATATGGTCGCAGATGATCGAGCTCGGTTGGGCAGGAATGGCTATACCAGAGGCCTACGGCGGATTCGATTTTGGCTACGGCGGGCTCGGTGTTGTATTGGAAGAAACGGGAAAGACACTGGTTAGTTCTCCGTTGATTTCCACTGTGCTAGTCGGTGCTACTGCCATTGTCCAGCTGGGGAATGAAACACAGAAGCAAGACTTACTTCCGAAAATTGTCGCTGGCGAGCTGCTCACAGCATTGGCGCTCGATGAACACACGAGTCACAATCCCAGCAAGATAGCGACTACTGCAACAAAGGTTGACGGTGGTTACGCTCTGAATGGCAGCAAGACGTTTGTCCTCGATGGGCATATTGCGAACATGCTAATTGTCGCTGCGCGAACATCCGGGGAGACTATTGGCGAGCAGGGAATATCGCTGTTTCTAGTTGATGCTAACGCCGAAGGACTTAACGTTGTTCGCACTATCATGGTGGATAGCCGTAACTCTTCCAATATCCAATTTAATAATGTAGTCGTTGCCGAGGATGCTCTTCTGGGAGAACTGGACCAAGGTTTTAATGGACTGGATTCGGTGCTGGATATCGCGCGCATAGGAATTGCTGCCGAGATGTTGGGTAGCATGCAGGCGGTTTTCGAGAGCATTTTGGAATTTCTAAAACAGCGCGAGCAATTTGGTGTATTGATAGGCTCCTTTCAGGGGCTTCAGCATCGCGCCGCAGAGATGTACAGTGAGATAGAACTCTGTAAGTCAGCTGTTCGTGCGGCCTTAGCGGGTCTGGATGACCCTGATACGACTCAGGCTGAGCGAGCAGAACTTGCTAGCATGACCAAGGCGAAGCTCTCCGAGGTTTTTTTCCTCGTGAGTAACGAAGGCATACAGATGCACGGCGGTATAGGTATGACTGACGAATTCGATGTAGGCTTTTTCATCAAGCGTGCGCGAGTTGCTCAACAATTCTTGGGTGATGCTTCATTTCACCGAGATCGATACGCGACCCTAAACGGTTTTTGAGACTATTCGAGAATTCACTAGAGCTTGATCCTTAGTAGGAGTCTGAAGATGACCGCGAAGCTTCGCAAGTTTTACGAAACCGGTAATCAAGTTAACGATGAGCCGCTGGTTTGTGTCTTCGAAGATTTCTTAAGCGATAGTGAGGTTGAACACGTGCTTAGCGCGGCACAGCCAAAGCTCAAGCAGGCATTGGCCAGCGCATGGTTACCTGTCTGCTCTATCTAAATGATGTAGAAGACGGTGGCGAGACATCCTTCCCAAACCTAGACTTGGAAATTAGAGCTAAGAAGGGGCGGATGGTACTGTTTCATAATTGCCATGAGGGCAGCACGGTCCGTCACCGGGACAGTCTGCATGGTGGTATGCCCGTTCTGAAGGGCGAGAAATGGGCCTGTAATTTTTGGTTTCGAGAGTTGGCGTATCAAGCTCCCGGAACTGTTCCAACCGAGCCTGTGGGCACAACTGTTCCACCCAAATACAGTCGCGTTACCTAATGAGATAAAGAATGCCTTTGCTGATTGTTGGTGCTGTACTGGCGATTTTGGTCTATGTGCCAAGCTTTTGGGTGCGCCATATTATGTCCAAGCACAGCAAGGAGATTGCAGAATTGCCGGGCACCGGCGGTGAGCTAGCGAAGCACCTGATAGAGCGTTTCGAGCTAACTGGTATCACTGTCGAAGAGGCAGCGCCGAATACCGATCACTTCGACCCTTCCGGACCTGTCGTTCGGCTAAGCCCGGACAACTTCAACGGCAGATCGCTTACGGCTGTGGCGGTAGCGGCTCATGAGGTCGGTCATGCCATGCAGTTTCATCGTGGCGAAAAAATATTTGAGTTGCGTAAGCGCTATCTTCCTCTGGCTACCAGGCTCAATCGGGTTGGCGTTGTCATCATGATGACGATTCCCTTTATTGCGCTGCTTATTCGCATGCCGCTGGTGATAGGTGGAGTTATAGCAGTAAGTTTGTTACTTCAGCTCGCAGGTGCCTTTGCCTACCTGATTATTTTGCCCGAAGAATGGGACGCGAGCTTTAACAAGGCATTGCCTGTCCTAATCGAAGGCGAATACATAGAAGCGGCACACATGCCTGCCGTTCGACAGGTTCTGAAGGCGGCGGCGTTAACATACTTTGCTGCCGCATTGGCGAATGTTCTCCATGTAGGTCGCTGGTTTATGCTACTAAAAAGGTAATGAAGGGGGTAGGAAATGGATGACTCACTCAATGTATTCGATGAAGAATTAGTGCCTTGTGGTACTGACCCGGTTACTGGGTTTTATCGCGACGGCTGCTGCAATACGAGCGATGACGATCCTGGGTCGCATACGGTATGCATCCGGGTCGACGAGCGATTCTTGCAATATTCACGATTTCGCGGGAACGATCTTTCCACGCCCATGCCAGACTTTGGATTTCCAGGGCTCAGTCCGGGAGACAGCTGGTGTCTATGTGCTGCGCGGTGGTTGGAAGCCTATGAGCAGGATATGGCCCCTAAGGTTTACCTAACGCGCACGCACAAGCGCGCCCTCGAAATAGTCAGCATCGACAAGCTGAAAGAATTTGCGGCAGACTTAAATTAGTGACCACAAGTGTTCTTCGCGGCTTTGCTATTATTACCACCGGGCTAGTCTTAATAAATTAGAATAAGTTTTCAGATTCGACACTAGAGGTGATTTTGAGTGATTGAAATTCCACAAAATTCAACCGTCTATGCGGTGACGATGCTGTTCGCAGGTATTGGTATTCCCATCATGGCGGCCCTTAATGCAGGACTGGGAACAAGGTTACAAAGTCCTGCTTTGGCAGCTGCCGTTCTTTTTCTGGTGGCCATGGTGGCGTCACTTTCCTACCTGTTGCTAGTGGAGGGGGTCCCCATATCGTTCTCGGCGCCCTCGACGCCTTTCTATTATTATCTGGGCGGCTTGTTCGTCGTCTTCTATGTGCTGAGTGTGACTTGGATCGCTCCCCGTTTTGGAATTGGGAATGCAGTTTCCTTTGTATTGCTTGGGCAGCTATTGTCTATGGCTACGATAGATCAGTTCGGTCTAATGGGTGCGCCACAGATGTCTTTAACATTGCCGCGACTTATGGGATTATTTTTTATGATGATTGGCGTTTTCCTGGTAGTTCGAAAGTAGTAGAGTGGACTGATATGGCTATATCGGTCACAGAAAATGCACCAGTGTCATTGGATAAAAACTGCTTGGTTTATAAAGCGCTCGAAAATGAAAATTATTTTTTGAACATAAATTTTAGCAACACTCTCAATCATGACAATAAGAAAAAGGTGAAAAAATGATTATTTATGATGCTCGACGCACAGTTCAAATGCTACTTTTATTGGCCTTGAGTGCTACTGCTTCGTTAGCAAGTGCACAAAACCTAGACCCAACTCGGTTTGAGAACACGATACTTGGATTCGAGGCTAGTGATATGAAGTCTCCGCCGCTTGAAGGCGCTATTCTGCTCACAGGCAGCTCCAGCATCGCGCGTTGGAACGATCAGGCAGAGGCAGCTTTAGCACCTCTCTCGGTGATACCGCGCGGCTTCGGTGGCAGCGTTATGGGAGATGTACTGCACTACCTGGATCGTGTTGCATTGACCTACAAGCCTCGTGCCATTCTTATCTACGAGGGTGATAACGATACTTGGTACAAGCTATCGGAAGGGAAGATCATTAGTCAGTTCGAGGAGATTGTTGCCAGGGTACACGAAGTATTACCGGAAACTCGAGTGTATGCGCTTTCGGTTAAACCTAGTGTGGCACGAGAAAGTGTGTGGCCAGTAGCGCAGCAAGTTAGTGCCCGAATGCACGCTATCGCCGAATCCGACTCTCTCGTGCACTACATTGACGTCGCCTCACCGTTTCTAAAATCTGATGGATCGGTTATGACCGATATCTTCGTGGAAGATGGCTTGCACCTTAACGATAAAGGAAATGAAATATGGGGCAGAGCCATTAAGGCCGGCTTAATGAAAATTGAGGGTCAGTTTGAATAATTGAATCACAGGTTCGGAGTCAGAGAGATTGATGCCGATAAGGTTCATCTCGGGAGCAATGCCAGTGATTCCCTGATTGGTCAATATTTCTGTGAAGCGGCTATCACCGATTTGGCGCGTATAAAGGCGCCATAGTGCTCACGTCGATTCGATGATTCCCATCTACTCGGAGTGAGCATCCGCGCTATAAAATAGTCCGGAAAGAATTTGCCGCCGCTTCATAGAAAATCTGATAGATAGGCTTAGTGCTGATTAGAATTCGTCATAGCCTTCAGTCAACTCGATATAACCACCCCAAGGGTCTGTGATGAAGGCGATCTTCAAGCCTATCGCCGGTATGTCACGAAACGGCACATCGAACACAATGCCTTTTGCTGTCAGCTCATTACAAAATGCCTCGAGGTCATCGAATTCAAAGCCGATGTGATCCAGCGCAGCTCCACGGGTTGGCAGTCTGGGAGAAGTTGAATTGCCAAAACTGATGTTCATGCCCGGTGCATTTGTTGTGGTCTGAATAGAACCACGAGGCTTAACCTCGAGTGAGAAAATATCGGTGTACCAGGCGAGCATCTCTTCATAATCGGGTGAGATGAAATGGATATGGTAGCCGGTGATATCCTCTGATAGGCCTTGATCTTCCTGCATTTCCACATACACCTTGCCAGGCAGCATGATATAGGCATTGGTCTGTCCCTCTGCGCCTATAAAAACCCGGCCGACTTCCAAGCCATCAGCGCGCCATTTGTCGAGGAAGGTGTCCATATTGCGGACCTTGAAACCAAAATGATCCATTATGGTTTCTTGCATCGCCAGAGTCGGTTCCTGCTCCTGCTCGGTTAATGCAACTAGCATATTTGGGAGGCGAACTGCTGTTAGCGGCCCTTTCTCCACAACCACACCGTTGAAGTGATTGACCCAAATCTCTTTGTGTCGATCCATGTCAACAACATTAAGGTGCACATGACCATAGGTCAGGCCGGCTGGATTTGGTGTGGCGAGTTGAGCTTGTACGGTAGTCGCCAAGGCAAAAAGTAGTAAAGCAGATAGAAGTCTCATGATGCTAAATCCTTTCTTGTTATTGAGGTCTTGGTTCGCTTACAAATAATTGAATTAGTATATAGCTGGATTAAGAATAGTAGCTTGTGGATCCCGAGTCCATGCATTCACACTGCGGTTGCGCGGTGGCGAATAATCCAAAAGGTCATTCTCGATGCTTACCATACGTCGGCCAGCAACTCGTAAGAGCGGCGTCTGGCCTGCGTATCGTGAGTGATCGTCACCAACATGATTTCATCTGCCTGAAACTCCTCAGCGAGGCTCAGCAGTTTCTCTTTTACCTGTCCGGGCGTGCCGACGGCCCGCTTTCCTCTGTTTTCTTCTAGTGTTCGTAGCTCACCAGGCGAGTACGGGTAGTCTCAGTGCTTCCTGCACGCTAGGAAAGGGCCCCGGATTGCCCTGCAACAAGCGACAATACCAGAGGTCGCGGCTGCGCGATAAGCGCAAGGCCTCTTCCTCAGTGTCAGCGGTGATACTGAATAGGGTAAGGCAGGTCCATGGTGCGTTCAGGTTTGGGCCCGGGGCAAAACGATCGCGATAGAGATCGAAAATATCCGGCCGTATATTGGGGTTGATAAAATAGGCGAAGTTATAGGGCAGGCCAGTCAGCGCTGCCAATACGGCGCTGTCTTCACTCGAGCCCAGCATCCACATCTGGGGCGGCGTCTCTACGACAGGAAAGGCGCGAGCCTTTTCCATTCCCGGTGTGCGGGGATCGCTGTCGTTGAGCAGTGCCTGCAGGTCGACGACCATGTTCGGGAAGTGCTCCGCGCCAACGCGAGATCCATAGCGTATGGCGGCAGCGGTAAAGGGGTCGGTGCCAGGAGCTCGGCCCACACCCAGATCCATGCGGTCGGGATACAGCGTCTGTAGAATTTTAAAGTTTTCCGCAACCTTATACGGGCTGTAGTAAGGCAGCATGATCCCGCCGGAGCCAAGCCGTATTTGTTTGGTTTCTGCGCCTAGTCTTCCAAGCAATACTTCTGGAGAACAGCCTGCCAGCGCATCGGAGGCATGATGTTCTGACACCCAGTAGCGGTGATAGCCGAGCTGATCGCAAAGTGAAGCTAACTCGATCGTTTCTTGCAGCGCAGCAGCAGGATTGGAGCCCGTTTTCACGGGTGACTGATCGAGTGCAGAGAGCTTTATTTTGTGATTCATAGGTTGGTTAAAGATCGTTGATAGCGGTTCATAACTCAGGGTACTGCAGCCATCGCACTAGGTGCTCTCCAAAATTGGCGACGGCATAGGGGGCCATGTCAGTAACGGGCCTGCCGGCGACTGACCTGAATAGAATTATTCTATTTGACCATTGGGCAGATGTCGATTTTTACCATGATTTTTAGAAATCAGGTACCTAATCCTATCAAGAATCAGGGGGAACTTAGAAAAGTGTGAAATATAGTAACATATTAACTTGCATGCCTGAATTTAGGGCTTTTTCAGTGTCTATGTGGAGGAAATATTTAGTAAAAACCGCGATTCTAGTTTAGTATCCTCCTCAGAATAATTAGAGTGAAAATAAAAAAGTATAGTAAAGAATTTGAGCAAGTATAGTCATTTCTTAATAAGAATTATTATCATTTAGAAGGGGAGTAAGAATGCGAAACAATTTTCCTAAGCGCAAGGCAATTACACTTGGTGTAATCCTTGCTGGACTAGCAGCACCGGTAGTAGCTCAAGATACAGAGATTGAAGAGGTCTTAGTAACTGGATCATTCATTCGTGGCTCCGCTCTTGATGCGCCATCACCGGTTCAGGTCGTTGATAGAGAGAGTATCGAAGCACAAGGTGCGGCGGTTATCTGGGACGTGATCAAAAACCTTGAGGTCAACTCAGGTTCAATCACAAACCCTGGCTCTGGCGATAACACTCAGGTCAGCGGCTCAGCAAACGTTAATCTTCGTAACCTCGGTGAGAACTCAACGCTTACGCTAATTAACGGCAAGCGCATGGCTCCGGCTGCGCTTACTACACGAAGCGGCGGCGAGTTCGTCGACCTTAACTCCATCCCACTAGTGATGACAGACCGTGTTGAAATCTTAACCGATGGCGGCTCGGCTCTCTATGGAGCTGACGCGGTAGCTGGCGTGGTGAACGTCATCATGCGCGACGATTTCGAAGGCTTCGAGCTTTATGCTGACGTCCAAGGCGTTAAGGCAGCCAACTACGATGGGGACACTACCGTCAGCGCCATTTGGGGCTGGGCTAGCAGTGATGGTGACACAAACCTCGTGCTCTCTGCCGAACGTTTCGAACGTGACGAAATAAATGTTACCGAGACAAATGCGTTCAGTGACCTCCAGGACTTCAGAGGCACCTACCAGGCCGTCGGCGGTCTGTTTGCGGCTGCCGCGGTTGGTGCAGCCATTCCCTTCAACTATTATAACGCCACGAACGCGGGCCGTAATGTGGCGCAGGGTGGCCAATCATCTCCAGTGTGGACCGACCCACTTTGCAGCACCGCATCTTCGTTGCCGCCAGGCGGACGTCGCTACAACCAGGGTGAATCGGGGGGCGCCTGCCAAATAGACACATCGGAATGGGCAATTGCCGCGCAAGAAACCGTGCGCGATAGTTTTGCCGGATCACTGAATCATACGTTTGGTGACAATGCAGAGTTCTATTCTTTCTTCTCGCATTCAGAGTCTGAAATTAGTCGCGGCGACAGCGGCTACAACGAGGCACGCGGCCCACAAATATCCATGCCTTCGCCAGGCGCTCACGGCGGCAACCCAATGGGGAATTACTTGGAGCTCGGCTATTTTGCTCCAGTGGCTGGGCTAACACGTCCTACCGCGGCCGGCATTCCTAACAATCCGGTTGACCTAATAAACGGGGGCCCTAATACTTTAGCGTGGCACAATACGCGCAACGGCATCGACCGCCCAGGTGGTGACGGCAACAAGACAGATACCTCGGCCTCAAATGTACAAGTCGGTCTGCGCGGTGAATTTGAAGCGTTCGATCGTGAGCTCAGGTACGACGTTGGCTACTCGTTCAGCGAATCGTCAATGGAGCAGAACTACCGTACCTTCAACCGAGAAAGGACTGAGCTTGCATCCCTTGGCCTAGGCGGAGAGGGCTGTACTCCAAATGGCGTGTCAGACTTTGATTACGCTGGCGCTCCAGGTGCATTTGGCGTGTACCCGAACCTGTGGAATACTGACGCAGCCGCGTTTAACCAGACCTTCTTCCCTGCGTATGTGTTCAATACACGTGAGAGTACCTCACTGGCTCTCACCAGTAACAACCACGGCCAGGACGGTTGCCAATTCTACAATCCGTACCTGACCCAGTTCACCAACGCGAATGTCGCTAACGACCCTGCGCTAATGGATTACTTACTCGAAGATGTTATGCCCGGGTAGACAAGCGTAACAAGCTCGCAGTATTTGATGCTGTCGTGTCAGGCGAGCTGTTCGAAATGCAAGGCGGCACAGCGCAGTTCGCGCTAGGTGGCCAGTACCGCGACCGCAATACCAAAGAAAATGCTAATTCGCTTCACTACCCTGGCCTGCAAAATCGCATCCTCGGTTACGATAGCAATGGCGTTCCTAACGAGTTCCATCGCGTAAGTAACAACCTCGAATGTGCGATGTGTGCGTTTAACTACAACGATAGCCGCACTACCTCTGCCGCATTTTTGGAGCTCTCGCTTCCATTTATCGACAATGTAGAGACGCAGATCGCTTTGCGCTACGAAGACTATGGCGGCAACATCGGTAGCGAGATTTCTCCAAAGATCGCAATGAGCTGGCGCCCGTTTGAAGAGCTACTAGTTCGCGGCTCATTCTCACAGTCGTTCCGTGCGCCTAACATTGCGATCGTGCAAAATGGCCTGCAGTCGTCGTCATTATCATTCCAAGACCCAATATCAAACCAAGCGGTTAGAGCGGGCTTGTTAGAACCGACAATTGCGAACGGTGAGAGAGAGGTTACGTACACATTGGGCGGCCCTGCTCCTCAGGTTGGCAATGAGTATGCTGACACCTATAACTTAGGCTTCCTATGGACGCCGAGTGGCGCATTAGACGGCCTATCGATCGGTGCTGACGTTTGGAGATTCGAAGTAACAGACCGCGTGTTACCAGAGCCCCCGATCAACGCCCTTAAGCCTGAAATCGCAGCATTCACTGCCGCGTCAAAGGACGAGAGCAACTATGTACTAAACGATTCGCTTTCACTCGATTCACCTGTAGTGGGCGTCTCGTGTTCTCCGTCTTCTATCGAGGCAGAGTTTGGACGTGATTCGGCAGAACGCCTCAACTGTGTTGTGAAGCCGTCATCGTACATCGTGAACGGTATCCAGCGGAATGTTGGTTCAGAGGTCGGTTCTCTTGTGACAACCACACTGACGGCGATAAATGCAGGCGAGATTACTGCAGACGGTGTCGACCTCCGTGCCGGTTATAGCTGGAGCAACGACTATGGAATGTTCAGCGCAAACTTGACGTTTACGCATGTACGCCAGTATGTTATCACCGGCGTACCGGGGTTGACCAACGGCCTGTTGAATTCAGGTATTTCCGATGCTGCTGGCACAACTGGCGACGGTAACCTTGTTCGCTCGATGCCTGATAACAAAGGCACGCTTGTTATGAACTGGCGTAAAGGCAACCAAGGTCTCACTGTGATTAACCGTCATATCGGCTCTTATGTGGACCTCGGTTACTCTAACGCACTCACACAAGCTAACGACTTCGTTCGTCCGCTATTGGATTCAAATATCAGCAGCTACAACACGTGGGATGTGCAGTACTCTTACAACAAGGCCTGGGATAACTCGCGTCTTGGTACCACAACCTTCACTATTGGCTTGCTCGACGCGTTTAATAAGACGCTTCCGTATCGTGAGCTTAGCTCGTTGAACTATGACGCGACTGTATTTGAAGGCCGCGGTCAGCGCTTGTATGCTCGAGCTTTATGGGCATTCTAACTACCAGTTAGTTCTGGAAGAAAAAAACGGCGATGAGCAATCATCGCCGTTTTTTTATGCCATAAGAAAAGTTACCTATCAGCAGGAATCTCTGGGCGTTCAGTATTCGAGGTAGGGGTTGGGACGTCGTTTGTTAACAGTCTGAGGCAAGGGGTCGTGAACAATCAATATGCCATTGGTTGGCGGTTGGGCTTGCACGAGTTGTCGTTCCATTCTCGCTCGAGTAGACGACTTTACCTTTGCGTAAGCCCCCGATCACTTTTTTGGCTATTGTCCATGACCTAATTTTCTTTCTAAGGTCGCCAAGAATTATGAGGAATTGGAAATCCTATTCAGCAATTGAGCCTAACTATGTAGATTGTACAGGCCCTTCAGAATCGATAATAACTCTGCGAAACACGACTGGCTAAATGTTATCCGCATGTAGTTAAAATAGTTGCCGCGTCGAGGCCGATAACAGGAGCTGCATAATAGGAAATTTTATAGATTAGCCTCGAACCACAATGAGAGGCGGCGGCCGGCGAGTGCGAGACGCAGTCGTGCGTGATACTTCATCGACTCGACATAGTCATCACTAAGATTAAATTTGGGTAGTTCATCTAGAGATACATCCGAATGCGCGATCGCCGACTTCATCTCTTCGGTATAGATGGTGTTGAGCAAGAGCGCTCGGCTTTCCTGCATCCAGAGAGACCAATCCATATAATCTTGTTGTTCCATTCTTTCAAGCGTCCTGGAATGCTGCCTTATTATAGCTTCGGTATTTTGATTGACTCCGTCACTCCCCAACGCTCTGTCCCAGCGAGCATGAAGATTTCTTCCATCGGTCTTGATGCCGTTACCTCCCCGATCCCCAGTTGAAAATCGATTTGTTGAATATAGTGACCCTGTATGCAGTGGTTGATGTATGTCGCCGATCAAATGTAAAACCCAACAAAGGGCAACGGCACGCCGCGGCAATGAAGCCTGCGAATCGGCAAGTAGGGTCGTGTTGTAGTCTAGCGCGGCCATCACATTGTCGACGTTTTCCTCATTGCGAATATCTAGGGCGTTCGTACCCATAATATCATCGAAGGGAGCGACCCCAATATAGGTGTTTCCTTGCGCCTGAGCCTGACCCCTTAGCCAGGCGCCGTCGATATAGTGCCAGCTGGCCCGGTTGTATAGCCCTCTTGCAGCCCCGGGCAGTCCGCGGGTGATGTCGGGCCAGAATGCTGCCTGACCTAGAAGCCAAGCAAATCGGACTTCTTCACTGCTGCTAGCAATGGAGGCTGGCATCTGTCCCAAGAAGTCTTGCTGATAGCGGGGGTGTTGCTGCAAGATTTTAAGTAACTCAGTCTTCGAGTTATCACTCAGATAGTTGCTCGCTATCGCCGCCGACACTCGGTGTCCAACAGAGTCCCAGGCCAGCGCGCCCTGCATAGACAGTAATGCTAAGCAGGTGAGCAGTGCTAGTAGATTTTTTTTACGTGAGCAGGGCATGTTGTGCTACTCGTAAGGATGGAGGCCAATAGCGCAGTGCTTTAGATCGGTTCGGGTCACATTAGACTTCGAGCCATTCTGCTTTTACATCGTTCGCTTGAAGCAGACTGTCTGGGGTTCCCTCGTAGACTACCTTCCCATGGCCCATGACGTAGAGACGGTTTGAAATTTTTAAGGCGATTGATAATTTCTGTTCCACCAATAATATAGATACACCTCGCTTTGCGATTTCCTGCAGTAATTGCGCAAGCTGCTCGACTATCTTTGGGGCTAGGCCTTCGGTCGGCTCATCGATCATGATCATATCAGGGTCGCCCATTAGCGTGCGGCACATGCATAACATTTGTTGCTCGCCACCACTTAGCGCCCCGCCGGGAACGTCAGCACGCTCAGCTAAATTTGGGAACATGCTAAATATCTCATCGATATCCCAGCGACCTGTGAGGTGTTCGATTTCATGCCGAGTACAAGATTCTGCCGGACGGTCAGTGTAGGAAAGATGTCACGATTCTCCGGAACGTAACCCAGGCCTAAGTGTGCGATCTCAAAACTCTTTTTGCCTGCTATCTCTTGCCCTTTAAATTGAATAGAACCCTGAGGCTCGACTTCACCCATGATGGTTTTGACAGTTGTGGAACGACCGACACCGTTACGCCCAAGCAGGCTAACGATCTCGCCCTCGGCAACTTGAAAATTGACGCCTTGCAGGATGTGGCTCTTGCCGTAGAAGGCATGAAGGTCGCTTACTTTAAGCACTGTGCACCTCGCCGAGATAGGCTTCTTGAACCTTGGAATTGGCGCGGATTTTTGTCGGCTCGTCTGTTGCGATAATTTCGCCATAGACAAGGACGGAGATGCGATCCGCCACATCGAATATGATGTTCATATCGTGCTCGACCATGATCAAAGTCTTGCCCTCGGTAATTTTCCGGATCAGCTCGACCGCTTTCTGCGCCTCGCTATGGCTCATGCCAGCAACCGGTTCATCCAGCATTATAAGTTCTGAGCCACTTGATATGGCAACACCCAGCTCTAGGGCTCTCAGTTCTGCGTAAGCGAGCTCTCCGGAAGGAAACTTTGCCCTGTCAGCTAGGCCGATCTGATCGAGTACATGCATGGCCTCATCGTTCAATTCTGTTTGCTGGCCTAGCAGATGCCAGAAGGAATAGCCGTAACCCTTCGACCAGAACAAAGCACAACGAATATTTTCGAATACGCTCATGCGCTGGAATATATTGGTAACCTGAAAGCTGCGCGCGAGACCCATCCTTGCGATCTCATAGGGCGGCTTGTTCTCGATTTGCTGTCCCTTGAAGCATATGCTGCCGGCGGTTACGTTATAGCGCCCGCTGATGAGATGGAATAGCGTGGATTTTCCGGCACCATTGGGTCCGATGATAGCGTGCTTCTCGCCCTCGACTATATCGAGCGAGACGCCACGAATAATTTCAGTGATGCCAAAATTTTTCTTTACATCTTTAAGGGAAAGAATAGCCATTCTCTAAGCCTCTTCTTCCTTGGGAATCGCATTGGCGGTCTCCCATGCGTCATTCAGTTGTACTAGAGACCTCTTAACTGCATAGAAGGCCCCGCCGGCAACGGCAAGGATAACGATCCAGGTAATTGGGCTGGCAGGATTGAGCTCGAGCCCGAGGTAGTGAAAAACCTCGTCTTCAATATGACTCATCTCAATCAGTGCGATGGCGCATAGTGTGAATAGCAATGCAGGAATAGCGGTGATTATGTAGGGCTTGATCAACAGCTTCATGTTGCCGCGAATCCAGGCTATTTGATGCATCATGATGAATCCGGCAAAGCCGCGTGGCAGATACATCACAGTTAATAGAAACATGATGCCGAGATACAGCATCCAAAGTTCTGAATAGTTGCTTAGCAGTGAGTTCATCAGTGTCAGCACAACGGCACCGATTATCGGGCCGATGAAATAACCCAAGCCACCGATGTAGGCCATCAGGAGTACACGGCCCGAAGTTGCAGCGTTCAAATTTTCTTCGGTGATGAACTCATAATTAAGGGCAAACAGCCCGCCCGCTATTCCAGCGAACAGACCAGAGGCGCAGAAGGAGATGAAGCGGACCTTTCTCGAACTGTAGCCAATGAACTCGGCACGCTCGGGATTGTCACGTACTGCATTCGCCATTCTTCCTGCTGGAGTCTGCGTAAATAGATACATAAATAGCGTGGCGATGAAGGCCCAGACGGCGGCGACATAGTAGATTTCGATATTCTGCGCAAAGTCGAAACCGAAAAACATCGGGCCGAAGGTGCGATCGCCGCTGATGCCAGCCTCGCCACCGAAGAAGCTGGAGAAGATAAGCGAAGAGGCCGCGATGAGCTCGCCAATGCCAAGTGAAATCATTGCGAATACGGTGCCGGCCTTGTGCGTGGAGAAGCTGCCAATAAATATTCCAGCGAGAAGACCGAATAGACCTCCTATTAATGGAATCCAAAGAATAGAAAACACCATCGTCTCGAATTCGATGAGAATCAATGCGTGAACCGAGAGAAAACCACCTAAGCCGAAATAGACGGCATGTCCGAAGGAGAGCATGCCGCCCTGGCCAAGTAGCATGTTGTAACTAAGGGCGAATACGATAGCTATAACCATCTGATTCAATATGGAGATGGCAAGAATAGAGTCGAATACAAGTGGAAGCCCTAACAGCGCAATTAGAAAGGCAATCCAAATCGATGATTTCTTTAAGAGTGCCATCATTCTTCTCGCTTACCCAACAAGCCAGTCGGCCTAAAGATCAGCACTAGAACCAGTAACAGATACGGTAATACCGGAGCAATCTGCGGAAGATTCATCGTCCAGAGATCGTTCAGCGGATGACTACGATCGAAGGAGATGCCTAACAAGTTGAGTAAGTCAGGCATGCCGACATCGGAGGCAATCGCATAGGACTGCAGCAAGCCTATTAATAACGATGCGATAAAAGCGCCGGCAAGAGAACCCAAGCCACCAATCACTACGATGACAAACACGATACTACCCAACACAGCTGCCATGCCAGGGAATGTGGTGAGAACGGGGCCGGCAATTACGCCCGCTAAACCTGCTAGCGCCGTGCCCATGCCGAACACGCCCATAAATATCAGCGGCACATTGTGGCCGAGATTCGACACTGTTTGCGGATGAGTGATTGCTGCTTGAATGATAATACCGACTCGACTCTTGGTGAGTACGTAGTACAGCGCGATAAAGATGGCAATGGAGATCGCCATCATGAAGCCGCGATAGGCGGAGAACTCTTGTCCGAAGAGGGTAAATAAAGGGAAGTCTAAGAGGTCGGGGGTTTGGTAGTTCTTCGTGTCGCGACCCCAGAAAAACTGGATGGCTTCTTCGATGAGGAAGGCTAGCCCGAATGTAAACACGAGTTCTGCAACGTGCCCGGAGGCATGAACCTTTCTTAGGCCATAGCGCTCGACTAGAGCACCTAACACGCCGACAATGAGGGGAGCGAAAATTAGTCCGCCCCAGAACCCAAAATAGAGGCTAAGAGAGTAGGCGAAGTAGGCGCCGAGCATATAAAAACTGGCGTGGGCGAAATTCAATACACCCATCATGCTGAATATCAGTGTTAGCCCGCTGGCTAGCATGAACAGCAAAAATCCGGTAACGAGGCCATTCAGAGTGGCAAAAATAAAAACTTCTAGCATGCTGGCCTTAGCATTTAATTGCTTTTAACTGTCTTTTTATGGCTTTCGATTTGGCTCTTATATTAATTCTAACTGTTAGAAATCTCAACGACTAGGTCGTCTCATCTGACAGCTGGATTCTACCATCGTCTCTTCTAGTGGGACCTGGTATTCAGTAACGAGTCCCCAGCCAGAATTGTCTGCATCGAATTCAACTCCCTCATCGGTGTGCACAGAAACGCTCAACCTCTGAAAAATTTGATGATCTTGAGCGCGCATCCATATCTCTTCGCCACCCATGGTAGTAAACCGCATATCTTCTAAAGCCAAAGCAACATCGTAGGGATCGGTGCTTTGAGTTTCCTCCATTGCTGCTACTACCATCTGCAGAGCATTCACTATGCGGGGTTGAGTCACGTCGTAATTAGGGTGGGCTATTTTGAAGTCTCGATTGAATTGCTTTCGCGCTTCTGTGGGAAGTGGGTTGGCGACGCCGTTGTGTATTAGTCGAATCTTGTTTTTGCCACCTTCTCCGAGTGTTGCTGTTATTCCGTCATAGGCGGCATAGAAAGTATAGATAGGTATGTCGAGGCCTGAGTCGATAATGGATCTGGCCAGTGAAACCATGTCGGCTCCAAAGTTGCCCGTAACAACGGCGTCTGCGCCGGAGGAAACAATTTTGGTGACATAAGGAGTGAAGTCCTTAACTTGGCCGATAGGATGAAATTCATTGCCCACTATTTCGATGTCTGGACGTTTCTCATTGATCAGCTTAATAGTTGTGTCTGATACAACCTGCCCGAAAGAATAGTCCTGACCGATTATATACATGCTCGATATGTCAGGATCGGCAGCGATGAAGTCAGTTAGAATGTTTAACTTCATATTGGCATGTGCATCGAATCGAAAGTGCCAGAAGCTGCAGTTGTCTTCAGTAAGGATGGGGTCAACAGCGGAGTAATTGATCTGCAAAACTTCTTGTCCGGGGTTGCGGCGATTGTGTCGAGAAATTGTCTGACTCAGAGTGCTGGCAACGGCGGAACTATTTCCTTGAAAAATTATCTGAATTTCTTCGCTTACTGCCCTGCGAAATTGCAGCTGAGTTTCGTTCGGACTCTGCTTATTATCTAGTGACACGACCTCGATCATGCGTCCGCCCAATATGCCGCCCTTGGAATTGTAGAAATAGTCGGCTGCGAATTCTAAGATTGTTCTACCGGTGTTGCCGATTGATGCGAAAGTTCCAGAGAGTGGATCCATGAAGGCTATTCGCACCGGTTCTTGGGCTGAGCTAGTGCTACTAATGATGAATGCGCAGCCCAGACTGATGGCCAGCAGTGGCTTGCGAAATGAGCCGAAAATCTTGGTGAGCAGTAGAGATTTTTTCATAAGCAATGCGGTACTTTTTGTAGTTATAGTGTGGCTACCTGCTAGGGTAACGGCAACGAATATCGACAGTAACCTAGTAGCCAGCGTGAATCAAGATATCAGCATCCCTATGCGACAAGAGGGCAGAATCCTCCGCTGATCTGGTAGCTAATTCTTTTGATTTCAATCTGTTGCGACTTGCGGCTGTTATACAGGCCCGAACCGAATATACTTCCCTCACGAGTCGTTAGGTTGGTCCAGCTTAGCTGCTCAATCGGCATCCTCCACCGGTAAATAACTAGCTGAATGTCTAATGGTTAAAATCGCAGAATCCGAGATCGAATTTACCGCTATTCGTGCC
>CASQMQ010000053.1 GCA_949430125.1 uncultured Pseudomonadales bacterium
GACAACACGCGCATGAATAACATCATGGACCATTTTGCTACGGTCTATTTCGATCACTATCTCAAGCAGATCGAAGGTCGCGAATCTTATCTTGATGTCATCCCTGATGGCGCCGATGCCGTCTATTCGGTGACTCGTGGCCAGCAGAACGATGACCACACCTATTGGAAAGGCTTCGGCCCCAATACGGCAATTGGTCTCAAGCTTGAGCGGCTCCAGCCCGGAGAATAAGTTATTTGACTGCCAAGCGAATAGGCAGGACGCTAATGTCCTGCCAGACGTTTCCGGTTACATAGGGATCGCTAGCTAGCCACTGGTCTAGGTCAGCTTTTGAGTCGAACTCCACAAACATCGTCGAACCAATCATCTGCTCTGCTTCGTCGAGAATTGCACCTCCAGCTATCAAGTGTCCTGCTTCCTTGAGCTCATTGGCTCCTTTGATGTGTGGCTCACGCACAGACATTCGTCTATCCAGCGCACCGTCATCTTTACCGTCATAGGCGGTAACCAAAAATTGCATAATATTTTATCCTTGTTTGTAGTGCCGAGATTATCTCACGATGCGATCAAAATACGCAGTATCTCTTAATCGGCTCAGGTAATTGGCTCAGATACTGACTTGTTGATAGAGCTCGATGAATACGGGCACCAAAGAACCAACGAGTAGAATTGCCATGCTGATGTTGAAGATACGCACAGTGTTGGGGCTTCGCATGAGTGTCTTAAGCGAGGCGCCGCCCCAAAGCCAGAGCATGATGCAGGGTGCACCGAAGACCAAGAATATTAACCCGATCGTGATTACTTGCAACACATAGCCTTCGCCGAGAGTCGTATAGGTGACGGTGGCTCCTACCGCCAACACCCAGGCCTTCGGATTTACCCATTGAAATGCGGCGGCCTGAATAAATGTGAACGGCTTACCCTTAGCTTCGTTAGATTCTGACACGGGCGCTGTAGCAATTTTGTAGGCCAGGTAGCTGAGATAGACGGCACCAGCAATCTTCAAGACTAGATGCATCGTTGGGTACACCTCGAATAACTGTGCGATGCCAAGTCCTACGGCGAGTACCATGGTCGGAAACCCAAGAACAATGCCTAGATAATGCGGCATGCTGCGGCTGATTCCATAATTCAATCCCGACGCCATTATCATGGCGTTATTAGGGCCTGGTGTCACACAAGCGGTGATGGAGAAGGCGATGATTGCTAGATATTCCATAGTGATGCTTCAAATTAGATTGTTGGTTTCAGTTCTTTTGCCAGCTCTGGTTTTAAAGTAGGAATAGGTTAGCGAGCCAGAAGAAATCTCGATTCTGTGGCTGCACTAATTAGTTTTTCGATTCGAGGTGTTTTTGTTGGCCTTGGTAGATAGGCCTTTCTTAGACGTGACGGAAGTATCTCTGAGGCTCTAAATTTTGTCAAGCCACTCGCCACTCACGAGAGTTTATAGTAAAAAGAAGAGAGTGGTATTGCGAGTCAGGTGACGCTAATATGCCGCCATGATTTTAAGCGCACTAACACCCATTTTTTCCATTATCCTTCTGGGTTTCTTGATCAGTCGCACACCGGTATCTAGTCAGGCCGTGTGGTCGGAATTGGAACGACTCACCTACTATGTGTTCTTTCCGGCCTTGCTGGTTTTACGCCTGTCGGCTTCAAATTTTGATTGGGAAGACATAGGCGATATCGGCAAGGTCATCGGGCTAGCGCTGTTCGTTATAACTGTGCTCATATTGTCCTTACGTAAACTCGTCAGCAGTGACTCGGCCTCCCTGAGTTCAGTCTATCAAGGCAGCATTCGATTCAATACATATATCGGGCTGGCCTGTATAGATGTTCTCTATGACGACCGCGGTTTGATAACTGCGGCGCTATGTCTTGCTGTCTATATACCTCTCGTAAACGTTTTGTGCGTGGTCTCGTTGAGCGGAGGTGGCGAAGGTGGCACTAAGAGACTTAGTCGTGTCATCAATTCGGTAGTGACGAATCCTCTAGTGTTGGCGTGCCTCGCGGGCATAGCTATCAGCTACGCAAGCTTCGATATCCCGTCTCTTGCCGAATCCGTGCTGGAAATACTTAGTCAGCCTGCACTACCTATAGGGCTTCTCGCAGTGGGAGCAGGAATAAGTTTCGTTGCCTTGGGCGAGCAGAGTTGGCAGTTGTTGGTGGCAGTGATCAATAAGCTCGCTGTGCTCCCCGGTTTGGTGCTGGCCGCTTGCCTGCTATTTGAGACACCAAATTTGGTAGCGGTAATCTTGTTACTGCTTACAGCCCTGCCCGCACCACCCTCGGCCTATATCCTCGCCAGACAACTCGGTGGTAACGAGAGCCTTATGGCGAACATAATTACCGTGCAAACTCTTGCGGCGTTCTTCGTGATACCAATCTGGATAGAGCTTGCAGACCGCTATCTCTGATTGAGTTAGAGACGTTAGTGCCTAACTCAATGTTTGAACGTTGATGTCCTTTTATGAAGCTCTTGAATTATTTCAAGCGTCGATTCTCTCTTCGCACCTAAGTTCAGTGCTTTGAAGTTCTTTCAAATAATACTGACTTCGTATCTGATCGTACAATTGAGAATGTTAGAGTTACGAAAACTATTCCACTGTCACTGATTAAGTTTAAACAGTGAATTAGATTTTCCACTTTTATTATAATAAAGTGTCAACATTATGAAAAAACTCGTATCAGATTACAGAAGATTCTTTTGGGTAACGCCTCTTGTTTTGAGTTGTTTGGTACTAGTCCCTAAGTCTAATGCTGAAGAAGCAAACTTAAAAATAAATATTTTAAATCTAAAAAAACCTGGATTTTTGTATTTAAGCATATGCAAAGATGAGACAGGATTTAGGGGAACAGTTGAAAATGAATCTGTAGAAGAGTCATGTATTGCCTCGGTAAAAGAAATAAATCTGCAGAACTCTGAAATCAATAGTATGTTGCCGCATGGAGAATATGCTTTCACTCTTTATGTTGATTTTAATGGAAATCAAAAACTTGATAAAAATTTTTTAGGCATCCCAAAAGAGCAATATGGGTTTTCTAATAATGTGATGGGCAGAATGTCGCCACCAACTTTTGATCAAGCAAAATTTGCGATTGCAGGACCTACTACACAAAATATAAAACTTAGAATTGGTATTCCTGAACAAAACTAGAAAAAGAATAGTGAGCAAAGTCTAAAGATATATATTTCTGTAATTCTAATTCACTGTTTAAAATTACTCCACCGTCACGGACTTAGCTAAATTGCGCGGCTGGTCAACATCAGTGCCCTTGACTACGGCAACGTAATACGACAGCAACTGCAGTGGAATGGTGAAAGCAATAGGGTTGAGGATGTTCGGCGATTTGGGAACGTGAATAACCTTGCAGTTTTTATCGCCTTGGAAGTGAACGCTTTCATCAGCGAAAACATAGAGCTTTCCACCTCTGGCGCTGACCTCAGCCAGATTTGCGCGCAGCTTTTCAATTAGATCGTCATTTGGCGCGACAGCGATTACCGGCATATTTTCATCTACTAATGCGAGAGGACCGTGCTTTAGCTCTCCCGAAGGATAGGCTTCGGCATGTATATAGGAGATTTCCTTTAGTTTTAGCGCACCCTCTTTCGCGATTGGGTACTGAATACCGCGCCCGAGAAATAGGCAATTGTGTTTATCTGAAAATTGACGCGATAATTTCTTGATCTCTTTGTCGAGTTTAAGAACAGACTTTATCAATGTTGGTAGTCCATCCAGTTTTCTCACCAAATCAGCTTCGGCCTTGGGCTTGAGCCCTGTACGTCTCGCTAAAACGATAGTTAGGATGAGCAACAAAGTAAGCTGGGCAGTGAAGGCTTTAGTCGAAGCTACACCAATTTCCTGTCCGGCCATAGTAAGAATGCCGAAGTCTGATTCTCTTATCAGGGAGCTTGTTGCTACATTGCATATGGCGAGGTGGCCGACATAGGAAAGCTTCTTAGCAAACCTTAATGCGGCTAGTGTGTCAGCAGTTTCCCCAGATTGAGAAACAGTTACAAACAAAGTGCCTTCGGGGACGATGATATCGCGATAACGGTAGTCGCTCGCAATATCCACCGAGCAAGGGATTCGTGCAACCGATTCGAACCAATATTTGGCTACATGTCCAGCATGAAAGCTAGTGCCACATGCCACTATTTGCACGTGCTTAACCTTGTCGAAAACAGCGGGAGCTTTTACTCCGAATACGTTCTCCAATACTTTGTTTCCAGCGATCCTGCCATCAAGAGTATCTCGAATAACTTGGGGCTGTTCATAAATTTCCTTCAGCATGTAGTGTCGATACTTTCCCTTGACCGTATCGTTACGACTGCTTTTAACCATACTCACAGGGCGTTTAACCTTGCGTTTACCGTTCCATATATCAATATCATGTAGAGTGACTTGAGCAATGTCACCTTCCTCCAGATAGATAAATCGATCGGTCACCTGACCAAGCGCGAGAGGGTCTGAGGCGACAAAATTTTCTCCTATACCTACCCCTATAACAATTGGGCTGCCGGAACGAGCTACAATTAGCTTGTCGGGCTCAGAGGCATCTGCAACACAAATGCCATAGGCTCCATCAAATTGTTTTACCGCCTTTTGTACTGCAGAAAGTAAAGATACTTTGCCTCCTTTTCTTTCAAAATGGATTAAATGGACTATGGTCTCGCTGTCAGTTTGACTGACAAACTTGTAGCCCTTCGCGACTAGTATTGCTCGTAGACGCTCATAGTTTTCTATTATGCCATTATGGACTACCGCGATTTGCTTATCACTGCAGTGAGGATGAGCATTGATCTTTGTTGGTTTGCCGTGAGTTGCCCAGCGCGTATGGGCAATTCCAACATGACCTCGAAGCGGTTTTTTCTTTGCAGATTGTACCAGCACATCAACTTTCCCGGCGCTCTTCAGGGTTTCTACTTTCTCCTGAGGCTCGTTTAAAAGAGCTATTCCAGCTGAATCATAGCCTCGGTACTCCAGTCGCTTCAGACCTTCGAGTAAGATTTGACTAACTTCCCGTTCCGCGATTGCGCCCACTATTCCACACATTTTTATCTGTCCCGCCGGAACGTCTAGGTGCCGGTCACTTGATTAGCTTGATATTCGCTGAAAGGAGAATCTGCTCCAGACATTGATATTGTGTTATGCACCATAGATTAACAAAAAAATGGGAAGCCGCGTTGCAAATTTTAGTCTACTTGAGGAGTTTAACTATTCATGAGAATCAGAAAAGGCTTATTTTCTCTGAAAATCACTCTACGGCTAAGAGAATAGTCGTGAGAATCCTCGCATGGTTATGGACACCAAATGATATAAGGGTTTCTAAGCGAAATTGCTAAAAAGACAGTTACTGCTGACAATCCAGCTTTAGCTGTTTGGCACGGTAGTGCACGTGTCCATGATGTTTAGGACCAACGTTCGATTCCATCCGCGATAAGATTGAGTTCTAACGATCTGGCGCACGCTGAAGTATTCCCCAAGAACTCCGACTCGAGAGAGCCGGAACCAAGTGGGGTAACAGTATTCACTGTCAATTTAGGGAGGGGCTGGCAAGCTCCAATAGTTCCGGCCATACTGCCAATCATGGTATCCAACACAAGCATTCCACAGTACAGCGCCCTTGAGGAAACCCTTAACGTATCATCCCATGCTCTGGGCTTCGCCCTGAGTATTATTGCTTTAGTGGCATTACTGCTTCACTCAATGCCCGGTGGCGACATACTGACGATCGTGAGTGTTACGATTTTTGGTTGCAGCCTGATAATTACCTACGCTGCCTCCACGATCTACCATAGCAGCCGCTCGCCGCTGCGGCGCAGTCGATTGCGCATCATGGACCATGCCAGTATCTACCTTCTGATCGCAGGCACTTACACCCCCTTTGCCCTGATCGTCTTGCAAGGCCCCATCGGCTGGATTATTTTCGGCATTTCCTGGGGAATGGCTATTGTAGGCATCACCCTGAAGATATCCTTTACCGGCCGCTATCGCTTGCTGTCTACACTGATGTATTTGTTTATGGGTTGGCTGATCGTGTTTGCCATAGTCCCGCTGATAGCAAAAATGCCTGTCATGGGGATGCGCTGGTTGGTAGCGGGTGGCCTAGCCTATACGCTAGGCGCGATACTTTATGCGATCCGAAAAATCCCACTCAATCACGCCATCTTCCATATATTTACAATGGTAGGTAGCATCTGTCATTTTGTCGCAGTATACCTTTACGTGATTTGAGAGAAGCGGCAAGTATCAGTTCACCTAGCCTGATCTTCACCGAGCTAGAGGCGCCGATTCGCGGGGAGCGGATAAACCTGAGCGAAGTCACCGATGTCATATGCCCTGATCAAGTACCAACATATAATGAGGTATGCACGCAGGTGGATAAAACTAGGTAGGGCTAACACTAAGGTGCGGGTAAGGGCAGAAAGAAAAGAATCGGTAAAGCCAGAACCGAGATCGTCGTAGTCACGCGCATAATGATGAGCCTGTCGCCACTCACATTGATCATGGCGTTCAATATGGCGTGAAGCAGAGCCGCAAATAGTGCAGCGAAAAGGATTAGCGGTGACATCGAGATGGTTTTTAAGAACGACCTGCAGGATTTTGCAGATCGTTTCATAGTAAGATTTTGCTACACTGGTTCGCTATCGCTTTGTGTTGCTCTTTCTAGATCGAGTCCAAACGATAAACCTAAGCGCCGTGCATGGTAGAGCCACCCACTACGGTTCTAACAATCTCTATGTTCTTGATAGTGTCAGCGTCAACGTCGTGCGGGTTGTCAGCTAAAATTACAAAGTCGGCTAGCTTGCCGGCGGTGATGCTGCCCTTAATATTCTCTTCGAAAGATGCGAAGGCGCCATTCATTGTGCAAATTTTCAGAGCTTGATCCAGTGTGATTCGCTGATTCGGCCCCCACACGCGGCCGTCGAAATCTTTTCGGGTCACCATGCTCTGCAATGCCATCAGGGGCTCATAGGGCCCGGGCGTGTAGTCCGAGGCAGGGGCGACTGGAATGTCATAGTCCAGAAATGACTTGTGCGCAAACATCCAAGCCATCTTGTCCTGTCCATACTCCACCCATTTGTTGCCGTGGTAATGCACGTAGGTATAGAACGGTGCCGGGATGACGCCCGCAGCCTTAATGCGCCGTAAAATGGAAGGGTTCACTAGGGAGCAGTGCTCGATGCGATGCCTCGCATCAGGTCGAGGCCACAGCGACTGCACTCTCTCGTAGGCATTCAACACCATGTCTATGGTGACATCGCCATTGGCGTGTATGCCTATCTGAAAACCATTGCGATGTGCGTTCTCAACCGCCTCATGAATCTCTTGCTGCGACATGGTGAGAATACCGTAGTCATCTGGGCGACCCACATAGGGAGTGCTCATGCGCATGGTGCGCTCCGATGCGGAACCGTCTGCCATGAATTTAACCGCACCTATACGAAACACTTCATCGCCGAAACCGGTGCGCACGCCAGCGTTGACTAAGTCCTCGAAGAGCTGGCCGCGTGGGAATAGACACACGCGGAAACGCATATCGCCCGCGTCGCGCGCATCCTGAAACGCGATCATATCGTTGCGAGCGCCGCCGGTTTGTTGCACCGAGGTTAGACCGGCTTTGGTCATCAATTCAGATATCAGCTTAACGCCATCGCGGCGCTGTTCCCTGGTAGAGGTGGAAGGAATCATTCCTCTGAATACGTCTCGGGCTCGTTCCGCTACGAGCCCAGTTAGCACACCATTGGAATCTCTATAGAAACGGCCATCATCAGGATCGGGAGTCTCTGCGGTAATCCCAGCCAGCGCCAGAGCCATGCTGTTATAGACACCTGTGTGACCGCCACGATGGCCGACCACCACTGGGTTGTTTGGAGCTACTTCGTCAATGTCGAATCGGTTTAGCGGGCGACCTTCGGCGAGTTTAGTATCGTCATATTTGAAACCTCTTACCCACTCACCGTCGGGGGTTGTATCTGCACGTTGTCGCAGTGCGTCCTTTATTTCGGCGATGGATCGCATATCGACATTGACCTGCACTAATTCGTTCACGCCCGCGCCCGAGGCATGAGTGTGCGCATCTATAAATCCTGGCGTAACTGTCATGCCTTCAGCATCGATAATCTCTGTTCTCGACGTGGCCAGATTTCTGATGTCTGCACTTGAGCCTACTGCAGTAAAGCGATCGCCTTTCACGGCGAATGCTTCGGCTGAGGGTTGATTGCTATCCACCGTGAGCACGCGTGCATTTAACACGACATAGTCAGGAGCAGCTGACTGCAGAGGCGCTGGTGCAGCGGCGGCCAATGCAGACTGAGTGGGAAGTCCAATACCGACTGCTGCTAGTGCGCTGCTTGTGCCGATGAATTTTCGGCGAGAGAACTTGCGAGAGTTGCCAGGAGTTTTAGTGTGCTTGGTCATGCGGGCCCCTAATCGTTGAAGAAGGTTTTTGCTAGCGAAGTAAGCTTCGTGCACTGCTGGCTAACTATAGTCTTTGTATTATCGAAGAGAAAGCTTATCTGAGCACCCTCGAGACTATTCGAATTTTTCGGCCCGAGATAGTTGCAAAATATTGCCAGTAGAACTTACACTCTTATTACGTAACCAATTACGTAATTGATTACAAAATAGGTATCACTATGCTGCAGCTCTATGAGAATACAGGGAAAATGGCCTTAGGCAGTCGTCTCAAACAACTGAGTGAGATGCTCGCAGAACAGGCAGCTAAGGTTTATGAACTGTATGAAGTAGACCTCGACCCGAAATGGTTCCCCGTTTTTTACATACTGAAATCGGGAAGCTGTCTTGCAATTACGGTTATCGCTGAAGCAATCGGTCACTCCCATGCATCAGTCAGCAAGATAGCGAAGGAGATGACTGCTGCAGGGATTCTCAAGAGTGAGAAATTGGCTGACGATGCACGAGTTAACCAAGTTTGTCTTACGGATAAGGGGCGCTCACTTCTCCCTTTGTTTGAGCGTCAGACCGGTGACATGGAGGCAGTGGTCGACGAACTGCTAGGCCAATGCCAGCATAATGTCTGGGAGGCTATTTCTGAGGTCGAATACCTTCTGGAAGAAAAAGGCCTCTTCTCCCGAGTGAGAGATAAATATTTGGACAGGGACAGAGAGAATATTGAGTTGATCGAATACAGGGCCGAGCATGCCACAAGTTTTCGTGATCTAAACTATGAGTGGATCAATGAGCATTTCGAAGTTGAAGAGTCCGACTCGGCAATGCTCGAAGATCCGGAAAAACACATAATAGCGAAGGATGGCTACATTGTGATCGCCACATATAAGAGTAGCGTGGTGGGTACCTGCGCGTTGATTCGCCATGACGCTAATCGCGCAGAGTTAGCGAAGATGGCAGTGGATGATAGTGCTAAGGGTAAGGGCATCGGCTACTTATTAGGCCAGCGCTGTGTTGATAAGGCTCGAGAGTTAAATTTTCGAGAGGTATTTCTCGAGAGCAACACCAAACTTACGCCGGCAATAAATTTATACAAGAAGCTTGGTTTCAAGCGGATCGTAGGCGAGCCATCTCCCTATGTGCGCTGCAATATCCAGATGTCGCTGACCTTCTTCGATTGAGCCGAAAAACCTGTTATCGGATGGTGTAACTTGCTGTGCTGAAAGGTATTATCGATCTAGCACTCATGCAGCTAAGATCGACAGAGGAATTCCATGGTCGAGAAATACTCGATGATTATCATCTACTTCGGAATATTGATATTTCTGGGGTATCGCGCGTCAAAACGCGTCAAAAGCATGCGTGACTTCGTGGTTGGCGGCAAGTCTCTCAGCTTCTGGGTTGCCGCCTTTTCTGCACAGGCAACGGGCGAATCCGCATGGCTATTGCTTGGTCTCACAGGCATGGGCGCGATGCTCGGCTTCAGTACCTATTGGGTCGTGGTCGGAGAACTGTTCGGCGTAGGTGTCGCCTGGTTCTTTATGGCGAATCGCTTTAAGCGTCTTACCGATAAATACGATTCGATCACAGTGATCGACTATATGGGCAGTCGTTTCAAGTCCAAGACTAATGTGCTGCGACTAGTTTCCTCAGTTGCGCTTTCAATCTTCGTACTAATATATATATCGGCGCAAATCGACGCGACCGGCTCCGCCTTCGAGAGCTTTCTCGGTTGGAATTATCACACTGGTGCAGTAGTCGGCTTCGTGGTGGTTGCTACCTATTGCATTGCTGGAGGTTTTCTTGCTGCAGCTTGGACCGATATGTTTCAGGGAGCCATGATGCTGGTGTGTCTAATGCTGTTGCCAGCAGTGGCCTACCTCTCGTTGTCCAATAGCGGTTCTATTTATGACGGTCTCTATGCGATAGAGCCCGGTCTGGTCAGTATATGGGGAGCAGGTGGCTTCACGCTGATGAACGTAGCAGCAGTGGTCGGTATGATGTTAATCGGCCTTGGCTTTCTCGGCTCGCCGCAAGTGTTTGCCAGGCTCATCGCAATTCGCAGCGAAGACCAAATCAATCGCGGCAAGTGGGTCGCCATGTTGTTTACACTTCTGGTGGATTTTTCTGCCGTTAGTATCGGTGTATTAGGCCGTTATATATTCACTACACAAGGTGTCGAGCCCGATACGGTGTTAGGCAATGGCGCGCAGAATGTACTTTCTGAGTTAGTCGAATTTACATTTCCACCGCTACTAGTAGGCTTATATGTTGCTGCGGTTTTGTCTGCGATTATGTCCACCGTATCATCGTTGCTGGTTATGGCGGCTGGGTCTGTTACTCACGATCTGTATGCGAAAATCGTCAATCCAGACTTGACCGATTCGCAGGCGGCAAGGTTATGCCGCGTCATAACAATTGTATTTGCCATTCTCTCCCTCGGTCTAGCCATTACAGTTTCGATCGCGTCACCAGAGCGAACTATATTCTGGTTCGTTATTTTCGGTTGGGCGGGAATAGCTGCTACGTTCTGCCCGATGATGCTTATGTCACTCTTCTGGACTCGATTCACGGAGAGGGCAGCGATTTCCTCAATGATTGCCGGTTTCTCCATGACGATGATTTGTAAGTTTGTCATTCAGGATATGGAGTTCATTGGGCCTATTTTTGTCGCGCTAGAAACAATGCCGCCATCGTTTCTTTCTGCGTTGATAGTTGGTTACATCGTCACCATTGTTTGGCCTGATGATGAATTGGCCGCACAGTATCAGGCTGACCTAGATAGCATAGGGCATGGTCTGGGCGGCATCGAGGCTAAGCAAGTGGAGTCGGTAGTTAATAACTAGTCAAAATTTATATTAAATGAATAAAGGAGGTTCCCCGTGACCCTGAGTAGAGAACAACTCGAAGCACACTGGATGCCGTTTACCAGCAATCGACAATTCAAGGACCATCCAAGAATGATGGCCTCTGCTAAAGGTGCGTACTATCTTGATGCAGACGGCAGGAAGATATTTGATGGTCTCTCCGGTCTGTGGACCTGTGGTCTAGGCCATGGTCGCGAAGAAATTACTGCCGCTGTAAGTGCTCAGATGTCCAGCTTGGATTACTCGCCAGGTTTTCAATATGGGCATGAGCTTTCATTCAAACTTGCGAATAAAGTGGTAGAGCTGACTCCTTCAAAATTAGATCATGTATTCTTTACAGACTCTGGATCTGAAACAATAGATACCGCATTGAAGATGGCGCGCGGTTATTGGCGCAGCAAAGGTCAGCCAGGGAAGTCTAAGTTTATAGGCCGAATTAAGGGCTACCATGGCGTTAACTATGGTGGTGTTGGTGTGGGTGGCATTGGATTCAACCGCAAAATGTTCGGTCAGTCTGTGGATGCAGATCACATGTGCGACACCTTGCTTGATGAAAATAAATTTAGTCGAGGTATGCCCGCAGTGGGAGCGCACCTTGCTGATGAATTAGAGCAGTTGGTGCAGCTGCATGATGCCTCCAACATTGCCGCAGTTATTGTCGAACCCTTGTCGGGCACCGCAGGTGTCTTGCCGCCTCCGGTTGGCTACTTGAATCGACTGCGTGAGATTTGCGACAAGCACGACCTGCTATTGATCTTCGATGAGGTTATCACCGGCTTCGGTAGAATGGGTTCAATGACCGGCGCAGAAGAGTTCGGAGTGACACCGGACATCATGACTCTTGCTAAGCAGATTACCAACGGCACTATTCCATTAGGCGCTGTAGTAGTTGGGTCTGAACTGTATGACACTTTCATGGATAACGGCGGCCCAGACTATATGGTTGAATTTCCCCATGGTTATACCTACTCCGCACATCCTGTCGCCTGTGCCGCAGGTATCGCTGCACTAGATGTATTGGTCGATGAGAAGTTGATTGACAATGTGAAGAGAATGTCTTCGAAGTTTGAGGCTGCGGTACATTCGTTGAAAGGTAGCCCTTTCGTGACAGACATTCGCAACTACGGATTGTCTGCAGGTATTTCACTGGAGCACTACCCCGGTGAGCCATTGCGTCGTCCATTCGAAGTCGGGCTGAAATGTCTAGAGAAGGGCTTCTATGTGCGATGGGGCGGGGACACAATTCAATTGGCGCCACCGTTCATCGTCGACGAGAAACAGATCGATGATCTAATTAATGCCGTAGGAGAGTCATTGCATGAGTTCAATTGAAGCGATTGAGACACTAGGACATTACATCAACGGCCGAGTGAAAGACGGTAGTGTTGAGACGCTCGATATCTATAATCCGGCAACGGGTAAGCTGGCTAAAAGGCTAGCCTGTGCTGCGCAGCATCAACTAGAAGAGGCGATCGCCGCGGCTAGCTCCGCCTTCGCAGCCTGGCGCAACACTCCGCCGCAAAAGCGCGCGCAGATACTCTTTCGTTTTAAACAGCTGTTAGAGGCGAACATTGATGAGATCTGTCAGGTGATCACCGCCGAGCACGGCAAGGTATTGGATGATGCTCGAGGCGAGATTATTCGGGGAATCGAAGTTGTTGAATACGCCTGCGGCATTTCTGAGCTACTCAAGGGTGAGCATTCCAAGAATGCAGGACCCGATATAGATAGCTGGTCAGAATTTCAGGCGTTAGGTATCGTGGCGGGTATCACCCCTTTTAATTTCCCCGCCATGGTTCCGATGTGGATGTTCCCCATGGCGATTGCCTGCGGCAATACGTTTATTCTCAAGCCGTCGGAACGAGATCCCAGTGCTTCCCTGTTGCTCGCGAAGCTATTTACCGAGGCGGGGTTGCCAGATGGCGTCTTCAATGTGGTTAATGGAGATAGGCGCGTGGTGGAGTTGATATTGGATGATCCGCGTATACAGGCAGTGAGCTTTGTTGGCTCCACGCCGATCGCAGAATCAATCTATCAGCGAGCTAGTAAGGCAGGAAAGCGTGTGCAGGCGTTGGGTGGCGCCAAAAATCACGCCGTCATCATGCCCGATGCAGACTTGGATAACGCGGTAAATGCGTTGATGGGTGCTGCATATGGCTCTTGTGGTGAGCGTTGCATGGCGATTTCCGTGGCTGTTTGTGTGGGTGAGGAAACTGCAGACAAAGCTGTCGCTGCGCTTGCCAGTCGAGTGAAGGACTTGAAAGTAGGTCCTGGTACAGACATCGAAAATGATATGGGGCCACTCATAAGCGCGGATGCGCTTGAACGTATCAATGCCTATATAGGGCAGGGTTTGGATCAGGGTGCTGAATTAGTTGTCGATGGCCGTGGCCTAAAGGTTGAGGGAAGCGAGGATGGATATTTCATCGGCGGTAGTCTGTTCGATAAGGTGAGTGAGACGATGAGCATCCACACCGATGAAATTTTCGGGCCAATATTATGTGTCATGAGAGTTGAGAATCTGGATCAGGCTATGTCGATCATCAACAGGCACGAATACGGTAATGGTACTTGCATCTTCACACGCGATGGTGCCGCGGCACGCTATTTTTCTGATCATATCCAGGTCGGTATGGTAGGCGTGAATGTGGCACTTCCTGTTCCTGTTGCGAGCCATAGTTTCGGCGGGTGGAAGCGTTCGCTGTTCGGGGACCTCAGTATCTATGGCCCGGATTCGATCCGGTTTTATACTCGCAGGAAGACAATGACGCAGAAATGGCCTGCTCAAGGTGACCGCGAGGGAACTCGGTTCTCTTTTCCTGCTAGTTAAATATTCGCGCAGATTTAATATTTTTCTAAAACCTGCGTACAATGTAGGCGTAACTTGTTATGAAATTTAAATTACCATCTTAGGGTTCCACTATTGAGTTTACAGAGTCAAATGAGAGTCAAAAAGTTTGTATCTATGTTTGCTCTATCGTCTAGCATTCGCACCGTTGTGCTTCTCGGTGGTTATCTGCTGCTGGCAGGCTGTTCCACAGCGTACCTTGCGAACCGTCCTGCAAACGACCTCTACTGCGATAATTTTGTTCTCTACGAAATGTGCGCGCGCGACAGCAATCGCGACGGCATAGTCGACTATACTTATTTCCAAGAGAGTAAAGAAATATTCATGTATCGAGACCGTCTTCCACGGCGTATACCGGTGGGTTTTGGAGTGCATCGCTGTGCTATGCCAATGGAAGAGGATTTAATAGCAACCACTTCGCGCGTGTTTTACATAGACGATTCGTCATCGTTACTCGAAAAAACCGATATTCGTGGCGCAATGATGCTCAAGTATATGACGAAGTTGCCTGAGGTGACGGCCTGTAATATGCGTGCGGATCAAGCATTAGCCGACGACTAGATAGCAATTATCGACCTTTTTTGGTTATTCTTCTGGAGTGTTTATTTGGTTGCCGCGTTGCTGATCAAAGCTGAGATCAGTTTGGGGATTTTGTTCTTAGCGACCACGCCGATATTGTCTGACTGCGCAGCCTTATTCACGAGAGCTTCTGTTTTGGCCGAGTAACCGGTCGCGAGTAGAATTGGTGTATGGTTTTTTTGCGCTAGCATTTCCTTCGCCATTTCGATGCTCGCCGGGCAGGATGACATCGAAAAATACAAGGTCGATATCCGGGTTCTGTTTGAACTATTCGAGACCGCTTTGCGCATCGATAGCCTAGATCACATTAAACCCTGTGAATTCGGTATCTGTCCTGCTATATCGCGGACGCCTGGTTCACCTTCGACGACTAGAACCGTGCCTAGTTTGTTTGATTCCATCAACAAGCGCCTAGATATTCAATTATTATTCGCCGCAGTCTCGGGCCTTAAGGCTAGTATATAATGAAAAAATCCGGTCTATGAGGGTTTTTATCTATGCTAACCTCCTAGTTAAGCTTTAGATTCAATCTGATAGTAGCAAGGAATTCCATAGCCAATGAGAAAACTAATTTCATCAATTACTTTGACTGGATTGACGATGTCATTGCTCGCTCAATTCGCAAATGCTGCCGAAGTGTACGCTCCAGTTCCTGATAAAATTAAAGGGGTGATGAATAACGCAGCTCCATCAGATGCTATTGTCCTCTTCGACGGAAGCGACCTAGATGCTTGGCAATCGGCAGGAAACGATGAAGCAGCAGCCTGGACAATCGAAGACGGCGTAGTCACAGTAAATAATGGTGCGGGTTCCATTAAGACGAGGCAGGCGTTCGATAATTTTCAATTACACATCGAATGGTCACCTACGGCAACAATTAAGGGTGAGGGGCAGAGCAGAGGAAATAGCGGCATCTTTTTAAATTCGATTTTCGAATTGCAGGTGCTTGATAGCTGGGAAAACCCAACTTATGTAAATGGTCAGGCAGGATCAGTCTACCTGCAACATGCGCCACTGGTGAATGTTTCAAGGCCGCCGGGTGCGTGGCAGAGTTACGATATTATTTTTAAGGCGCCGGTGTATGCTGCATCCGGCGAGCTGGAATCACCCGCTTACCTGACAGTTTTTCACAACGGTGTGCTCATTCTAAATAACGTCAAAATATTGGGAGCTACCTATACCGAAGAACCGGAATATTCGACTCGGTGCACTCCCTATGGACAGACGAGAGAGCAGGATTGCAGCGGGCCGATGCCTCTTACACTCCAAGATCATGGGCAGTTAGTTTCATTCAGGAATATTTGGCTTCGAGAGCTACATTAGCTGTAAACATATTGACTATGCAGATGTTAAAAAAATATTCTAACTAAGCATGCGGTTGCTCGGCAATTTGCATCAGCTCAATTAGTGACTGAATAAACCATAGGCTCTCTGGATCTAGATTCGCCGATTTTCCCCGCAGTAGTTTGAATTGATTCTTTTCGATCGCAAGCAGAAACCTAGTGAAGGGCACTGTAGATTCATCTATGAGTTTACCGAGAGTGAGGGGCAGATTTCGGCCTGAGTTGCATTTTTGTTTATCGACCTTGGACTACTAACTGAAGCGTTATCCGAACTTAGTTGGCCGGTTGCGATTTATATTCTATTGAGTCTCTTCTTGGTGAGGCCGCTGGCGATCTATATTTTTTGCTGGGAACAAGGACCTTCAATCTCACCAGGCTATTCTGTGATTGGTTTGGCCTCGCGAGGATTAGCAACGGCGCTATTTGTCCTGCTGGTAGCAGAAGAGTTGAATCACGAATATGGGCGGGCAGTCATAGTGCTTGCGGTCAATGCCATGTGAATGAGCGCGTTACTGCATCGCATTTCAGCGGCGTCCGGTGCTAACTGCTATGTGAGAAAGGTCTCGAAGCAGACTGACCCGTAGGTTAAGCTCTGGCGAGACACATTACTCACTTAGTGCTCTTAGTGATTGCAGATTGTATTTTATAGGCGCAAAAGTTACTGTCTATCATCATCGATGACCAATAACTTATTGTCTAATTCGGCAATATTTGGGAGTTAAAATGAGCAGAAAATTATTCGGTATTATCAATTGCATCGGCGGCACGATCCTAGCTGGTGCTAGCCATGTCGCTCTTGCGCAACCCACGGATGCAGATGACCCGATCGCAGATCTGGTCTCTCGCTTAGAATTAGAAACCTACAAATCCACGCTCAAGGGTTTGACGCAATTTGGTGATCGTCGTCAAGGTACAAGTCGCAACGCAGCGGCGGTCGATTGGATCGAAGAGCAATTAATTTCCTACGGCTGCAGCAATGTGGAAAGAGTTCACTACACATTTACCACTCGTCCACGCGGCACTGGCCGCCGAGCGGCTGCGGATACTCCCGACCTAACTACACCTACTGGGGGTCTGGTTGGCCGCAATGGAAGTGGCCCCGGCGGTAGTTCCATCTATGGCTATCGCTCGCCTACGGCCGTGAATCGCGATCTAGAAGCCCAGCCAGATGAAAGAATTCGATTGCTGAATGCCGAGGAGCCGGTGGATGGTCCTCGCTCTGAAGTGTACTGCACGAAAATAGGGGCTACGCGCCCTGACGAGATGTATCTTGTGAGCGCGCACATGGATGGTCACGGTGTAAACGAAGCCGTGAACGATGATGGATCGGGTACCGCACTGGTTATGGAGCTCGCGCGTATCATGAGCGCGCCCGGAGTCGAGACCGAGCGCTCCATACGCTTCGCTCTGTGGAACAATGAGGAGACAGGTCTTAACGGGTCATCTGCCTATGTTGAGCAGCGCAAAGACTTACAGGGTATCGAAGAGCCAGCAGGCTCTGGCAATTACCCGGAACCCACTTGGCTAGGAATGATTCAGCACGACATGATGCTTTGGGATCATGGTGCGCCGCGTGCCGATGGCTCTGTGAGTTGGGATCAGCGTCCAGAAGCCGATGTGAATATCGAGTTCCAGTCTGTTTCTAATCTTGCCGATGATTCGATGCGCCTCGCCTTCGTGTTTAAGGCGGCGGCGGATGCTTACAATACCGACTATCCTGCAACCGTCGGACCGCACATGACGAATACAGATTCCACGCCCTTCATGAACGAGGTTCCCTCTATCAGTCTGCGCGAGAACGAGCGCGGATCACATACTGGCGGCGGGTGGAATCCTACTTGGCATTCGCCCTTGGATGTGTGGACAAACTTTACTGATAAAGATTTCAGGCTTGGATTGAATGCGGCACAAACCACTCTTGCTGCGGTAGCGAAACTAACCGGTGCAACAGTAAGCGATTAAAGAGGACGAAGCCATAAATCGTCAGGAGCTGACTCCCGTCGATTTATGGCAGCTTCTATATGACTAAGGGGCGCCGACGTAGTCTATCTTTCCTAATGCGACACCATTGTGGCGCAATATGTTGTAGGTGGTGGTGACGTGAAAGTAGATATTTGGCAATGCCCACATCGAGAGGTAGGTGGCGCCAGTAAAATCTAGCTCATACGGCCCTGCTTGGAACTTAATTTCCTTCTCTTCTGTTCCGTTTATTTTGTCAGTCGGTAGCGAATTTAAAAATTCGATGGTCTTGTTAATTCGCGCTATCAGTTCCTCAAAGCTCGACTCGTTGTCCTCATGGCTAGGTGCCTCGATTCCAGAGATTCTGGCTGCCGCGCCCTTGCTTACGTCGCAGGCGATCTGCACTTGGCGTGAAAGGGGGAACATATCGGGGAATAGTCGATCTGTCACTAGTATCGAGGGGTCTATATCGTTCTCCTGCGCGTGCGCGGCTCCTTTCTCAAGAATGGCTGATAGATTGTTTAATGCGCGGACGAAATAAGGAATGGATGCGGAGTGCATGGATAGCGACATGATTTACCTCAAGGTGTTTTTGTGACTCATGCCCGAAATGGGCAATTGAAAAGACAGGGGATTCTAACGTAGTCTATATCTATGAGATACGTTGAATGACATCGCCACAGTGATAAATTCGAGCAATGAGGAAGTAATTGTGACTGAAGAAAAAAGAAGCAGTGACGGCCGTCGTAGCGCAGACCGCAGAAAGTCACGTGATAAAGCTGAAGACCGGCGGAGTGGCGAGCGTCGCGAAAAAGAGCGTCGAACATAGCTGAGTAGTAAATAGTTTGAGAAACCTTCTTTTTGATTAGCTGATCCCTCCCAGATAAGCTAATCCTTGCTTTTATGCCTGTAGTTGCTACATTGCGTCCATGTCAGAATCCAGTACTTCCTTACTCCTAAAGTCCGCCGCTTTTTTAAAGCCCTACAAGAAGCAAATTGCTATCGCAGCAGTCGCTCTCGTTTTCACGGCAGGGCTGACGTTGGGCCTCGTTCAATACGTAAGAATCATCGTCGATAGTGGATTTGTCGAGGGCTCAACCGAAGCGCTCAATACCGCTGTATTGGGGTTTTTCCTCATTGCGATCTTTCAAGCGGTTGGTACCTTCGCTAGATTCTATTGGGTGTCCTGGTTAGGTGAGCGCGTCACGGCCGACATTCGCATGGCGGTATATTCCCACATCATCCACTTGCATCCTGGCTATTTCGAAGACAACCTCAGTGGCGAGATTCAGTCGCGTATCACTACCGATACCACACTCATTCAATCCGTCATCGGATCGTCGGCTTCGATTGCGCTGCGTAACATGCTGATGATGCTAGGTGGCACAGTATTTTTGTTTATAACGAACCCTAAACTCACCAGCGTCGTGATGATCTGTATCCCGCTCGTGATTGGCCCAATCTTATACTTTGGCAAGAAGGTGCGGCTGCTCTCTAGAAGCAGTCAGGACGAGATCGCGAATGTTGGTGCCTATGTCGGCGAAACTATCCAGCAGATCAAGACGGTGCAGGCTTACAATCATCAGAGTCATGATGACAGGCAGTTTTCCGATCATGTAGAGACTGCTTTCAATGTCGCCTTGCGCCGCATCATGATGCGATCTTTCCTTATTACAATTGTCATAACACTGGTATTCGGCGCGCTAGCGGTAATGATCTGGGTCGGTGGTCAGGATGTTATTAACGGCACGATGTCCGCAGGAGAACTCACTGCTTTCGTGGCCTACGCGGTGATAGTGGCATCGGCGGTTGGAGCAATAAGCCAGGTCATCAGTGAGCTACAGCGTGCCGCAGGCGCGATGGAGAGGCTGATGGAGTTGTTGGAGGCCGAGAATGAAATCGAGGCGCCACAGAATCCGCGTCAACTCAATGGTGATTTTAAGGGCTTGCTTACCTTAACGGATGTTACGTTTGCTTATGCCTCGCGGCCCGAAACTCCAGCGCTGGATGGCGTCACTCTGCAAATTAAGTCAGGGGAGAGTGTTGCTTTAGTAGGCCCTTCAGGTGCAGGCAAGTCCACACTCTTCGATCTAGTGCTGCGTTTCTACGATCCACAATCAGGTTCAATTGCATTGGATGGCGTAGATATTAGAGAACTCGATCCACAAGAGTTAAGAAGCCATATCGCAATCGTATCTCAACAGCCGACCATGTTTACAGGCAATGTCTGGGACAATATTCGCTACGGCAGGCCCGATGCTAGCGACGAAGAAGTTCGCAGTGCCGCCGAGTCCGCCTATGCGAGTGAATTCATAGACAAGTTACCCGAAGGCTACGACAGCTATCTTGGCGAGTCAGGCATTCGCCTATCGGGCGGGCAAAAGCAGCGCATAGCGATAGCCAGAGCAATCCTGAAAGACCCAGAGATTCTGTTGCTAGACGAGGCTACCAGCGCCTTGGATGCGGAGAGCGAGCGCAAGGTACAGATGGCGTTGGAGAAATTGATGGCGAATCGCACCTCCTTGGTTATCGCACACCGTTTAGCAACGGTGATGAACGTAAGCAAGATTGCGGTGCTCGATTCCGGCAGGTTAATCGCCCAGGGCTCTCATAAGGAGTTACTGCTCGAGAGCGAATTGTATGCAAACCTGGCCAGTCTCCAGTTCTCTGTCAGTCCCGATGACGCTGTGCTACAAAAAAAGGCGTAGCACGGTTCTTCTTCAACGAATTCTATGTCAGAGGCAGTCGTGCAGCAGAATGAAATAATTGAAGATGTTCGCCGCTGGCTGGAATCGTTCATCATTGAACTTAATCTCTGTCCTTTCGCGAAACGCGAATTGGTGAAGGACCGGATCCGCTTCTCTGTATCTTTCACAGAATCGTCTGAACAGCTTCTCGTGAGCCTGCTGGAGGAATTGCAAATTCTCGAGAGTGATTCCGAGGTAGAGACGACTCTGTTGGTGCACCCAAATGTGCTTCAAGACTTTGATGACTTCAATCAATTCCTCGACCTGGCCGATGCGCTAATCTTGCAAGAGGGATATAGTGGTATTTTCCAGATTGCGAGCTTCCATCCACAGTATAAATTCGCAGAGACAGTGATTGAAGCAGAAAACTATAGCAACCGATCGCCGTATCCGCTGCTACATGTATTGCGAGAGGCGAGCGTGACAAGAGAAGTAGCAAGCTATCCCGATATAACGACGATTCCTCTGCAGAATGTTCGACTGTTGCGTAGGCTGGGTGTAGCTAAACTTCAGTCTCTCCTCCAGCAAGGTAAATAAGGTAGTATATTAAGCCTGCCCTGCGATATCGTCGGACAATAATAGCGGTGGAATTATGCCTTTTGTTGTTAACAAGCTGCTCAACGCGTAGTTAATATGAGCGCATCACTATTGCCAGATGAAGAAGCCAGCCAGCGCTACAAGCCACTGGCAGCGAGATTGCGCCCGCTAAATCTGGAAGAGTTTATTGGGCAAGATCATCTGCTCAGCCCTGGAAAATCTATCTATGAGGCGATTCAGAACAAGCTGCCGCACTCGATGATTCTTTGGGGCCCGCCGGGTGTAGGCAAGACCACTCTGGCGAAGATTATCGCCGCCGCCTGTGACTATCACTTCGAATCTCTGTCTGCGGTGCTCGATGGCGTTAAAGAGATTCGCGCAACCATTGAGCGGGCTAAGTATCATCAAGCGGGCGGTTCTAGTCAGACCATCTTGTTTGTAGATGAGGTTCATCGCTTCAACAAGGCACAACAAGACGCCTTCCTGCCTCATATCGAGAACGGTACCGTGTTATTCATCGGCGCTACGACAGAGAATCCTTCCTTCGAGTTAAACAATGCCTTGCTCTCTAGAGCGCGGGTATACCTACTTAAGCCTTTGACTGAAGATGATCTGTTGGGTGTCATCGAGAACGCCCTGCTAGATGAGAAGAGAGGGTTAGCTGCGCTCAATTTGGATCTGAGCGAGTCGCAAAGACAGATGCTTGCGCGTGCAGGCGATGGCGATGCGCGCCGGGTCCTTAACTATCTCGAAGTGCTAAGCGACATGGGAGAGGCAGAGGATGGATGTAGAACTATAGCGGACGATCATATTCAACAGGTATTAGAAGAGGGCAGTCGACGCTTCGACAAAGGTGGAGATAGTTTCTACGAGCAAATTTCAGCCCTCCACAAAGCAGTGAGAGGTTCATCACCTGATGCCGCCCTGTATTGGTTGGCGAGGATGTTGGACGGCGGTTGCGATCCTATCTACCTCGCACGCCGCTTAGTAAGGATGGCGTCTGAAGATATAGGCATCGCAGATCCCAGAGCCTTACCACTAACACTTAGTTGCTGGGACACCTACACACGTCTCGGCAGCCCCGAAGGCGACCTAGCTCTAGCGCAGGCGGCTGTTTACTTGGCTAGCGCGCCGAAGAGCAATGCAGTCTATGCCGCATTCAATGCAGCGAAGCAGGCGGTTAACCGCAACGGCAGTTTGGAAGTTCCGCTACACCTAAGAAACCCCAGCACGACCTTAAGTAAATCACTAGGCTATGGCGAAGACTATCGCTATGCCCATGACGAAGAGAATGGTTTCGCTGCTGGAGAAAATTATTTGCCGCTGGAGTTAAAAGATGAGCAGTTCTATCACCCAAAAAACACTGGATTGGAAACCCGTATCAAAGAAAAGCTAGAAGCATTTCGTTCCTTGAATGCCCAGGCGAAAAACAAGCGCTATGAAGATTAATGCTGTTCAAATTTCTGCTGTTAATACTCAATTGACAGCTTATGACTCACTGGTTAAGGTGGCTTACTGATTGATTATTGGACGAACATGAAAAAATCTTCCCCCCATTTATTTTCCCTACTACTCCTTGCGGTTCTGCTGAGCGCTTGCTCAAGTGTTGCAAGCCAAAACCTGGGATTCGGTGAGCAGTTCAGACCACCCACGCTGCGCGCGGTGACCGTGGATGAAGAGGTGATGGCCAAGTGGTCTCGCAGCTGTGCGCTATGCCACATCACCGGCGAAGCGGGAGCCCCAGTTGTAGGTGACACAGCCGAATGGCAACGCAGGCTGGAGCAAGGCGAAGAGGCTATTATTAACAACGTGGTTGAAGGCTTTAATTCCATGCCGCCACTGGGCTATTGCATGGCCTGCGAGGTCTCCGATTTTAGAGCGATGGTTGCTTATATGGCGGGCCTCAACTAATGAAACAGGTATCTAGGCGTACATTTTTAGCTTCCAGCGTGAGAGCAGCGTTGTTCGGAGCCTACGCAGGTTCAGGTGCGGCGTTCGCACACTCGGCGTCTTGGAGTAACTGGTCTGGTGGTCAGACCTGCCAGCCAGCCGGTCGTTACGACATAGGCAGCGAAGAGGAATTAACGAGCCTATTGAGAAATACGCTAGGACCGATTCGCCCGGTAGGATCAGGTCACTCATTTAGTCCGCTGGTTCCTACAGACGGGCATCTTGTCGTGATAGATCAACTAAACGGCATCCTAGATTCAGATAGTGCGAATAATCAGGTGACTCTGGGTGCCGGTTCTCGTCTCGGTGATCTTGGGGCAGCGCCTCGACGCGATCGGTCAGGGCATGATCAATCTGCCCGACATAGACAGACAGACTGTAGCAGGCGCGATAGCGACTGGTACTCATGGTACTGGTGTTACTCTGCAGGCTTTGTCATCGTTTATTACGTCCTTGCGCCTTGTGACACCGAATGGCAACGTCATGGATATCGATTCCAGTGACGAAGATTTACTGCACGCTGCTCGTGTGAATTTAGGAGCGCTTGGCATCGTTACCCAGGTAACAATGCAGAATAGAGAAGCCTATAAATTGAAGAAGCGCGAATGGGCGGCGCCAACTGAAGATATTCTCGCAAACTTCGATGAGCTAGCAGCGAGCCATCGACATTTTGAAATTTTCCCACTGGTTTATTCCGATTATTCACTGGTGCTGTCTATCGATGAGACAGATGAGCCTATTGGCGAGGTGGAGCTGGATGCTGAGCCTACTAGCGATGCGTCGATATCCGAATCCTTGGGTCTAAGCGAAAACCCAACTCCAGCCGAACGTCTTAGGCAATCAAATGCAACGGCATCACGCATTCAACCAAGTGAGTCTGTAGATATATCCCATAAGATACTTTCTAATATTCGCAACAGCCGCTTCAATGAAATGGAGTATTCTGTGCCCGCGGAAGTGGGAGCTGAATGTCTGCGAGAGATCCTTAAGACAATCTACGATCAGGCTATCGATGTAAACTTCGTATTGGAATACCGTTATGTCGGTGCCGATGATGACTGGCTAAGCATGGCTTACGGAGATCATCCTCATGCGACGATCTCGATTCATCGAGCTGCTAGCGAAGACTATCGACCTTACTTCAACGTCATCGAGCCCATCTTTTGGAAGTACGGTGGTCGCCCTCACTGGGGAAAAGTACACAGTCTCACCCACCTTGAGCTGACGAAGCTGTATCCACGCTTCAAAGATTTTATGGAGCTACGGCGCGAGCTAGATCCGCAAGGAAGAATGTTGAATCCGCATCTGCGAGCCTTATTTAACGCATAAAAAAGGGAGCGAAAGCTCCCTTCTACTTTTCTTAGAAGTCCTGTCTTAGGCTGACATACCTCTCGCCGAAATCGGCCATACTGCTTCGACCTTGTCTCCACGAATCGCATACATCTGATCGTATAGGTTCACCACTGGATCGCAGTGCGAGACGATGACTTCGAGCTTGTCTCCAACCTTGTAGTTACGCGATGGGTCGTCGCCATAGATGATGGTGCCAAATTCGTCGGAGCCAGATCGATAGGTAATATCGGATTCGCCCTTTACTATAGGCCAGGGCTGATTGATGGTGCAGGCCTTGGCGCCAGCATCGGAGGTGGCGCGACCTTCGTATTGATCGTTCAATACAGTTGCCATTACCGTTAGTGAAGTAGCGAAGTCGGAATACACTTCTATATCTTCCTCGCCGCCTATCGAAATATATTGCGCATCCATGAATACGTAACTACCAACCTGCACATCCGTCATTCCCTTCGTCTCGTGGTCAATATTGTAGGTGCCGGTACCACCGCCACTGAATATCTCAGTATTAAGTCCAGAGCGCTGCATGAGGTCGAGGGTGTCTGTTGCCTGCACCATGCGCTCGAGCGTTTGCGCCTTACGAGTCTGGAAACCGACAACGTGTTGTGCCGCCGCGTCGTAGCAAAGCATGCCGCGAAAATTCAGGCCCGGTAGCTGATCGATGAGTTGTGCCAGCTCGCAGAGCAGGTTGTCCGAAGGGAGTGCCGGTGCGACGTATGCCAGGGTCTACATCGACCACCACGTCAGCAACGATACCCATATTCACGGCAGCCTCAGAAAGCAGGCGTGCATTCGGCTCAGAATCGGTCGCCTGAATAAAGCCTGGACACTGTGCGCGAAGGTTCATAGCGCGTCTAATCTTTGTTGGAGTTACGCTTCCTGTGGTATTCAGGATCTGGTCTATCCCATTCTGGAACATCGCTTCCGCTTCGCTGACTTTGGCTGTGCATATTCCGACCGAGCCGCGATCCATCTGCATATGAGCGATAGTCGGGCACTTATGGGTCTTCGCGTGGGGTCGGCTCGCTATGCCGTTGGCAGTCATTGTGGAGGCCATATGGTCGAGGTTGGCTTCTAGGAGATCTAGGTCGACGCAAAGGGCTGGGGTGTCTAGCTCCCATTTCGAGACATTGGTGGACATCTCGCCATTAGCATAGAAGCCTCGCATCTCCGAGGCTGTATAGCCGCGAGCAAGTGAGGGTAATCCGATAGCGGCTGCGCCACTAGCTTGAAGGAAACGACGTCGAGAGATGAAATCACTAGTCATAGAGGCCTCGCTGCGCTCAATTGGAATATCGATCAACAATCATACTCGGCAATCACTAGGTAGGCTATGCCTAACAACGAATCAGTAGTCTGTGCTCAGTTTCTCTGGATTTCGAAGTCTAACGAGATAAAGCACAGGAATAAACCGTTAGGTTACGAGCATGCGTTATGTATATACACCCTAGCTTCAGTTAATATCACCAGCAGTCGAGAATCCCCTTCGGAATTTATAATGTTATGTCTAAGAGTAATATCAACAGTACTACTTTGTGGAATTGCTGCTTCAGCAATAGCGCAAGAAGCCGCCGAAGACGAGTCCACTGTTACCTACCCAGCTTCTTTCTTTGCGCAATACGGCCCGGTGTCAGTCAATGACATGCTGAATGTTATTCCCGGTATCAGCGTGGCGCTCGAGGGGAATGAGGTTCAAAGCTTCAACGGGGCAGACCGCGGCCTCGGAGCGAGCGAACAGATCCTGATCAACGGCAAGCGCATGGCCGGTAAGGCGAATGAGGCCAGCAGCCAGCTCGACAGAATTTCCGCAGACCAGGTTCAGTACATTGAAATCATTCGTGGCACCTCGGGCGACCTCGATGTTCGCAACAGCGGTCAGCTAATCAATATTGTTTTGCTCGAGTCGCAATCGGGTTCTAGCCTTTCGACCGAACTAGGTGCGACACATTTCCGCGATGGCCAGGTCGAGCCTATAGGGACTTTTTCCTTCAGTGGGCAGACAGGGCAGTTTGATTATCTCTTAAGCGCTCAAGTTGCGACGGTTTATCAGGATTTGGAAAGCTATGAAATCAGCGTATTACCTCTTGGACTTGGTCTGAATGATGTTCGCGAGATCGAGCGTATCCAAGATCAGACTACATACACTCTAAATTCCAATATCGCCTATCAGATATCAGATGGAAGCAGAATTGCCTTCAATGGTCTCTACCAAGAGAACGATCCGCCTGCGAATTTAGTGCGGACTATTACCAATTTTCAGAACTCACCACCGTCTATCCGAGTAGAGCGCGAGGAGCTTCCTGCCAGTTCAGATAACTGGGAGTTTGGTGGCGACTATGAATACAATTTTGATAGTGGCGGAAAATATAAAGTCCTCTTCATCGTAAACGAGGATAATAACGCCGTCACCCGCGAGCGATTTTTTTCTTCTGGCCTAAATGGGCCGGAAACCAAGAACCTATTCCTAGATACCAGCAGCCGTGAGCGAGAACGCATAGTACGTACCTCTTACACGTTTGATCCGGCAGATGATCAGAACTTGGAG
>CASQMQ010000054.1 GCA_949430125.1 uncultured Pseudomonadales bacterium
ATGCGCTTCGCATAGCATTTTTCCGAGTGTTTCTTGGAATCTGATTATTTAATTAGTCGAGGGATAGTAGCCGGGTATCCGCTAAGTTAGCGACACCGGTATTAGGAAACCTTCTTCTTATGTCACTCAATAGCCGCCTTGCTTCAGAGATGTTTCCCATGCCTTCATAAGCGAGCGCCAACCCATAAAGAGCATCTGGTAGCTTGGCCGAATCTTGATGTTGATTTCCAATCACCTCATAAGACTCTACCGCCTCGCTGTATCGATTTAGGTAGAGGTAGGCTTGCCCTTTCCAATAGTGCGCGTTGGCGACGAAACGGCCTTGAGGGTAGATGCTCAGATACTGATCGAATTCGGCTATGGATAGATCGAAGTTACTCTTAATTACCGAGTCATAGGCCATCTGATAAAGCTGCTGTTCGCTGAGCACTGCTGGCTCTAATGTTCCTCTTCCTATGTTTCGCGTAACTGGCGGTCTGTTAGGAGTCGTTGCCGGTGACAACAGCTGCGACTGTGGCCGCGATTGAGAAACAGAACCTGACCTCGTATTAGAAATTGATCTTTGGATTAGCGGTGTTGTATTACTGGCCGGCGCCACTGCGGTAGTGCCGCCAGGAGCACTGCTATTCACTACAACTGGTGCAGCGGATGAAGCGCTAGATTCGAGCCCAATCAATCTGTCATCTACATTGGTATAGCGACTTAGAGAATCGCGCTGCATTTTGCGCAATTCGAAACTCTGTTCCTCAACCATCGCTCTCAGAGACTGCACTTCTGTCTGCAGATCACCAATCTGATCGAGCAGGAGCGACATTGCATCATTATTATTGCCGGCGAGCGGGGCTGAATTGGCTGAGCGAGCCTGCCCGGGAGTGAAAGGCTGTGATTCGACTACTGAACCAACCCCTTGGCCTATAACGGATGAACTAAGCAGGCTAGCACAAAAGAAAATATGCAGCTTACGCGTCGCAGCCTTCAGGGTGTAATTCATAGTTTGTTATTACCACGTAGTTAAGTGCTATCGAGAAATAACTTCTACGCGACGATTACGGCTATAAGCATTGTCGCTTTGACCAGCTTGTGCAGGTTGTTCTTCACCGTAGCTAACCACTTCAATCTGCGAACGCGAAGCACCATTCACGATTAAGTAGTTAAGGACGCTGTTTGCACGACGTTCGCCCAGGGCAAGGTTATATTCGCGCGTTCCGCGTTCATCGCCGTGACCTTCAAGACGAATTCTTTTGCTGGAATTTGCAGCCAGATCGCGGGCGTGAAAAGAAAGTGTCTCACGGTCCGCAGGCTTAAACTCAGCGATATCAAAGTCAAAATAGAATACTGTCTGACGCAGAGCATTTTGGGCTCGGATCTCTTCTTGAGTCAGCTGGCCCGAGGTAGAACCTGGGTTTGTGCGCGCGGAGCCATTATTCGACGAGCCGCTGCTTGAAGAAGCTTCGCCGTCCATTGCACTTTCTTCAGTGTCGCTAGTTGAACTACATGCCACCAAGGCAAATAGTGATATAGCCATTAGGCCCATTTTAATTGTTTGTATGCTTTGCTTTGTCACTCTTTGAGTCCTCCAAAGACTTAAATCGTTATCTAAAAAAAACTACTGCACTCTGTAATTCAACTGCTTAATTTAGGAACGGAGACCAGGCTGGCTCCCGCACATCGCCCTGCGTTGATGGTAGCCGGAACCTCACTGCTCCGTCAATCGATACGGCATCTAGCACCCCTCTTCCATTGAATTTCGTAGCATACATTATCATGCTACCGTTCGGCGCAATACTGGGCGATTCGTCTAATGAGGTGTTCGTCAAAGTTATGACTCTCAAAGTTTCGATATTGAGCACCGCAATCTGATAATTCGGGTCCTGACGCGTCTCGCGACGGACATGCACAAGATTCACGCCATCTGGCAGAAACTTCGCGTTAAGGCATTGAAAACAGTCATAAGTTAGCCGCTCTACATTGAAAGAGCTGGCTCCCAACTCGATCTGGTAAATTTGCGGCTGCCCAGTGCGTTCTGACATGAATATAATAGACTTACTATCGGCAGTCCAGCTAGGCTCTGTATCAATTAATGGATGATCAGTAACCCGGATTAACTGATTAGTTGTGAGGTCTTGCACATAGATATCCGGGCTACCGTCTTTGGACAGCACCATCGCCAGCTTAGTGCCGTCAGGCGACCATTCTGGCGAACTGTTTAAATTTGGGTAATTAGTTATCTGACGCCTATCGCCCGTGGCGATATTCTGAATATAGATCCGCGGCAGCTCAGTCTCGAACGATACATAGGCGACGTCTCTTCCGGTCGGCGACCAGCTAGGCGACATAATAGGTTCCACAGACTCCAACAATATCTGCGCGCGCTGCCCATCATAGTCTGCTTTCTCTAGGCGAAAATTTGTTCTTTCAGGATTCATGTATTCGGCAACAACATACAATATTTCGCTTGTAAAGGCGCCACGTGTACCGGTTACCTGCTCAAATACTACATTGCTTATCTCATGCGCTATGTCACGAAGCTGGGTCACGCTTCCTGTCAGAACTTCGCCTGCAAGTTTTATCTCGCGATTGATGTCGAAAAATTCATACTGCACTTGAACTAGTTGGCTACCCGGTGTTCTATCGATCTTGCCAACCAATAGATAGTCCTGAGCCAAGATGCGCCAATCGCTGTAAAATACTTCTTGCTCTTCACTCGGCATGCTGAGCATGTTCGAACGAGACAGAGGACTAAATTCGCCTACCTGCTCTAAGTCGTTCATAACTATCTGTGAAATATCCTCACTCAACACACCATTTCCCTGCCAAGAAAAAGGCACAACGGCGATAGGGATTGGATTGTCCGAGCCCTGCGTGATCTGAATGCTTAGTTCCGCGTTCGCGGAAAAAGACAACAGGAACAGACTGCACACAAGAAAACTAGGTAGCGATTTTCGTAGATTCAATTCAGTAAATCCTCGGGTTGGAATATCAGTGAAAGAGACCTGAAGTTCTCATTAAACACATTAGAAGGCAATGCCTGTAATTCTCTGAACGGGGCAGCACTATAAACTGCATTCTCCGCCGATCTGTCGAATGCTGGGTCGCCACTGGACTCGGTAATAACAGCATCAATTAGCTCGCCTGTCGGCAACATCCTTATCTGCAAGATCGCCCGCATACCATTTCTAGCACTCGGCGGTCTTGACCAAACACTCTGCACAGCCTGTTGAATAATCGCCATGCCACTCTGTACCATTTCGAATTCTGAGCTGGCGAGTTCGGCAGCAGCAGCGTTCGCCGCCTCTTCTTGCCTCTGCCTTTCTCTATCTCGACTCTCTTGTTGACGTTGCGCCTCAGCTAATTCGAGCTGCCTGCGCCGCTCTTGTTCAAGCTCATTTTGCTCCTCGCGTTCGCGCACGAGTTGATCAGCATCTAGCCTTTCTTGCTCCTGACGTTGTCGCAAAGATGCCAGCTCTCTCGCCTTTCTTTGTTCTTCCGCCCTCGAGTCTGCCTGCTCCTGTCTCTGCCGTTCGGCCTCAGCGGCTTGCTGTGCGACCTCCCGTTCTCGAGTCCTCTGCTGTTGCTGCTGCCGCTCCAAACGCTTGCGCTCGTTTGCGACCTGCGGGTTCTCTTGAATCAGCAATGCCTTCACCACTGTAGGCTGCACTAATTCCAAAGCCTCAGGACTCTTACTACTTTGCAGATATAATAACAGCGCCAAAATTACACTGTGAAAAGTTACAGCAACCACTACCGAAAGTGGATAGCCGTTGTAGATCACAACATTGTTAAACGTGTCTTTCATTAACCCTAAATGCTACCCAAGGGCTGTGTAATAAAATTAGGATTGGCGACCCCGGCTGTCTGCAAGGTTGTAATCAGGTTTACCATGGCGCCCCAACCCGCTTCTGTATCGCCTTCCACCAGAACCTGTATGGTAGGATTCGCGTTGGTAATGATACTGACCTGCTGCCCTAAGGTTTCCAGAGTTACCGGCTGACGATCTTCGCCCGTTGCCCCGACGCTGATGAAGTAGTCTCCCTGGGCGGTGAGCGAAACCACCAGGGTTTCCAGGTTCTCATCAATAGCCAATGGCTCGTTATTCGCCTCCGGCAATTCGACTTCGATCCCCTGATTAAGCAAGGGAGCGGTTACCATGAAAACCACGAGCAACACCAACATCACGTCGATAAAAGGCACGACGTTAATCTCACCCATTGGTTTCCGTTTCTTACGGACAATTGTATCCATCAAGCAAACCTATTCAGTAGCTGCGTTTATTCACTATGTATCTGTCGGTGCAGAATGCTTGAGAATTCGTCGGTAAAAGTAATGTAGCTACCGGTTATGTTATCGACGCTCGCGGTATATCGGTTGTACACAACCACAGCTGGTATCGCCACGAACAGACCCATGGCAGTGGCGATAAGCGCCTCTGCGATGTCAGGCGCTATAACCTGCATAGTCACCTGCGCCTGACTGGCGAGCCCAATAAACGAATTCATGATGCCGATCACGGTACCAAACAGTCCGATGTAAACCGAAACTGAAGCGACAGTTGCGAGAAATGGTAGGTGCTTCTCTAGCTTCTCTTCTTCTCTAGAGTAGGCCACTCGCATCGCTCTCTGTGCACCCTCCATTACCGCTTCCTTGTCCACTGTAGGCTGCTGGCGCAGACGCATAAATTCTTTGAATCCAGCGCGAAAGATACTCTCCATGCCAACGACTGGAATATCCTCCTTCTGCATCTGACTCCCTTCTTTATAAAGCTGACTCAGGTCCATGCCAGACCAGAAACGGTGCTCGAAACTGAGCACTCCCTTAGAGGCAGCTGACAGCACCAGCGCGCGCTGAAATATCATCACCCAGGAAACTATCGAAAGCCCAAGCAAAGTAAGCAGCACTAACTGCACTGGCAGGCTTGCGTCCAAAATTAGTTGAGTAGGTGTAATCCCTGCGATCACTATCGTTCTCCATTTGGGCACCTGTTTAAGATAACCCACAATCGACCTACGCCCTAGGTCGATGTATTTAATTCGCGCGGATTGAATTCCCGCTGCCTATTAATATGACAATCAAAACTCGCAGGAAATCCGCGATATCAAAGGGATTATTCGGCCAAAACGGCAAATAGTTTTGTGAAAAGGCATTTAACTCACTAAATGTAACCACCCAGAGGTAAAACTAGTCATCGCGGAGATGAATCATGGCCAAATCGTGGCAATTGAGGGTATTACAAGAAAGTCGCCCTACACGAGCATCCACAGAGGATCCTAGTCAATCCTGCTCCGGCTGAGCTTGTCCTTGGTTGTAGATGTCAGCCATCTGCTCAGACGGTTTGATGCCGAAATGGCGATACGCAAACTGAGTGACTACACGCCCGCGTGGCGTGCGCATGATGAAGCCCTGTTGTATCAAATACGGCTCCAGCACATCCTCGATTGTGTCGCGCTCTTCGCTGATCGCCGCCGCCAGACTGTCGATTCCAACCGGACCACCTTCGAACTTCTCGATCATGGTCATCAGCAGGCGTCGATCCATGTGGTCAAATCCGTTCTTATCGATGCTTAGCATATCCAGAGCTAAGCCCGCCGTTTCCAGGTTTACTTCGCCATTCGCCTTTACTTCGGAATAGTCTCGAACTCTGCGCAGCAATCGATTCGCGATGCGCGGCGTGCCTCGCGACCGCTTAGCGATCTCTGCCGCACCGAGTTCGTCAGTCTTAGTGCCCAAAATTTTTGCAGAACGAATCACGATATGGGTCAATTCGTCTACCGAATAGAACTCTAGGCGCTGAATGATGCCAAAGCGATCTCGCAGAGGTGAAGTGAGTAGGCCTGCTCGAGTGGTTGCGCCAACCAGTGTAAAGGGAGGAAGGTCCAACTTAATCGAGCGTGCCGCAGGGCCCTCGCCGATCATGATATCTAACTGATAGTCTTCCATCGCAGGATAGAGTATCTCTTCGATTACCGGACTCAATCGATGAATTTCATCGATAAATAACACATCGCCCTCATCCAAATTGGTTAACATTGCCGCCAGATCACCCGCCTTTTCCAGCACGGGCCCCGACGTCGCCTTTATCGAAACCTGAAGCTCATTCGCGATGATATTCGCAAGCGTAGTCTTTCCCAGACCGGGAGGACCGAATATCAGGGTGTGGTCGAGTGGCTCTTTGCGGTTGCGAGCAGCACTAATGAAGATGTCCATCTGCTCTTTGACTTCGCTCTGCCCGACATAGTCCGTCAAGACTAGGGGTCGTATAGCACGGTCTCCCGAATCTTCTACCGGTCCCGCTTGAGGCGAGGTGAGTCTATCTTCTTCCATTCTAATTCTGATTCCGTTTCGATCTAGCGATCAATATTTACTTAACCGATTAAGCCATACTCTTCAATGAGTGCCGGATTAGCTCTTCCGAACCCTGAATTTCTGGATTTGTTTTTAACACCGCAGCGATAGCATGGGCTGCCTGCTGGGGTTTGTACCCTAGAGAGATTAGCGCCGTTTCAGCGTCGCTGGTGATCGAGGCTCCGGCAGATACTGGTACCTGTGTGCCACCCTCTTCGCCATCCCAGTCCTTGAGGCGATCACGCATTTCTATCAACAATCGTTCAGCGGTCTTCTTGCCAATGCCGGGCATCTTCACCATTGCATTGATATCATTGCTGCGCACTGCTCTCACAAATTCATTGGCCTCCATGCTGGAGAGAATGCCTAGAGCCATCTTCGGACCCACGCCATTGATCTTAATTAGCGAGCGAAACATCGACTTGTCTTTTTCTTCAAAAAAACCATAAAGCAATTGAGCGTCTTCACGCACAACAAAGTGCGTGTGCAGGGTTATTTCTTTTCCTAGTTCGGGCAGTTGGTAGAGCGTACTCATAGGAACCTGCACTTCGTAGCAGATACCAGCCACATCGATCTGAATTTCTGGAGGTTTCTTATCTACTAGCACGCCGCGTATTCTTCCTATCACCTGAATCTCTTCCTACTAAATGATTTTGCGCCAGCCATTCGAACCAGACTGGCTTCGGTATTGGCATGACAGATAGCTACTGCGAGTGCATCCGCCGCATCTTCGGCTATGTTATCACTTATCGCCAGAAGCGCTTTAACCATGTGCTGAACCTGCAACTTGTCCGCGCTGCCAGAACCAACCACGGCCTGCTTCACCTTGCGGGCCGAGTATTCAGCGACAGGTAGATCATGTGAGAGACAGGCGACCATAGCACTACCCCTCGCCTGGCCGAGCTTCAGTGCGGATGCCGCGTTCTTGCCCATGAAGACGTCTTCAACCGCTGCCTGTTGAGGAGAGTACTCCTCTATCACCTGACAAATTTCTGAGAATATGATTTTTAGCCGCTCAGGTAGAGACGCGCTACTTGTTTTGACACAACCACAGTGGATGTATTCCAGCTTATTACCGACAGAATTAATCAAGCCATAACCAGTGATACGGGAGCCGGGGTCTATGCCGAGAATTATGGCCATTTTGTTCCTCAGTCTGGGTGCTCGAAATCAGACAACGCTCAATGAATGGGATGTCTACTTCGATGCTTGGCAGGCGTGTTTGTTTAGCTCTTGTTCTAATTCTAGCTAGCTCTAGCTAAAGTTGGGCAGCTATCTCATCTGAGATATTGGCATTGTGGTAGACATTCTGAACGTCATCCAAGTCTTCCATAAGGTCTATTAGCTGCACGAGTGTCTCGGCAGAACTCAGATCGAGATCAGCTTCTGTTGATGCCAACATGGTCATCTCAGCAGAATTCGCCTCAAAACCAGCCCCATTAAGAGCATCTTGCACGGCACCGAAGGTTTCCAGTGTCGTCATCACATCGATACTGCTATCTTCATTGGCCACGATGTCATGTGCGCCCGCGTCCAGAGCAATTTCCATGATCTTCTCTTCGCTGCTGCCTGCTGGAAAACTAATAATACCGGTTTTCTCGAATAGATAGGCAACAGAGCCGTTGGTTCCAAGGGTGCCACCGAACTTTGTAAAGGCATGACGCACCTCGGCAACGGTGCGGTTCTTATTGTCGGTCAACGTTTCGACGAGCACAGCAGTTCCTCCCGGGCCATATCCCTCGTAACTCAACTCTTCTAAACTATCACTCTCGGACGTGCCCGCGCCGCGTGCGACCGCACGATCGATAGTATCGCGCGTCATATTCGCGGCGAGCGCCTTGTCGACTGTAGCTCGCAGACTTGGATTATCTGCTACATCGCCACCGCCTGCTTTTGCCGCAACAGTTAGCTCACGGATAATCTTCGTGAAAATTTTACCGCGCTTAGCATCCTGCCCTGCTTTTCGGTGCTTGATATTGGCCCATTTACTATGACCTGCCATAACAGCCTCACTCCCGATCTTATAATTCTTATCTAAGCTTCTTTGCACGCACTATCTATAGGTACTTTTGTAGTCACTTCTTCATCAATTCTTAAGACTACTTCGACGCAGCTTGCTCTCTCAATCTGATATTAAGTTCTTTGAGCTGCTTCGCTGAGACATTGCCGGGCGCATCAGTTAGTGGGCATGCCGCCGACTGCGTCTTTGGAAACGCAATAACATCACGGATCGACGTTGCCCCAGTCATCAACATAATAAGCCTGTCCAGACCAAATGCGATACCTCCATGTGGAGGACAGCCGTAACTCAAAGCATTTAGTAAGAAGCCGAATTTCTCCTGAGCTTCTTCCTCGCCAATGCCTAGCACTTCGAACACCGACTGCTGCATTTCTACCTTATTGATACGAATCGAACCGCCGCCGAGTTCGGTGCCGTTTAATACCATGTCATAGGCTCTAGAGAGCGCCCCAAGAGGATCCGCTTTCAGCTGCTTCGCATCGCAAGACGGCGCCGTAAAGGGATGATGTAGTGAGGTCAGACTGCCATCGCTCGCAGTTTCAAACATGGGGAAATCGACAACCCATAATGGCGCCCAGCCTTCTTTGATCTGTCCAAGGTCTTCTGCCACCTTAATTCGCAACGCACCCAATGCCTCGTTGACCACTTTGGCCTTGTCCGCGCCGAAGAAGATTATGTCTCCAGTCTGCGCTTCCAGCTTCTTCATTAGTGCGTGTACGACTTCATCCGGCATAAATTTTAAGATCGGTGACTGTAGACCTTCTAAGCCCGCATCAATGTCATTCACCTTAACCCAGGCCAAACCCTTAGCGCCGTAGATGCCAACAAACTTCGTATACTCATCTATTACCTTGCGGCTAATGCTCGCGCCCTGGGGAACACGCAGCGCAGCAACGCGACTTTGCTCATCGTTGGCCGGGCCGCTAAATACTTTAAATTCCACATCTTTCATGAGATCGGCGATATCAACGAGTTCCAAATCGATCCTTAGATCTGGCTTGTCCGAGCCAAAGCGGTGCATAGCTTGCGCATGTGGCATGCGAGGAAAAACGCCTAAATCGACATCTAAATGCTTCTTAAACACATCGCTGATCAGCTTCTCCATAACAGACATAATCTGCTCTTCATCCATGAATGAAGCCTCAACATCGATCTGTGTGAACTCAGGCTGACGGTCAGCACGCAGGTCTTCGTCTCTAAAACATTTTGCGATCTGGTAGTAACGATCCATGCCCGCCGCCATTAGAATCTGTTTAAACAGCTGCGGCGATTGAGGTAGCGCGAAAAATTTATTCGGATGGGTTCTGCTGGGTACTAGATAATCACGAGCGCCTTCGGGAGTAGCCTTAGTAAGCAGCGGTGTCTCTACATCGACGAAGCCATTGCCATCTAGAAAGTTACGCACGGTATTGGTGACTTTCGAACGAAACCGCAGTCTTTCCGCCATTTCTGGGCGACGTAGATCGATGTAACGATAGCGTAGCCGGATGTCTTCACCTACTTCAGAATGGTCGTCCAAATGTATAGGCGGTGTTTCTGCAGCATTGAGTATTTCTAGCTGTTTGCCCAACACTTCGATCTTGCCCGTTCCCATATCATTGTTAACTGTACCTTCCGGACGCAGGCGAACGATCCCGGTTACTCTGACTACGAATTCATTACGCACACCTTCAGCAATGGCGAAACTTTCTACGGTATCTGGATCATAGACAACCTGAGCGATCCCTTCTCTATCTCTCACGTCGAGGAAGATAACCCCGCCGTGATCTCGGCGACGGTGAACCCATCCGCATAATTGGACTTCCTGATCCACAAATGATTCGTTTAGTTCACCGCAATAGTTACTGCGCATAGCATTTTCCTGTTTTAATACTTTCTTTATGTTGATCCGCTCTTGAAGCGGCTATTTATTAGCGACTGGTCTTGTAGCAACTACCGCCTGATCTATTAACTAACTAGAAGAGGCTTGTGAAGGCGTCTTTTTGCTGTCTGTTCCCTTATTTTTCGCAGCTTCTTTGCTAACAGCCGCTTTCCCGTCTCCCTTGCTTGGGGGTGAGTCAGGTTTTTCGCCTGCCAATTTTTCAGCATTACTTCCACTTGAAGCTGCCGACTCGGATTCAGCTAGCTGCTTCTTATTGCCAGTTTTGAAGTCAGTCTCGTACCATCCACTACCTTTTAAGCGAAAGCTCGCCGCGGAGATCAGCTTGCTTAAGCCCGGTTTCCCGCAAGCGGGGCAATCCAGCAATGGCTTTTCGCTCATCTTCTGCAGAGCCTCCATCTTGTGCTCGCACTTCGTGCACTGGTATTCGTAAATCGGCATCGAACAGTTTCCTTGGGCTTAATTTTCAGCGCTGAGATCGATTCTCGAGCCCAGACCCATTATTTGGCTTGGGCCAGAGCTGCTAAAAGCCGGCGATTATACCTTATATGGTTTTTCTCTCGCACCTATCTTTGCGTTCTCTTGTGTGGCTTTATCCTCTCCTGCCTTCCTCAATGGCACCTTCCCCACCCCATCACTGAGAATTCAATGCCATTGAACTCTCCATTTCAGGAAGAATGCTTAGCTTTCGATAGCAGTGCCTCCTTCGAACTCTCTAGCCATAAGGCGAAGTCGCACATCACAGCCAACGAGGAGGCCAGTTTTTGATGCAGGAGATTATCTAGACCGCCACCTATTGGGCGCCCGGTTATTTTAAGTCTAGATGTTGATTTAAGAGCGTTCGATACAAGATTATTTCGAGGAGTCAGAAACACAATATCCGCTTCGAATCGAACTCAGTATCAATCGCAAATTTTATAACCAACAAAGCGGGGCTAAAAGCTTGTCGTGAAACGACTGAGTTTTAGAATTGAAGCGGTTCTGGATTCTACTTTTTACGTTTAGGATTCTTAGAAAGTATTCCATCAAAAAGTCTGACCTGAAACTAAATTAGCACTAAAGTAGTTTGACAAAGCAGATATTTTATGGCTCGAAAGTTACTGATTTTTTAACGATTTTTGCAAGCCGATCTGTGATTTTGACGCTTTAATTACCGGACTATTGATAAACATGAGGCTTGTTTAGGAAAGTTGCTATATTTACTTGCTAGCGCTATGTGAATGATTTATAAATACAACCCGTGAGAGACAACGGAATTTTAATTCTTGGGCAGAAACCAAAATTAAGCATTAAAACGAAACCTCACTACTCGGAACAAGATTTGAAACAACACTAATCTTAGAACGAATTCTACTTAATCTGTAATTTAAACTGAAAGAGAGCGGGCATGGCTGTTAAAAAATCACCAAAGAAAGCTGCATCAAAAGCAAAAACAAGCGCTGTAAAAACGCGTAAAAATCCAGCTATTCAAAAGAAGTATACAAAAACTGAAATCCTAAACGAGATTTCAGAGAACACGTCACTAAGCAAGAAAGAAGTTGCTGCTGTTCTAGAAGAGCTGAGCGTTCTAATTGAGCGTCACGTGAAGAAGCGCGCGATTGGCGAGTTCACTCTACCAGGCTTGTTGAAGATCAAATCCGTAGCGCGTCCAGCACGACCTGCTCGCAAGAATGTACCTAATCCTTTCCGCCCTGGTGAGATGATGGACATTCCTCGCAAGCCTGCGAGCATTCGCGTAAAGGTACTGCCTCTCAAGAAGCTCAAGGAATTTGCCCTATAAGGCAGCAAAGGAAACTTCTAGATCCTTGTGTCTGATAGAGACTAGCCCCGCTAGCACTCTAAAGCCCAGACTCTATAGAGAACCATAAGAAAGGCAGCCTTAGGCTGCCTTTCTTACATTTTGCGGCACGTGATTTAGCAAAGTACCATTACGCAAAATAGTTTAAGTGTATTTGTAATACACTCTAATTAACCCTATTGAATTCTAAATTGGATCAGCCATGCGAGCGAGTAAATACCTAATAGCGACAGTGAAGGAGACCCCTTCGGATGCTGAGATAGTTAGCCATCAACTGATGTTACGGGCGGGTCTAATACGGAAGCTCGCCAGCGGACTGTATACATGGCTACCGCTAGGGCTGCGTGTACTTCAGAAAGTTAGTCAGATCGTTCGTGAAGAGATGAATAAATCCGACGGGATGGAAGTATCTATGCCTGTAGTTCAACCTTCGGAGCTCTGGGAGGAGTCTGGACGCTGGCAACAAATGGGCCCAGAACTGGTGCGTTTTAAAGATCGCCACGATCGCGATTTCTGCCTAGGCCCAACGCACGAAGAGGTAATTACCGACCTCGTTCGCAACGAGTACAGCAGCTATCGTCAGCTGCCAGCGAATATCTATCAGATTCAAACGAAATTTCGAGATGAGCGGCGCCCGCGTTTTGGTGTCATGCGCTCACGAGAATTCATTATGAAAGATGCCTATTCCTTTCACGCGAGCCAGGAATGCTTGGATGAAACCTATGCTGTCATGCATCAGACCTACTGCAATATCTTCGACCGCCTCGGCTTAAACTATCGCCCGGTGATTGCCGATTCCGGCAGTATTGGCGGCAGCACATCCCATGAATTCCACGTGCTCGCTGATAGCGGCGAAGACGAAATCGTTTTTAGCAGCGAATCCGATTACGCAGCAAACATCGAACTTGCCGTCGGCACACCAGCGCCAGTCGATGATGAAGATGACGCTGAGCCTAAATCTCGCGAACTGGTAGACACTGGTCAGGCGAGCACTATCGAAGCAGTAGCCGCTAAACTAGAAGTCCCGCCACAGCGCATACTGAAGACACTTTTTGTGCATGCAGCCAACGACGAGGGAGAGCGCACCGATAATCTCGTCGCGCTCTTGCTGCGCGGAGATCAGGAACTCAATGAGACCAAAATTTCAAAAATCAGCGGACTCGCCTCTCCACTGGAATTTGCAGATGACGAGCTGATCCAGAAAAAAGTGGAATGTTCCGTAGGCTCGCTAGGACCTGTTGGCCTCTCAGATTTAGGCATACGCTGTATTGCTGACAACAGCACCAGTGAGATGCACAACTTCGTCTGCGGCGCGAACAAGCCCGGTTATCATTTCATCAACGCAAACTGGGACGATGACTGCAGTCCCGAAGCTATTATGGACATACGCAAGGTTCGAGAAGGCGATATCAGCCCTGACGGTAAGGGATTCTTATCAATTAAACGTGGCATCGAGGTAGGTCATATTTTTCAGTTGGGGACTAAATACAGCGAAGCCCTAAATGCAAAGGTGCTCGATAAGAACGGTAAGTCCGTGGTTATGCCCATGGGCTGCTATGGTATCGGCGTGACACGAGTCGTCGCTGCCTGTATCGAACAGAATCATGACGCGCACGGAATCATCTGGCCCAAAGCTATCGCGCCCTTTCAACTGGTAATCATTCTGATTGATGCGCACAAGTCTGAACAGATTGTCGAATTTGGAAATAGCCTGTATGAACAAGCCAAGGAGATTGGTGCAGAGGTACTGCTGGACGACCGCGACAAGAAAACCAGCCCAGGCGTGAAGTTCGCCGATTCTGAACTCATGGGTATCCCCCATCGCTTAGTCGTATCGCCGCGGTCACTAGCGGACGGCGTGATCGAGTACAAGAATCGCGTGGCAACAGAGAAACAGCTGATCGAGACTGACGTAATCGCCTCTTTCCTGCCGAAACTTTTTAGCTAGCGGCTTAATCAGGATGTTCTCGCGTTTTTACGCAGCCACCTGCCAAACCTGCGTCGGGATCACAGAGAAATGCCGACGACTAACGTATACTAGTCGGCATCGATCTGCGAAACACGCCCTATGAGCCTTTCAATCACAAGCCTGCGAAACCTCCTGGAGCAGGTCAAAGCCAGCATCAATGGCTACCTCTGTGGCAAGTTGCACCTTGTTTGATGTGAGGAAGGCGCTGCGCAGCTACAATGCAGATACGCTGAAGCCCGCTTCAAATTCGAACGATCAGCTTCTGGTAAAAGATTTTTACGAGCGCCTCGATGAGACAATCGAGAAAGAGTTGGGAAATAAGACGTTTTAGGAAAGCTCAGAACAACAGGCAGATTCTCGAGGAGCAGTGAAATGACCAACATCAGCATCTATCACAACCCCGAGTGTTCGAAATCCCGGGCAGCATTAGCGCTGCTTGAAGAGAACGATGTCAGCCCGAAGATTATTTATTATTTAGAAACACCACCTAGCATCGAGGATCTAAAGTCCTTGCTAGGAAAACTCGGCCTGCAGCTGCAGGACATCATTCGCAGTTCGGAAGATGACTTCGATGCGCTTGGTCTCGGTGACGAAACCCTAAGCGAAGAGATAGTTCTGGATCTGTTGCAGAAACATCCGCATCTTTTACAGCGCCCCATCGTGATCAAGGGTGACAGTGCCATCATCGCTAGGCCGCCAGAAGATGTTCTCGGTCTAATTGGAGAGTAAGGAATGGATTCGTCTTACGTATTAGTGTTGTACTACAGCCGCTACGGCGCTACAGAGAAAATGGCACAACTGCTTGCTCGGGGTATCGAGCACGTAACAGGCATGGAAGCGAAGGTTCGCACAGTGCCCGGCGTGTCCGCTAATTCTGAGGCCACCGAGCCAGAAGTGCCCAGCGAGGGAGCTATCTACTGCACCGAAGAAGACCTGAAAAACTGCAGCGGCCTCATCATCGGCAGCCCTACTCGCTTTGGCAACATGGCGGCTGCACTCAAGTACTTTCTAGATGGCACGGGCGCAATCTGGGCATCTGGCTCACTAATAGACAAACCGGTCGCCACGTTTACTTCGACCTCTTCACTGCATGGCGGGCAGGAGACTACACTATTGACCATGGCGATCCCATTGATCCATCACGGCATGGTGTTCTGCGGCATTCCCTATTCCGAAGCGGCGCTCAATACGACGA
>CASQMQ010000055.1 GCA_949430125.1 uncultured Pseudomonadales bacterium
GAAGATGATGGTATCAGTTACGGGCAGCTTAATTCGCAGCAGCAGGAGATGCTGCTCGCCATTATTTCGGAGGTGGCTTCTGCTCAAACCGAAGTTGTTGCCAGTGAACGCCTTCGGACTATCATGGCTGACGGCATTGATGCTGTTAAGTTTGCCTGGATCGGTGGCTTTGAGCGGGGAGATGCGCACTACTATCGAATTCAGGGCGGAAGTTTTTTGATCGAGTATGACAATACACAAAACGATGCTAATCACGTTCATCTAGTCTGGCGTGATTTTAATGGAGACTTTGGCAGAGATCTAATTCGCCTGCATTATGATGCGGTCGCTGCAGAACATGGCCTAGGACATCAGCACTAGACTAAATATTAAATTTAAAACAACAGGAAAAGTTATGTACACAAGAAAAACAATCTCGATAACTTTGTTTGCTATTTTTCTATCTTGCAGCGTTTCAGCAAACGCCCAAGATGCATTCGTTGCGCCACCTTCGATTACTGAACCTCTCTTGCTGCCAAGCTTTGAAGTGGGGCAGATTAAAGTGGTGCCTATTGCCACTGGTCTCGCGAATCCCTGGGGCATGGCATTTCGTGATAACGGCGACATTCTAATTACGGAGCGCTACACCGGTAAGCTACGTGTAATTCGTGATGGAAAATTGCTAGAACGCGATATCTCTGGTGTGCCCGAAGTCTATTCCGCTGTGTTTCGCGCAGGACTAATGGCAGTCGCTGTGCATCCTGACGACGATCAGATTGTTTATATGACACATACCAAAGCCATCATGCACGAGGGTGAGCCAAATCAAGCGGTGAGCTTGGTGCGTGGAAGATTGGTTGAAGGCAACCTCGAAAACGTGGAAGAGATTTTCGTCGCTAAGGGAGTCGATAGTGGTATCGCTGCCTCAGCCCTAATATTTGCACCGGACGGCAAGTTGATGATGACGCTTGGTGGTTCCTACGTGTTCCTAGGCACGGGCGAGTATGCGCAAGACCCAGATGTGCACTACGGGAAGGTGCTGCGCCTTAATGCCGATGGAACGGCGCCGGATGACAATCCCTTCGTCGAGTCCGGCGAATATCTTCCCGAGGTTTATTCTGTAGGTCACCGCAATCAGCTGGGCATGGCTCTGCACCCGGAAACTGGCCAACTTTGGGCGAGCGAGAATGGTCCACAGGGCGGCGACGAGGCGAATATCATACTGCCTGGAAAGAACTACGGCTGGCCGCTGGCTTCTTATAGCCGAAATTATCGCGGCGATTGGGTGTCACAGACACCTTGGCGTGAAGAATTCGAGAGTCCGACAGTAGTGTGGTGGCCTTCCATAGCACCCTCTGCTCTGACGTTCTACACAGGAGAACATTTTCCGAAATGGCAGGGCAATCTTTTTGTTGGCGCCATGATGGAAGGACGCATTCCCGGCACCGGTCATTTGCAGCGGATTGTCTTTAATAGCAGGGGGCAAGAGATTCGTCGCGAGAGTATGCTAACGGAACTTAAGCACCGTGTAAGAGATGTTAGGCAAGGGCCCGATGGATATCTGTACGTACTCACCGATGAGGAAGACGGTGCCTTGCTTAGAATCGAACCTGCCGACTAGCATTCCATTCAGGCTTACGGGCGCGGTGTGCGTGCCTTCGGCCCGAGTTGACTAGGCAATAATTCGTAGGCCAGCTCTGCCCAGTCGCAGAGCAACTCTCGGGTGTCTCTTGGGTCTATAATTTCTTCTATGCCGAATGCCTCAGCCGTCCGAAATGGCGAGCGATACTTCTCTAACATCCCCTCAAGTTCGCGCCGACGTGCGTCGGGATCATCTGCAGCCTCGATGTCTCGCCGGTAGGCGGCCTGAACACCACCCTCTATGGGTAATGAACCCCAGTCAGCGGACGGCCATGCATAGCGCAGGTTAAGTCGATCTGCATTGCCATGGCCGGCACCGGCGACCCCATAGCAGCGCCGAGTAATGACTGATACCCAGGGAACGGAGGCTTGATAACAGGCCATCAGGGCACGACTACCGATTCTCACAGTGCCTTCTTCTTCGGCCGCCCGACCAATCAGGAATCCAGGATTGTCGACTAAGTTGAGGATGGGAATGTGAAAGGTATCGCAAAGATCCACGAACCTCATCATCTTCTCTGACGCCGTAGCATTTACCGCGCCGCCATGGTGGTGCGTGTCATTTGCCATGATGCCGATCGAATAGCCGTTTAGGCGCGCGAGTCCAACTGCCAGTGATTCTCCATAATTGGGGTTTATCTCGAAGAATGATTCTAGGTCGACTACGGAGTTAATGATCTCCCTTACTTGGTACATCTGGCGCCTATCTCTAGGGATGACAGACAGCAAGGACTCGTCTCTGCGCTCGACTGGATCTGAGTTCTCTATTCTAGGTGGAGCCAGCCAGACATTCTGTGGCAGATAGGATAAGAAACGAGAGATTGTCTCAAAAGCCTCTTGCTCCGTTTCGACTTCGTTGTCTACGGCACCGCTGCCGTTTGCATGGATATCTGAACCACCCAGCTCATTCTTTTCTATGGGTTTGCCGAAACCGCGCTCGACAACTGGCGGGCCGGCGACAAATAGCTGGCTAGTGTCTTTAATCATCAGGGAGAAGTGAGAGATGGTGGTGCGAACTGCGCCGAGTCCGGCTACTGAGCCCATGCAGGCGCAGACGACCGGGACGTGCCCCATCAGCTGCATCGTAGTCTCGAATCCATGCAGGGCAGGGACGTAGGAATGGCCGACCATCTCTAGTGTCTTCACCGAGCCACCGCCGCCGCTGCCGTCTATGAGCCTTACCAAGGGGAGGCGCATCTCGAGTGCATAGCGTTCGCCGTAGCCTGATTTATCGCCAATCTTCGCGTCTGCCGCACCGCCGCGCACAGTGAAGTCATCTCCACCTATGACGATTCGTCTATTGTTTATTTTTGCTGTACCAAGAACAAAATTTGACGGAGTGAAATCTTGCAGCTGACCGTCATCGCTGTAAGTTGCTTTTCCCGCTAGCGCTCCAATTTCATGAAAGGAGTTTGCGTCGGCAAGTGCATCGATACGCTCTCTTACGGTGAGTCGTCCATTGTCGTGTTGGCGCTGAATGCGTTCTTCTCCGCCCATGGCAGCCGCCAACTTTTCGCGGCGTCTTAATTCATCTACTTCATCTTGCCAGCTCATGCTCTCTCCTTGTCGCTGCGCTAAGTTAGTGCATTACAACTAGGGTGCCGTGCAACTAAAGTTGGCGGCATCGTTTGAATCTCCACTGCCGTTGTAGGTCGCCATCTGAGGATGTACACACAGCGGTCGTGTACGGACTACTTCATCATCGATAATTTTAGAGGCAAGCATAGTCTCTGGCGCAATATCTCTCTCCACCCAATTCTCAAGTGCAGTAAGCGCATCGAATCGGTCCGGTCCCGGACCGCCCGCACAATGGGCCATGCCAGGCACCATGAAAAGTCGATAGAACTCCTGTGTATCACTGAGGGCGGATTGCGTCGCTGACTCTTGGGCAATAACGTCCACGACGCGATCAAAATAGTCGATTGAAGCTAGGGGAGAGATGTCTGGATCGCTCCAGCCATGGTAGACAATAAGCTTGCCGCCATTGTCTCGGAATGGCCGCAGGTCTGGGTCATTCGAGTCAACCGCAGAGCCCACTTTTTCCAACGCATAGTTTAGATCGGAATCGAAATCAAAAGTACGGAAGTCCCAGTCAGGATCGTCGAACACGAACCAGCGGAAGAATCCCTCGCCGCCGCGCCAGTGCAGCGACTGAAAGGGCTCTGGCCCCGTCACCCAGGTAGACCAAGAGCCACGTGACGCTTCTCCTCCGGGAACCAAGCCCGGATAGATCAGCTCTCCAGAAGAATCTTCTACACCGGACCAAATTCGTTCTACGGCGGTAACCTGTTTAGGAGTCAGGCAGCTGTTATTGTCCACACCGATTGGGCAGGCCAAGCTAGCGGGTTTAAATTCGCACGCGAGTGGGTTCTGCAAGATGCCATCGCTAACACCGTCAAGTGCATCGCAGGCTTCGTTCACTGCATTGCCAAGCGCAGGTAGTTTGCTTGGTGGAACATAACTGCCTTCATCTGCGAGCAGCGCTTGTGAATACCACAGATGAGCGCCGGCATAGAATCGCGTCCAATTGTTTGCTGGGTCGCCGGCTATAATGCCATCGAAATCGTTCGGATAACGCTGAGCCTCCATCAGGCCTTGCTGGCCTCCTTTGGAGCAGCCAACGTAGTAAGAGTAATCGGGCGGCGCTCGATAGAAAGCTTCGGTAACTTGCTTCGCGTTCACTGTCGTTAGATGTAAGGCTCTGTGGCCAAAGTCTTCAATCAGATCCGGTCTGCCCGATGCCCAGGATGCGTCGAAGGAAATCGGTCCTGCTTCATGGCCGGTATCGGTGCTTGCTGTTGCATAGCCGCGTCTGAGTGCATTGGCCATCGAGGCGTAGCTAATAGTGCCAGCCATTCCTCCATTTCCCACGCTTTGATAGTTGCCGTTCCAGCCCGACAATGGCAGCCAAACTTCGAAATTTACTGCGGGTGTTGTCACACCGACAAGCCTGCAGAATGCAGGCGCCTGCATCACATTGCTTGCCCCTGGTGCTGTGAATGAATCCTGATTGACTATGTCGGTTAGGGTTATGCGAGTGTCTTGAATATTGAGATTGCTAAGAGCGGAACAGGACTCAGCGGCATTGAAGTTTGCCTGTGTCAGGCTCTGTGCGCTGCTGTGTAGCGATAGGGAAGTGGCGCTGAGGAGAAGTAGGCTGCTTGTCAGAAACCACGCGGTTCTGGTTGTCATGCATTTCTCCTCCAATATTGATCTATTGTATGTTCTTGATTCTGGTGAATGGCACGAGAGAGGGAGTGCTGGCAACATAGTTTCTGTAGGCTGGGTCTTCGCCCCAGCGCTCCATGCCACTTTTCTCCAGAAGTTTTACACCGCTCACCTTGATCAGCAAGAATGCTACGAAAATTGGAGATATAAGCGTAACGTACTGCCAGCCCTCTAAAGTTGGCAGAGCGACTACGGCGATTCCAAGCCAAAGTACGATTTCACCAAAGTAGTTGGGGTGGCGGGAAAGAGACCATAATCCTACTGTTATGAATTTTTCCTTGTTCTGCGGATTTCTACGAAAGTTGGCTTTCTGACGATCGGCGGCTATTTCTATGCCGAATCCTAGTACCCACAAAGCAACACCCGCATAGAAGAATCCATCTAAGGCAACTTGATTGGCAGAAGTAATGACGGCGAGGCCGGCGGCCATGGTGATAAACACCCAAGCTCCGCCCATCGTCCAAGTGAACATATAGCGGAAGAACTTAGTCTTAATTTCATCGAAGCGTCGGTCTTTACCATCTCGCTTAACCCGCAGGAATAGAAAACTGCCCAGGCGTATCGCCCAGATAGCAATGAGAACGCAGACAACTAGGCCGCGCGCACTCATATCGGGATGAAACAAATAGGCCGCGGTGATCGTAGAGACGTAGGAGATGGATCCGGTAAGATCGAAATAGTGTTCAGTCTGAAGGATGAATGAGGGAACGAAAACGATCCAATGAAGTATGAACCCCACGCTCGCACAGATCAGGAATAGAGGTAGGCCATTTTCTTCTATGCTGCCCTGACTGCCTGCCAGAGTAATTCCACAGCTAATAACTAAAATTACCAGTATGCCAATAAGTGGTTTAATCATTGATTAAATTCCTGCTCTTTTTTCTTGCGCCGAGCTTATTTTTTATTATTTTTCTAAACATCAATGTATACGCTAAAGTTAAGTGATCTGGATCACTATGGGCAATTATTTAGAGGCCTGGTTTACAGTGGCCTCATTGGAATTGATTCTGGATTCTTTTCTCGAAAGATGAATTCCTAATCGATTATACCAGATCCCATCTTTCTTCTCTTCTTGGGAATATCCACAAATTCTGCTGGGCGCTTTTCCGTAGCCGCTGTCATCGCTTCCATGATTTCGGCATTCTGCAGCATGCTGGCGTTCCAGATGCCGATGTAGTCGAGGCTGTCAGCGGTGCTGTGATCTCGCGAGTAGTTGATGATGCGTTTGCTTCCATAGATCGCTAGAGGCGCTTTGCTTGCTATCTGCTGGGCTATCTTCATGACTCCCGCAAGCAGGGACTCTTGGTCTGAAAATATCTCGTTTACGAAACCTAGCGATTTCGCTTCAGGAGCAGACATTCGGCGCCCGGTGTAGGCGAGTTCCTTGACCACTCCCTCGGGTAGCAGCTTAGTTATGCGCGGGAAGGTACCGACGTCGGCGGTCATGCCAATATTAATTTCGAATATAGTGAGAAAGCTTTCGGTAGTCATATAACGCATATCGCAGGCGGTGATCAGGTCTACGCCGCCACCGATGACGCCGCCCTGAATAGCTACGAGCACCGGCACCCTGCATTCTTCAAGGCAGGTGAATGTCTGCTGTAAGTAATCGACTGTGTCGTAGAGTTTCGCTCCATGAGTGCGCCTTTGTTTCTCGGCGACTATTGGATCATCACTTTGCGCTGCGTTGTTACTAAACACGGCGGTGTCGATGCCAGCTGTAAAATGTGGGCCCGTAGAAGATATAACAATAACTCGCGCTTCAGCATTCGCATCGAGTTCCTTAACGATCACGGGTAATTCATCCCAGAATTCAGGAATCATGCTGTTTCTTTTTTCGGGCCGATTCATAACTATATGGGCGATCTTGTTTTCAATGGAAACTTCAAAACACTTATAACTCACAGCTTAACTCCAATGATATTTTCTAGTTTGTGCGGCAATGGAACTCAATAGTATCAGTGCCAGCGCTAATATTCTGTACCGGAGATCCCCAGGATGTCATTCCGGCATTGGCTAGTCGTCTACGCCTATCATTCATGTAGTCGCGGAATAGGGGTAGGGACTCTTCATCCAAAATAGCTTCGAGATCAAACAACACGACTGAATAGTACTTCGCTATGAATGTCTGGGTAAGCTGCTCGCGCGTTTTGTAGGCGGCTATCGCTTCAGCTATTCGTGATTCACCCTGCGTAGTCGATTCATTCCATACAGCGCACATCGCACGTACGTTGGCCATCTCGCTGCCGTTGATGAAGCCGCGGGCATTGGAAATGGTGATGAATAATTCCTGCAGCTGATTGTCGTTTATACCGATGCGGGCTTTGGTGTTCGCAGGCTCAGAATTTATTTCTTGCATCAATCTATTTAGAACGGCCCTGTCGATTTGTTCTGCGGAGAGTGTCTGGGTGAGTACAGTTAGCTCTCTTGGCTTGGAGGTTCGAGATTCCTGCTTCGCTCTATTCAAGTCTACTTCGGTGACTACTGATTGCGGATCGGGCTGCGCGAGGCAGGTTCCAGCCAACAGCAGCGCAGGCAGGGCGAAGAGTCGGGAACAGGAAAATAACTTACCGCTGTATAGCATCAATGTAGAGGTTCTGCGCATGACTAAAGCACTACTACGACGGAATAATTTACTGTCAATGATGAAAACACGAATAGCCTATTGGTTTCGTTGGATTAAGTTTGGTTCTAATTGTGGATACTCGATGCCGAGCTGATCCAGATAGGTGTCGAATCTGGAAGCATCGTAATACAGCTCCTCTAACCGTGGCTTAAACTGGGCCATGATCTCGGCATTCTTCTCAATGGCAGGTTCATCGTCCGGCCCGATGAAGGGCTCGTACTGCACCTCAGCGGTCTGCACATCATCGAAGTAGGTTTGAGCATCACTCACTAGCGAGGGATCTTGAATCAGGTCCAGCATAGTAGCCGCTACAACCTTAGCGCCTGCGGTGGCACCCTTGTGAGCAATCGGTGTAGCCATCGCCATAGCGCTCGACCAATGATGCCCCTGCAAGCCGCTCACATTAGCTGGGTAGCGCAAGGTGACAGTTGGAACATTCCAGGAGATGTCGCCGATATCATCCGAGCCTCCAGATACGGGAGTTTCTAGAGGCTCGGCTATACCGGAAAGATCTGTGGCTAGACCCTGCGGATTGTCCGAGCCCATTAGTGTTTGCAATGCCTTGGCAAAGCGCTGGTCGTCTTCTGACCAAGTGGGCAAACCTACGGCCTTGATATTTTCATTCATGGCAAGTGCGATGGGTCGATTGAAATGTCGCGGCCATGCGGCGCCGACAATTTTCCTGCTAACGGTTGTGTCAGTCATCATCGCCGCGCCTTCGGCAACGCGCTGCAGGGTAGCAAAATTCTCCATGATGTTTTCTGCTGTGATTTCACGTATGAAGTACCAGACGCTCGCAAAAGAGGGCACCACGTTTGGTTGATCACCGCCGTTGCTAATAACATAGTGGGAGCGTTGCAGGGGATGTAAGTGCTCGCGGCGGAAGTTCCATCCTACGTTCATTATTTCTACTGCATCGAGCGCGCTTCGGCCTTTCCAAGGGTCACCAGCGCCGTGGGCAGCGACACCATCAAAGAGATATTCTACCGAAACCAAACCGGTGCCCCTCGCATCGCCCCAACTCACATTCATATTGTTTGATACATGGGTAAAGAGGACGGCGTCTACGCTATCGAATAGTCCGTCGCGCGCGTACCAGGCCTTGGTGGCCAATAATTCCTCGGCGATGCCTGGCCATAACACTATGGTGCCGGGCAGGTTCTCTCGCTCCATAATTTCTTTTACTGCAAGTGCCGCTACGATGTTAACTGCCTGTCCAGAGTTGTGCCCTTCGCCATGACCGGGTGCCCCTTCGATCATCGGCTGTCGGTAGGCGACTCCAGGCATCTGTGAGGCGCGCGGAATGCCATCGACATCCGAGCCTAGAGCGATGACCGGTTCGCCGCTGCCCCAACTGGCCCACCAGGATGAGGGAATATTGGAGACGCCGAGTTCGATATCGAAGTCGTTAGCGGCGAGTAGTTCGGTGAGATAGCGCTGGGTTTCAAACTCCTGAAACCCCAGCTCGGAGAATGAGAAGAGGGTGTCGATGATTTCCTGCGTCATTTTTGCCTTGGCCTCGATGCTACTCGCCATCTCAGCTTTCAGGCCGGTAAACGGTGCGCCGGGGGCTGTCTGCGCGAGACTTGTAGAGGCAAGCAGGGAGAGCAGCAGTGCATTAAATAGGCGCGATGGCAGCATTGAAATATCCTCAGGCAAATAGACTCATGGGTAGGCCGTTAGACTACTTTCTTTTTTACGGCCTCGCTAGGCTTGGAATCAAATTCCTCTAAGAAGCTTGTTGGTCGGTGCTATGGATAGCGGGGTGATGAAACTGGATTGTTCAATAGAAGAAATAATCACAAGACGCTTGAGAATGGAGATGGGTGAACTGACAATAGGTCTGAATTGGTTGGCTGTTCGCCGCTAGTGCTGAGGAAGACGATTAGCTACTAGCTGACGAGCGTGCCATACAGGTCATACTCGTCGGCGTCATCAATCTTTACCTGAATAAAATCACCCGCCTCGATATCTCGATCAGGCTTAATGAATACATTGCCGTCGATCTCTGGTGCGTCTGCTGCAGATCGCGCGACAATTTGCTCTGCGTTAGTCTCATCCACTAGCACTTCGACTATTTGGCCAATCTTTGCCTGCAGCTTTTGCGTACTTATCTCTTGCTGGGTTGCCATGAAGCGTTCCCAGCGTTCTTGTTTCAGCTCTTCAGCTACGGGGTTTGCAAGCTCGTTGGCCGCGGCACCATCCACCGCTGAATACTGAAAGCAGCCGACTCGATCCAATTGAGCAACCTCTAGAAATCCTAGGAGCTCTTCGAAATCGGCATCGGTCTCGCCGGGGAAACCGACAATAAAGGTGCTGCGTAGCGTGATATCAGGACATTGTTCGCGCCAATTCAGAATCCTGTCGAGTGTCTTTTCTGTTGCTGCGGGGCGTTTCATTGCCTTCAGTACATTCAGGCTTGCGTGCTGAAACGGTATGTCCAGATAAGGCAATATCTTCCCCTCGCCCATCAAGGGAATGATCTTATCCACGTGAGGGTAGGGATAAACATAGTGCAGTCGAACCCAGATGCCGAGCTGCGCGAGTGCCTCGCAGAGTCCCTGCATGCTCGCCTTAACTGGCTGACCCTGCCAAAAACCAGTTTGATATTTGATGTCCGCGCCGTAGGCACTGGTATCTTGTGAGATTACCAGCAACTCCCGCACACCTGCATCGGCTAGTCTTTTGGCTTCATCGAGGACGTCTCCAACGGGCCGGCTAACAAGATCGCCGCGCATTGAGGGAATTATGCAGAAACTGCAACGGTGATTGCAGCCTTCAGATATTTTTAAGTAGGCATAATGCCTCGGAGTTAGTTTTATTCCATGTGCAGGTACTAGATCGATAAAGGGGTCATGAGACTCATTTTGCGGAAGGAAATTGTGAACCTGATTGACGACCTGCTCGTAGGCGGCGGGACCGGTCACGCCTAATACCTTCGGGTGCGCATTGGTAATGATTTCCTTCTGAGCGCCCAGACAACCAGTTACGAGCACCTTGCCATTCTCAGCGATGGCCTCGCCGATCGCGTCTAGAGATTCTTGCTTCGCACTGTCTATAAATCCGCAGGTGTTCACAACGACTAGATCAGCATCGTCGTAGCTGGGCACTATATCGTAGCCATCGGATTTTAACTGCGTAAGTATGCGCTCGGAATCTACTAGGGCTTTTGGGCAGCCTAGAGAGACAAAGCCGATTTTATTGCTCGATGACATTGGGATCAGGCCTGGGTTAATGCTGGGGGCGGGATTATAGCCAATTCAGGAGTGAATTGGCATGTGCTAATCCTCTTTTACTAAATTGACTAGCTGCTTAGCTCTCCGCCTTTAAGTGCTCTCTTTGTTGCTCTACCAATACGCGCGTTAGAATTTTTTCTGAGATCGCCCATGAAATTTCGGCTACTCTGCAATAATAATTCCGTTAGCACTAGCGTATTTCTCCCACTCTGCAACCATTTCGTTGCGTTTTTCGGGTTCTGCTTCGCTAAGATCATTACGTTCTGCCGGGTCATTCTTAATGTTGAAAAGCTCCCAATCCCCGGTGCCGAAGCGGCCCGGTATTAGGATTATTTTCCAATCCCCTTTTCGCACTGCTCTACTGTCGTTAAGCTCCCAGGCAACGACATCGTCGGGCTCATGAACGGTTTCGCTCTCGCCGTTTAAAAAGGGCAGCATTGATACGCCCGTATAAGGGTGGACCTGTCGTCCTTTGTAGCTTGTGCCCGGATGCTTTGCCAAAGCTATATCAAGGAATGTGGCGGGCAGATCAAGTACAGTGGTGAACTGGTTATTAAAGGTTCCCGCCCTAGTCTCTAGCTTGCCGGGGTAACTTATGATGGCCGGTACCTTAAGGCCGCCATCGGACGAAAAACCCTTAAACATGCGCATCGGAGCCGTGCTGGCGCGGGCCCAATGAGGTCCAAGGTAAACGTAGGAGTTTATCTTGCCAATATTGTCAAAACTATTATCGAAAGTTTCATCGATCCAATCCTGCGGGAAGGCGCGGGCCATGCCAGGGCCAAAACCTTGGGCGCCATTATCAGAGATAAAAATTACGATGGTATTGTCGCGCTGGTCGGACTCGTCGAGATAGTCGAGCACTCGACCGATATGGTAATCCATGTTGTCGACCATGGCAGCGTAGGTTTCCATTTCGCGAGCATCAATTTGTTTTTGTTCGTCGCTTAGATTGTTCCAGGACTCCGTTTCAGGATAGGCCTGCTCGGGTGCGATATGGTCGGGTTCTATAAGGCCGATTTGTTCTAGTGAAATCAAACGTTTTTCGGCAAGCGCATCGTAGCCGTCATCGTACTGGCCTTTATATTTATCAATAGTTTCTGCAGGTGCTTGAAGCGGCCAGTGCGGTGCGGTGTAAGAAAGGTAGGCAAAGAACGGTTTATCATCGCCTTCGCCGGACCGAATGTATTCAAGTATTTTATCTGTATAAAACCGACTTGAGAAAAAGTCACCCGGAAGCTCAGTCCGGACACCATCTTCACGGTACCAGGATGTGTCATGGTCAACGGTCATGGCGGAGTCGTCAAAATGACCAGCGCCTCCTTGAAGTAACGCGAACGAGCGTTCAAAGCCACGTGCCGCCGGTGACTGGTCATCGTCATATCCTAAATGCCATTTGCCAGTCATATAAGTATGGTAACCAGCATCGAGAAGTAGTGACGAAACCGTGACTACGTTGTGATTCAGATAACCTTCATAGCCGGGTTGGCCAAGCTGATTCGCGGCCTGATCATTAAACATGGTGCCCATACCAGCCACATGGCTGTCAGCCCCGCCTAGCAGCATGGCTCTGCTTGGCGAACAGGCCGCAGCAGCATAAAAATTACTCATTTTTAGCCCGCCAGCGGCGAGCGCGTCGAGATTAGGAGTAGATATTTCACCACCGAAAGCACCAATGTCCGAATAACCAAGATCATCAGCGACGATCAACAGGATGTTGGGTCTGGTTTCCGTTTGCATCACTAGGTTGGATTCTGTTTCAACGTTACCGCAACCAACGAGCACCAACGATGTTAGAAATAGTGCTGATATTTTTTCCATTTTTATCTCCCGAAGATCCTATTCCGATTCTAACATGAGTCTAAAGGTGGTGAGATATTGAGGGATAGACAGGATTAAAGGCTGATACGCGTTTCAATAAACAAAAATAGGGTCAGACTGTACGTAATCGAATTCGACGAATGCCCTGTAGACGACCCAGCAATTCGCATGATGTCAGATAACGACAATATCGATGCTTACGACGGCCGCTCGTAGTCTGCGGTTGAAATCACAAGGACATCCATACATAGAAAACAGATTGTCTGAAATTGCTAAGTTATAAGTGTTCCTGAAGTACACTCTTTTGCATCCAACCCATTTGCAAACCCACTCTATGCTACCGCGCCATATAACGATTCACGCGCAGCATGGCATTGTTGCGAATATTCATATAAAACAATGAATAGTCAAGCATGTGATAGTTGCCGCTCGCATCCACTGTACCTGATTTATCAAACACCGATCCTTGTTGATCCTGCACAACTAACCAGCCGTCTCGACACTGCGCCCAAGTGTGCTGTTGCAATGGCGTAGGTAAGGTTTCGAACTGTTGTGCCGTTGACGCATCTTCGCCTTTACCTATCGCAGCGTTGTAAATGCCTTCGGGAAACACCGCACCAGCATTCTTCTCGGCAGTCACCATTTCTTCATTGATCTGCCAACTCAACGGATTTGTACACAAGCTGTCTGCGGGGCGAGCTAAGCCAAACAAATCGGTGGACGCACCTTCGGCCGTCGTGTCCCAGTGCACAACACAGTGTAGTTGTTCCGCATCAGCACAGGCAGAAATATTCGACATTGAGTCAAGCAGTTTGTGAGTTGCTGGTATAACAATACCGCCGATCAAATAAGCGGCAACCATGCGTTCGCGCAATTCGCTGGCATCCACCATTTCTTTCAGAAGTCGCAGTGCATGGTGAGTACCTTGACTGTGACTGGCGATAACAAAAGGCCTTCCTTGACTGTAATGATCAATGAAATAGGCAAAAGCCCGCTTCACGTCTTCATAAGCAAAACCTAATACCTCATCACGTAAATCTGTCTCACCAAGATACGAAACGATGGTCGCCTCTCGATATCTAGGTGCATACACATTGCAGCATCCGTTAAAGGCGCTAGCTTGATTCGCCATCATCCATGATGTGTTTTCTTCTGTTCCCGAATTCGAATCCATTGGCGAAGTCCAAGTATTCGACCGCATAAAACCTGTTGGGTGAATAAAAAACGTATCTACCGGCTGCTCTGTCTGAACAGTTTCATCAACACCCGCCGGCACTAAATCTGCGGGATCGATTTTCCCTGGTAGCGCGGCCCAATTAATCGCGTCGCTGTAGTTTGGTTCAGCCACGGCGGTGCTGGCATCAAATTCTTTGGAAGGTTGACTGTAAGCGAGAAACGCTCGAAAGGCTAAATCGCCACCATAACCGGAGTAAAACAGACCTGCCAATGCCGCCGTAATGACCCCAAGACCGATACCTAGCTGCTTAATTATTTTCATTCTAGCGTGCCTTTTCGCATTCAACTAACGCACTTTTTTAGCTCTAGACTACCTAAACAGCCTGCCTAAGCTGGTTTCCTGCTCTGCGAGATGGCATTAGTGTACTCGATAATTGACTGTTAAGGGGCAGATCATGGTCAGAGGAAAAAGGAAATTTAAAGCGCGATCTATTCCCTGTTATAACTTGAAATTTTTCCGGTGTTGCAGGCCGATTATACCGAGATTCAAACGACTCAGAATTCCGAAATCCGATGTGTTAACTTACTGTTCTACCGGTGTCGCAGCCCGATTCGTTCGATTGATCAACTGGATAAAGTAATGAGAACTCCCCTAGTATTTATTGCCATGATTCTGTTCGTTTCTGGATGTAATCAGGGGCCAGAATCGACAGAGAATTCGGAGTTGGCTTGGGAGTCGCGGCCAAACATACTGCTAATCGTTGCCGATGACTTGGGGTATGGTGATATTGGGGTTAACGGTAGTGAAATAGATACCCCAAACTTGGATCTTCTTGCGAGCTCAGGATTACGCTTCGATCAGTTCCATACCCTCCCAACCTGCTCGCCAACCCGTTCAATGTTACTCACTGGAGTAGATAACCATTTGAACGGCTTAGGCACAATGAAAGAAGATAAGTTACCTCACCATGAAGGTTTACCTGGGTATCAAGGATATTTGAACGAAAGCACGGTGACGGTTGCTCAGCTACTGCGTGATGTTGGTTATCAGACATACATGTCTGGGAAATGGCATCTAGGTATGGAAGAAGAAAGGAACTACCCATCTGCAAAAGGATTCTCGAATACCTTTGCCTTGCTCAATGGAGGGGCTAATCATTTTAATGATTTAGGGACCAACGCCAATGTGCCAGAGGCTAGCTATACTGAAAATGGAATTCCTATTGAGCGGCCTGAAGGGTATTCCAGCGATCTGTTTACAGAAAAATTGCTGGGTATGATCCAGGAGGGCGATAAACAAAGCCCGTTCTTTGCCTATCTTTCATTTACGGCGCCGCACTGGCCCGTACAAGCGCCACAGGATGTCATCAGTAAATACGAAGAGGCCTATGCAGAGGGCTGGGATGATGTTCGCAGCAAACGTTTTGAGCGCATGAAGAGTGCCGGTCTGGTGCCGCCGGAATTAGATTTACCCGCGCGATCAAATGACGTTCCTGCGTGGGACACACTATCTGAAAGAGAACAGAAAAACGAAGCGCGAAAGATGGCAGTCTACGCTGCCATGGTCGACAACCTAGACACTAATATTGGCCGCGTTATGCAACATCTAGAAAGCCAAGGTGAACTAGACAATACCGTCATCGTTTTTATGTCTGACAATGGTGCAGACCCATACGATAGATCGCAGAGAAATGCCTACCAAGAGTATTTTGAAGCCACTGGCGTTAATAATGAGTACGAAAATATGGGGGCTGCAAATTCGTATTTGTTTCAGGGCTTAGGATGGGCGCAAGTAAGCTCCGTTCATCTGAAACACTATAAGTTCATGCTCAGTGAAGGCGGCACACGAGTACCTTTGTTAGTTTACAATGAAGGACTGGTGACTGGCGAGAACGTGCGAGATCAGTTTGCCTCAGTAGCCGATATTACACCGACGTTCTTGGCTTTAGCCGGAGCACAACACCCAGGCACCGAATATCAGGGCAAGCCGGTATTTCCTCTACGCGGACGTTCGCTTGTTGACTATATGACTGGTCGATCCAACAGCGCTTACGCTGTGGATGAGGCAATAGCATTTGAACTGTTCGGCAACGCCAGCATCTACATGGGTGAATGGAAGGGGCTGCGTCTACGTGAGCCTTGGGAGCCTGCCAGATGGAAGCTTTATAACTTAGCTCATGACCCGAGCGAATCGACCGATCTCAGTTCTAGTGAGCCAGAAATATTACAAGTATTGCTCGATAAATATGCAGCTTATGAAAGCGACAACGGCGTTGTTGACGAGCCAAGTGATGTTACAGCCTATCCACAACTTCCAAGGTATCGAAGCCTTAGTAACTAGATTTTTTAACTATCGGCACAGGTAGAGCATGTCAAATACACAAGTTTCAAAATCTCCAAAAACTGCGTTTTCAGGAACCATTATTTGTATTGGGTCTGCCATTGGTGCGGGGATATTTTCTTTACCAACGGTTTCCTCGGGGATGTGGCTATACTGGTCAATAGCCTGCTTACTTCTTACAGCGTCTGCAACCGCCGTTGCAGCCTTGATGACTCTGCGTGTAAATCTTAACTTTGAGCTTGGCGATAGCTTCGACACTATAGTTAGAGGCACTCTCGGAAGAGGGTGGAATATTTTTAATGGCCTACTGTTTGTCTTTTTGCTTTATATATTGGATTACGCCTATATAAGCGGCGGCGGTTCAATAGTTAGCCAAACTGCTGTCAGTGTTTTTGGTGTGGAGCTTTCCCATGTGCTTGCTAG
>CASQMQ010000056.1 GCA_949430125.1 uncultured Pseudomonadales bacterium
TCCCAATAAGACACGCAACAATCAGCTGGCCGCTGCCAATGAAGACAATCTTACGCTCGACTTCGAAGGGCTGCGTGGGAGTGAAATGAGTACTGCGCAGAAGTCGCAACTACTAAACCTTGATGCGTGTCTATGTGGCGAACCTTCGCGAGCCTCACGCCAATATCACCATGGATGAAATTGGGCAGCATATCGATGACACCTATTTTTCTTGGGTTGGCAGTGCTGAAGAGGACGCGATCTTTCTACTACAGAATACACAGCCCGGTAATCTTGGTTGAATTCGATCATCAGAACCCAGTCGGAACGGCTCATGATCAATACACCTGGCACGCCTACTCGCGATCATATCCATACGATTGTAAGAACGCCGAATGGCAACGACTACGGGAAAGACCTATTGGCGCAGCACCTTGCGGCGCACCCACACTAGGACATTTGAATTCGAGCTAAGCGAAGGAGAGAACGAAACATGACATTAGCTACAGTTAACTTGCCGGGAGATTTTGGCCCGCGGCGTTGCAATCATCTCACTTGCTGGCTTACCGTTGCTGTCGAGTATGGCGCAATCGCCAAACGCATTTGGTGTCCCCACCGAGAAGATTAGCAATCCTGCTGCTAACGTCGTGGCCGCGCCTGGCTCGCGTGGGCAGGGCTGGCTAGGGCAAGGTCGTTCAGAAGTAATTGCGCGCCATGGCATGGTTGCAACCAGCGACCCGATCGCCGCACAGGCAGGTCTGGAGATTTTGCGAAACGGAGGCAACGCCATCGATGCGGCTGTAGCTGCCGCTGCGGTTCTAGATGTCACCTCACAAAATGATACCGGTATAGCGGGAGATCTGTTTGCTCTGGTTTGGAGTGCCCAAGATAAGAAGCTCTATGCACTGAATTCTGCAGGTTGGGCTCCGGCCGGATGGACATCTGAGTACTTTAAAGAAACACTAGGCGTGGAACGCGTGCCCGGCAATGGCGTAAATGCAGCAACCGTGCCCGGTGCTATCAGCGGCTACGATGCCTTATTGAATCGCTTCGGAACAATGGGCTTCGAGGAGACATTTGCCAGGGCAGTTCAGGTCGCCGATGAGGGCTGGGGGCAGGCAGAGCGAAGACATCAGGATATAAGTTCCGTAGTAGAGAAACTGCGCGGTGATGCTGACTCCGCTGCGACTTTCCTCAATGACGGTGAAGTGCCGCTACTATATAGTATTATTCGCAATCCCCAGTTGGCGGACGCGCTGCGTCTCATCCAAGAGCAAGGCAGAGATGCGTTCTACAAGGGGCCCATTGCCGATGCGATCGTCGCGAAGATGCAGGCAGACGGGGGCGTTATGACCCACGCGGACTTGGCTGAGTTCGAGTCCGAATGGATAGAGCCGATTAGCACAAACTATCACGGGTATGATGTATTTCAACTGCCACCTCCGGGACAGGGCTTTGCCGCGCTGGAGATGTTGAACATATTGGAAGTCTGCGCGCCGGTGCACGACGTCGACTTGTCCGCCCTTGGTCCCTCAAATCCGAACTATTGGCACTTTCTTGTCGAGGCGAAGAAGCTCGCCTACTCAGATTTGCAGGCCTATAACGGTGATCCTCTGTTCTCCGATATTCCTGTCGATAGGCTGCTATCGAAAAGCTATGCAGCGACTCTCTGCGATCGTATCGACATGGATGTAGCGACCGAGCCATCGATCACGGGGGGCTTGGATGGCGGTACAATATATCTGACCACGGCTGATCGCTGGGGAAACATGGTTTCACTGATACACAGTATTTTTTCGGTATACGGTAGTGGAGCCACTATACCGCCGTATGGAATGATGTTGCACAACCGCGGCGTTGCCTTCTCGTTAGAAGAGGGCCATCCAAATGAGGTTGCGCCGCGAAAGCGGCCGTTCCACTCCATCATAGCGGGCTTCGTACTTCAGAACGATGAGCCTCTAATGACTTTCGGAAACATGGGCGGCTCTGTGCAGCCCGAGACACATGTTCAACATATGGTAAACGTTATAGACAACGGTATGAATGTTCAAATGACTACCGATGCAGCACGCTTTACCCATAGTCAGAACAGCAATACGCTCTCTCTGGAAGACAATCTTTACAGTCTTGTGGGCCGGGCACTAGAAGCTAAGGGTCATAATGTTCGTTCTGTAAATGGCGGGAGAGTAGGTGGCTATCAAGGGATTCTATTTAGTAAAGATTCCACACTGCCCGAGCCCGTATTCGGCCAGCAAAGCATTGATCAGGATCATCCAGTGAATGGTGTCTATCGCGCCGGTTCGGACCATCGCAAAGATGGTCAAGCGGTGGGCTGGTAAGAGGTTTTAGTAGAGTAATTGGTAGAGTAGATGGTGCAAGTAGAGGATTTAGCTGATCACATGACAGCAGTAGTCCGGCGATTGAGTAAGGCTGTTAATAGCAGTAGAAGACCTTTGTTCATTGCGGCTGTCTGTCTATTCTTGGCTTCCTGCATCGGACCCAATTTAGAAGATTGGCCTGATTCGATTCCACAGACTCAGGTTTTTATAGTTGCCTACGATGCGGACGAAGAGAACCAAGGCCGTCAGTCGGAAACTGAATACCTCGAATGGGTGTTGAGTTTCTATCAGGGCAATCTTGCCTATCAATCCGGATGGCAAGATATTCAGGGCTACGTCTATGAAGCGCCTGCTCCAGAGGCTGAGCAGGAACTGCTAGAGCAACTGAGTTTGTTAGGCATAGCCATAGGCAGTGAATGGTCCAAGCACAATGACGTTCGCCAAATCGACACACGCATGCTGTCTCTGTGGGGCTCAACCATTCAGCTTGCGCCTGATTTCGATACGCAGAAACAGACGGTAGAAGTCATCGCGATAGACATCGATCTCTTGCTCAGTGGTAGTCTCAGCAAGCAGGATATTCTCGAGGAACGCTACGCCGATATTTTAGGATTGGAATTGTTTGGGGATTTTTAGTGATCTCTACTATCTCATTTTTCTACTGATTTATTATTCTTATAGGTGCCAGAAATGAAACGCCGAGAATTTTTAAGCACATCACTACAGGGCTCGCTTGCAGCTTCCATCTCGATGCTTTTTCCCGCTGGACTGCTAGCGAGCGAACTACCCGCCGACATTACTGAACTCACCGCATCTAAGCTTTCTGCAGCGATCCGCGACAGACAGGTCAGCTGTCTCGAGGTCATGCAGGCATACCTACAGCGCATCGAGCGTTACAACCCCGTTTACAATGCGATAGTTAACCTAGCTGAACAAGACTCACTGTTAGGTCAGGCTCGCCGTGCGGATACCGCGCTGGACAAGGGCGAGTACTGGGGCTGGATGCATGGCATGCCGCACGCGGTAAAAGACCTTGCCAACGTCGAAGGCATGATTACCACCAGCGGTTCGCGTATTTTTGCGAATCGAGTAGCTACAGCTGATAGCTCGCTCGTCGCCGATGTTAGAAAGCAGGGTGCGATCTTTATAGGCAAGACCAACACGCCAGAGTTTGGTCTCGGGTCTCAGACTTACAATGAAGTTTTCGGCGCTACCGGCAGCGCTTGGAATCCTGCGCTAACGGCAGGTGGCAGTAGCGGTGGAGCTGCATGCGGTCTCGGCACGCATATGCTGCCCGTGGCGGATGGTAGCGACATGATGGGTTCGTTGCGAAACCCGGGTGCCTTCAACAACGTCATTGGTTTTCGGCCTTCGAAGGGGCGAGTAGGCGGCGGAGATTCGCTAAATAGGGGCCTCTCGACGTCAGGTCCAATGGGTAGGAATACCGAGGATACGATTCGGCTGTTGCTCAGCATTGCAGGGCCGGTGAGCGGTGAGCCAAATGTGATGCGCTATAGCCTGCCCGAAGCAGAACAATTCACGCCACTTAATTTGCAGGACATTAAGATTGGCTGGATGGGAGACTTTGAGAAATATCTGTCGATGGAGGCCGGTGTGCTCGATGTCTGTGAATCTAGCCTCAACTTGCTGGAGACGGCTGGCGCGAAGGTCGAGCACTGCATGCCAAATTTCGATATGGCCCAGCTCTGGCGTACCTGGGTCGATCTTCGAAACTTGGGCCGTAGCGGCTCTCAATCAATGTATGACGATCCGGCTCAGCGAGCACTGCTAAAGCCCGAATATATTTGGGAAATTGAACAGTCCTTGGTATTAACTGCGCGGCAGATCAATGACGCTGGCAATGCCAGAGCGAGATGGTATCGTGAGGTAGTCCATCTGCTGGAACAATTCGATTTTCTTGTATTACCAACAGCTCAGGTCTTTCCATTCTCTAAAGACATTCACTGGCCGACTGAGATAGCGGGCAAAAAGATGGATACCTACCATCGCTGGATGGAGGTAGTTATCCCAGCAAGTCTTGCTGGCAATCCTGTGGTGAATGTTCCTGCTGGTTTTGACGAGCAAGGTAGACCCATGGGCATTCAAGTCATGGGTCGCTTTGGTGAAGATAAGAAGGTGTTGGAGTTTGCACTAGCCTACGAGCAGGTAACGAATTTCTTGCAGCAACGCCCCAACCTAGTCGCGAGTGCCTAGGTTGCAAGCGGACTGTGTCAGCAGATGGTTTACGGTAGCCTGAATGCTCGCAGCGTATCTGTGGCACTAATTACCACGTATTGATTTCCATCTGCGCCCCGGTAGGTCATGGGGTTTGCGTTTCCGCGTTTCGCTAGAGTCGTTTCCCAGAGTTGTTGCCCAGTCATTGTGTCCAGTGCACGCAGACGGTTGTCATCTGTTGCTGCTATGAACAATAGATTCCCTGCGGTAGCTAAGACTGAGGCACGTCCTGCTCTACCAGTGTTCTGGTTTTCCTCAGGGAGTACTTCACTCAATCCTATCGTTTGCTGCCAGGCGATATTGCCCGTTGTAGTCTCTACAGCCGACAGGGTTCCCCATGGTGGCTTTTGGCAGGGTAATGACATGCCATCGATAGTTACTTGAAAGTTGCCAGGCCTAGGGCCGCGACGCTGCATTGGATATTCGGCGCCATCTTCAGATTCTTCTACCCAGCCAAAGCTACCTATGTCGCCAGCAAAGACGAAGGCGTACTTGCTGGCAGGGTCGAACGCTACACCACCCCAGTTCGGTCCGCCGGTCAGTCCCGGGAATAGCAGCGTAGTGTTATCTCCAGCGCCATTGGGTCTGTAGGCCCAAGGGGAAAATGGGCCTTGGTTTGTAACGTTGCCGGAGTTAGCAAGCAGCTGTGAGCAGGCGGCGGCATGTTCGGGTGATGTGTCGGCCGCCGTAACTAGGTCGGATGCATCGAAGCTCACTCGCGCTAATGCGGGAGGGTTAGTCGGAATCGGTTGTGTAGGAGAAGTCTCCTCGCCTGGCACATCACTGGCAGGAACGGCGCGCTCTTCAATGCCGAAGATGGCGTCCCCCGTCTCTCGATTTAATAAATACAGATAGCCAGATTTGGTTGTCACGCCTAGCGCTGGAATCAATTCGCCATCTTTTTCTATATCAAATAATGCCGGAGGCGCGGGTGGATCGTGATCCCATAGGTCGTGATGAATGGTTTGGAAATGCCAGCGGTATTCTCCGCTGCGGATATCGACCGCGACTAGTGAATTAGAAAAAAGATTGTTGCCCGCGCGGTCGCCACCGTAACCGAACGGGATTGGCGAGGCGAGGGGGAGGTAGATTAGTCCGCGCTGTTCATCGACGGTGAAATAGAATGGCCAGGCATTGGCGCCCAATCTTCCGCGCCAACTATCACCTTCCCAGGTATCGTGTCCGAGATTTCCCGGCCCAGGTACGGACTCAAATTCCCAGACCTTCTCTCCGCTTCGTGCATCGAAGGCTCTTGCGTTGCCGATTCCTCCCTCAGCGCCTCTGGGTGTATTGGCTCCTACTATTACCGTGTTCTCGAAAACCATAGCAACGGAGTTATAGGGGATCTGCATATCGATCTCACCCGAATCACCAAACTCTGAGGCGAGCTCGCCCGTGGCTGCATCGAGCGCCACCAGTCGCCTGCCGGCGGTATAGAGGATGCGTGGGCGGGAACCGTTGTCGCCCGGCCAATAAGAGACTCCGCGCCTAGATGCGGCACTCTCCAAAACTCTGTGTGTCCACAGCTCTTCACCGCTCACAGGGTCTAGTGCAATCACGCGATCAGCCGCGGGAAGATACATGACGCCATCGACAACGATCGGCGTCACCTGCGAATTCGGCGCTCTAGGGTTCTCATCAGTATTGAGTGCATTGGCAAGCAGCGAATAAGACCAGGCGCTGTCAAGGTTGGCTACATTGTCCTGATTGATCTGCTTTAAAGGCGAGAAACCCGTGCCCGCAAGATTGCCGCGATACTGAGTCCATTCACTTCCAGAGGAGAGTGCGTCAGGGCCCTGCGCGAATAGTGGCGCGAAAAGTATGGCGCTGAGCAGGCCGGTAAATAGAGCTGTGATTTGCGAAGTTCGCATAATGTCTCCTTATTCTTCTTGGGTTGCTATAGAAGGGGCACAGGCTAAGATGTTCGATTGTCGAGTCTACGTGAATCTGCGCAGTGTATCCAAGCGCAGCAAAGCAGTGGTTTCGCAATTCTGCCTAAACGTGTAGTCTTTCGCCTGCTTTTTACTCTCTACAAATAGGAACTACCCAATAAAAATGAGTCAACTTTTCCAATCGCTTAGCTTTAGCTCGTGGCCCGAACTATGAAGAATCGCTTCATGTTGGCACCTCTTACTAACACCCAAAGTCATGAGGATGGCGTGCTATCGGACGAGGAGTTTAGATGGCTCACCATGCGCGCAGAGGGCGGATTTGGTCTCACCATGACCTGTGCAGCGCACGTGCAGGCAGTCGGTCAGGGCTTTCCGGGGCAGCTTGGCGTGTTCTCGGACAAGCACATCGAAGGTTTGAGTCATCTTGCCGCGACGATCAAGGCCCACAACAGCATAGCGATCTGTCAGCTCCATCACGCCGGCATGCGCTCGCCGAGTGAACTGATTGGTACAGACCCGGTGAGCCCCTCTGGGGATGAGAAGACAGGCGCTCGGGCGCTGAGCTTGATCGAGGTCGAACAGCTAGTTGCCGATTTCATAGCAGCAGCGGTTCGTTCTCAGGAGGCGGGATTTGATGGTGTCGAGATTCATGGTGCCCACAGTTATATTCTCTGTCAGTTTCTGAGCAGTGAAAACAATCAACGCGATGACCGCTATGGAGGCTCTGTTGAGAACAGGAGCCGCATCTTCTTCGAAATACTCGATGGTATTCGTGAACAATGTAGAGATGACTTTATGGTGGGCGTGCGTTTGTCTCCCGAGCGTTTTGGATTGGTGCTTAACGAAGTTCAAACCGTGGCGCAGCAGCTGATGAGCACTGGCCAGATCGATTTCCTGGACATGTCACTTTGGGATGTCTTCAAGGAGCCGAACGAAGAAGCCATGCAGGGTAGGACTCTCATGTCCTATTTTACTGAGCTGGAACGAGGCGAAGTTCGACTAGGCGTTGCCGGTAAGATTCGTACGCCGCAGGAGGCTGAAAAGGCGCTGGCGGCTGGCGCGGACTGGGTCATGCTGGGGCGGGCGGCAATCTTGCACCATGACTTCCCAAATCTCTATCTCGAAGACCCGAACTTCAAGCCGGTAGAAAACCCAGTGCCGCGCAGCCACCTAGTAGATGAAGGGCTTTCGGACAAGTTCATCACCTACATGCAGAGCTGGGCAGGCTTCGTCGCCAAGGAGTAGGGCCCAAGCGCGCCGGAGCCCGTAGATTGGTATTCAAATCGGCTAGTAAATGCTAGAGTCTAGGGCAATTACACAGGTGAATAGTCTATGTCCTCGATCATTTATCCGGTTACTAATCTAGCCGCTGTTGAGCAGTTAAATATTGTCAGCGGTAAGGGCGTTTATGTCTACGACGACGCTGGCAATCAGTATCTAGAAGGCTTGTCAGGTCTGTGGTGTTCCGCCCTAGGCTACGGCAATGAAGAGCTCATTGCCGCCATCAACTCTCAGCTTAAAACTCTCTCCTATAGTCACCTCTTCGGCGGTCGTACCCACCCTGTTGTAATGGAGTTAGCGGACAAGCTCGCGGCGATGGTGCCGGTCGAAGATGCCAAAATCTTCTTCAGTAATTCGGGCAGTGAGGCGAACGATTCGCAGATAAAGATGCTGCGTTACTATGGTAATGCCATCGGTAAGCCCAAGAAGAAAAAAATCATTGCATTAGACCGAGGCTATCACGGCGTGACCGTTGCCGCGGCTTCGCTAACCGGGTTGCCTGTGATGCACAGCCATTTCGATCTGCCGGTGGAAGCGCTCGGTATTCTTCGAGCTGATTGTCCGCATTACTTCCGCGGCAAGGTGGGCGATGAGTCGGAAGACGAATTTGTTTCACGCCTATTAAAAAATCTAGAAAAACTAATTCTTGAAGAAGGTGCAGAGACTATCGCTGCCTTCATTGCCGAGCCACTAATGGGTGCCGGTGGCGTGATCGTGCCTCCGGAAGGCTATCTGCCTAAGGTGCAAGCCTTGTTGAACGAGCACGATATCTTCCTATGGGCCGATGAGGTGATCTGTGGATTCGGTAGAACGGGAAATGACTTCGGCTCCACGACTATGGGTATAAAGCCAGACCTCATGAGTTTAGCGAAACAACTGTCCTCGGCCTATGTGCCGATCAGCGCGGCTGTTATTCCTGGCGAAATGTATGAAGCGATGGCGCACCTAAGTGCCGATGTGGGTATGTTCGGGCATGGCTATACTTACACCGGCCATCCTGTAGCCTGCGCCGCCGCACTAAAAGCATTGGAGATATACGAGCGCGACGATCTATTCACGAGAGCGGCGAAAATGGGGGGGCACATGCAATCCCGACTGCAGGAATATGCAGGTCATGAGTTAGTAGGTGAGGTGCGGGGTAAGGGTCTCATCGGTGCGATTGAGCTAGTAGCGAATAAAGAAACTGGCCAGGCATTTAGCGATGGCCAAGTGGGCGCGTTTGCACAGCGTGCTTGCCAGGATGCGGGCTTGTTGCTGCGTGTGGTTAGCGGGAGCTCTGTTGCCTTCTGCCCGCCACTTATCATTGAAGAAAACCAGATCGATGAGATGGTTGAGAAATTTGGCACGGCACTAGCTGCAACACTTGAATATGCGAAGAAAGAAAACTTAATACAGTAAGTTTGTTTCTTTTAGACAGTCTTGACCCTACAAGCAGAATAATAAAACAGGACAAAATATGAAGAATCTTAGTAGCGCCTTCCTCATCTCAACTCTAGTTGCCGCGCTTGCTGCATGTCAGCCTGCAGAGGAGTCGGTGATTAAAATTCCTGCCGACCTAATATTAAGCAATGGAAAGGTCGTTTCCGTCGATGAGGAATTTAGCATCCACAGTACAATCGTGGTGAGCGATGGCAAAGTCGTCGAGCTAGGTGATGCTTCACTGCTAGATAAATACGAGGCCGTCACTGTGCGCGATCTCGACGGCAAGACACTCATCCCTGGCTTCATAGATTCCCATACGCACATAAGCGGTGACCCGCAGCGCTATATCAATTTAAGCGAAATTACCTCCATTGCTGAGATGCAGGATTTGATTCGCGCAAAGGCTGAGGAGTTAGGAGCGGGAGAGTGGATTACCGGCTATGGCTGGTCGGAAGACGAGTTGGCGGAAGGACGCAAACCGCTTCGTGGCGATCTTGATATAGCTGCCCCGCGCAATCCCGTAACCCTTACTCGAGCGGGAGGCCATAGTGCGGTTGTTAGTACGTCGGCACTGGGACTGGCCGAGATAAACAATAATACGCCCGATCCCGAAGGTGGGGTAATCGAACGCGACGAGAACGGTGTTGCGAATGGCATTATTCGTGAGCGGCAGAACATCGTCGGTCGCCTTGTGCCCGATTCAACCTATGAAGAGTTGCTCGCCAGCCTCGAAATTAACTTGGGCAACCTGCTCGCCAAGGGAATTACCAGTATAACCGATGCCTCGACAGCCCCTGATGAATACGCTATGTGGGAAGAGCTTTACGCCAAGCCGGATGTTAAACTGCCGCGCTCAGCAGTACAGTTTCAGTGGTTCGATCCTGAAGGGATCAGTGAAGTTAAAGAGAGAGTCGGCGACGGCAATGAGTTCCTAAGGATCGGCCCCATCAAAGTATTTGCCGATGGTGGCTTTACCGGTCCAGCGGCGTTTACCAAAGAGCCTTACTTGAATCAGGGCGACTACCGCGGTTACCTGAACATGCCTGCAGAAGAATTAGTCGCTCATATTAATGAGATTCACGATGCGGGCTGGCAGATGGGTGTTCATGCGATCGGCGATGCGGCTATTGAACTGGTGGTCGATACGCTAGCCGATGCGCTCACGAGAAATCCGCGAGAAGACCACCGTACGTATCTAAATCACTTCTCTATGCGCCCATCAGACGAAACAATGGAGACAATGGCAGAGCATGGTATCCATATCACGCAACAGCCGAATTTCACCTACACCTTAGAGGGACGTTACGTAGCGAACCTCGATGGCTGGCGTCTCGAGCATAATAATCCCTTGCGTTCGCCGATGGATCACGGCATTCATGTTGCGATCTCTAGCGACATCCTACCTATAGGTCCGCTGGTAGGCATCTACGCGGCAGTCACCAGAAAAGGTATGAGCGGAAGAGTATTCGGAGCGGATGAGGCTATCTCTATCGAAGAAGCGATTGCCGGCTACACAATCAAAGGAGCCTATCTCGGTTTCGAAGAAGACATAAAGGGTTCGCTTGAGCCCGGCAAGCTTGCCGACATGGTCGTACTCTCCGATGACATTCTCACTATCGATCCGGAAGAGATCATGGATATCGAGATCGAACAGACCTATGTGGGTGGAGAACTGGTCTATCAAAATTAGTAACGACTCTATAACTCATAATAATAATTGTAAGGAGAAACTCATGAACAGAAGACTCTTAAGCAGTGTGGCTGCATTCGTCGCGGCAGTCATCGTCGCTCCATCTGCCTCGGCGCAGAGTGGAGATATTCCACGCACCGAACACGGCGTGCCAGATTTTCAAGGCACCTATACCTTTCGGACACTTACGCCTTTGAATAGGCCCCCCGAACTCGCCGACAAAGCGACGCTTACGGCAGAAGAAGCTGCCGAGTGGGCCTCGTTTGAGAATAGACGACAGAATCGAGATCTAATTATCGATTCGGTAGGCGGCGCTGGTTACCCGCCAGGCGTGATCTCCTATAACGAATTTTGGTATGAGCGCGGCGTCGAAACGATCGCTGATCGAAGAACGTCTCTAGTCTACGATCCACCTAATGGTCGCGTTCCAGGATTCAACGCAAAAGGGAGTGCGCGCAGCGCAGAGATCTCTGAGATGCGAAGACTCAGCGAGGGGCCAGAGGCAAGAACGCTAAACGATCGCTGTATGATGAACGCGCGAACCGGTCCGCCGATGATATCGGGTTCTTACAATAACAATATGCAACTCGTGCAGACGAAGGATCATGTCATGATTCTGAGTGAGATGATTCATCACGCACGCATCATTCGTTTCGACGATGAGCACCATACCAAGCAGTTGAAATGGGAAGGCGATTCGATTGCACACTGGGACGGTGACACACTAGTAATCAATACGCAGAACTACTACTACTCTATTGGTTGGAGAAATACTTCGCAGGCATTGAAGGTTGAAGAGCGGTTCACCTGGATCGATGAGAACACTCTGGACTATGACTTCACCGTTAAAGATACGAATACTTGGGACGTATCCTGGTCGGCTCGATTGCCAATGCGCCGCATCGAAGACCCGATCTATGAGTACGCTTGCCACGAGGGCAATCACGGACTGGCAGGAATTCTAGCCGGTTGGAGGCGTTACGAATCGATGGGCATGAACGGAGATGGTACGCCGAAGGAAGATTAGAAGGGGGCAGGTGATTGAGTTAGCTGAAAATCTCTAAAATCGGTTTGGGGAGAATGATTTAAGGGAGCTGTTGCACAGTTGAATTATGGGAAAAATTATTAGTAAGTTAAGCGTTATTGGATTGTTGATGTTTACGGTGGCAAGCGAAGCTCAGCTTCCATTTTCACCTCCCAGAGACTTTGAAGGGTTAAAGATCACTCTTTGCGGTACTTCTTCGCCCTTACCGGCTCCTGGTCGTGCGCAGGCTTGTGTTGCAGTTGAAACGCCAGAGCATCTCTATCTTATAGATGCGGGCTCTGGCTCTGCTGCCACAGCGAATCTCGCAGGCATTCCAACTGCTAAGTTGCGCGGCATTCTGTTGACACATTTCCATTCGGATCATATCTCCGACATTGGTGATTTTAATCTCAATTCCTGGGTTGCGGGCAGGCCCGCGCCGCTGCAGATCATTGGTCCGACCGGAGTCGATCGCATCGTTGAGGGATTGAATATCACGTACGAGCTTGATCGCGGATACCGAGTGGCTCATCACGGCGAGGAATTGCTAAATCCTCAGCTTGGTGTCCTGCAGTCTCGTACTATCGAGGAAGGAGTGATCGTAGCAGAGGATGGCTTGCGCATCACCGCCTTCGAGGTCTCCCATCCACCCATCGAACCTGCCTTTGGTTACCGGCTGGATTATGCGGGTCGCTCAGTGGTTATTAGTGGAGATAGCCTAGTCACGGAGAAAATAATAGAGGTGTCTGACGGAGCGGACGTAGTGCTGCACGACGCTATGGCACTACAACTCGTGCAAGGGGCCGAGAATGCGCTACGCAGCGCCGGCATCACAAGAGTTGCAACGGTCTTGCATGATATTCAGGACTACCATGCGACTACATCGGATCTACAGCGTCTGGTGGATGAGGCTGATATTGGCCTACTAGCTTTGTATCATCTAGTTCCTGCGCCGAGAAACCCTATGGCTGTTGCCGCGTTCAGTCGCGGTATCCCGGAAGGTGCAATTCTTACAGAAGATGCGATGGTGATTGCGCTGCCCTCAAATTCTGAAGATATAGATATCGATTAAGGCTTTGTCGCCGATATCTTGCAAGAATGGATTCATCGGATAAAGTTCAGGCCCGGGCAGTCGGGCGCGTGCTTACTCTAGCCCACCAGTCGCTCAGATTTGTCAGCTCTTCGGGAATTCTTAAGCCTAAGGCGGCCTTGGCCATGACAAAAGCGCACTGAGCCGTTATGTCGGCCACGCTGTAGTCGCCTCCTGCAATAAACTGTTTTCCGCTTAGCTCCTTATCCAGCCATTCCATTCGTGCCTTAACCGCTATTCTTTCCTGTTCAGCCACCTCCGATATCTGGACGAATCGGTCTTTCCACATGTCGGCGGTATGTCGAAAAATACTGATAATAGGAAGAATGAATTCAAATTCCATGCGTCGCTGCCACATCTCGATGGTAGCTGATTCCAAAGAGCCGTTTCCCATTAGCGAAGGGTTGGGGTGCGCCTCTTCAAAGTATCGACATATGGCCATGGATTCAGAAATACAGGTGCCATCATCCAGTTCAAGAAGTGGCATTCTGCCGAGAGAGTTCTTCTTCAGATAGTCCTCTGTTCGGTTTTCACCTGTCATCATATTCACGGGTACCATTGGGATTTCGAGCCCTTTCTCAGCGAGGAATATGCGGACGCGACGAGCATTGGGAGAAGCGGGAAGGTCGTAGAGTTTCAATATAAGTACCTCAAGCAAGGATACGAGTCCTCGGCAATGTTGGACGAGGTATGGAACAAGAAATGGTCTAAGAATTACAGCAAGGATATCAATCTATCGCTCGGAGGGGAATTCATTCATAGCCTGGTAAATGTCCGCCTGTGCTCTTTAAGTCATCCGCTGTAAAGCGACTACCGATAGCTCGGCAATGCTCTTAATCCGTTTACTGCTGGCGCCAGCCTTAACCTGAGTTTTTAACCCAATCACGGTAGTCACTAAGTAATCGGCAAGGGCTTGGGGGCTTGCCTTCGAATTGATATCTCCATCGACCTGCGCGGTGGCTACTGCTTCAGCGAATATTTTTTGCGACGCTTCCATCCCAGCTTTAACACAGCGCGCAATGCCTGGATCACTTTGTGCGAACTCTGCGGCGGTATTCATCATTAAACAACCACGCCTTCCTCGCGGGTCGCGTGTCTCATTTGAAATGTCACTCAGCACACCGTGAATGAATGCGAGAGAGTTCGGTGCGGTAGCTAAACCTTCTCTCATTGTGCAGATAAGAATTTCTCCATAGCGAGCGAGGCATTGTTCAAACAATACGTGTTTGGATTCGAAGGTTTGATAAAAACTACTTTTCGATAAATTCATAGCCGAGAGCAAATCGTTTAACGAAGTAGCCTCGTAACCTTGGGTCCAAAAAAGCTGCATCGCCGCATCGCGTGCCGCTTCAACGTCGAATTCTCGTGGTCTACCTGCCATGGCGAATAGTACTCCGGTTCCAATAATGCGAATCATAGCATATTTGTAATTTTGCTACTTGCAATAAGGACTACTTGGTCCTATATTGTATGCATTACTACAAAAAATGCACTGAAAGATTACCTATATAACTAAGGAAAGCCAATGCTCACGAGTAAAATTAACTATTTTAGAAGGCTGGGAAGGTCAAGCTTCCCCACATTGATAACCACTCTCGCTGCCTTACTATGCGCTTCAAATGCGCTGGCTGCTGATGATTCAAGGGTCAACACTGATCCCAATTACAATCCTGATGCGACCTTGTTTAAGGGTGCCGCCAATAATATTTGGATCGACGTTTTGTTTAAGGCGACTCCTGCGCCAGGCTCAGACAGCGTTCCAACAGAAAATCTTAGAGTAGATCTTAGGCCGGACCGCGACATGACCTTGAACGTTGAGGTCTATAACCCAAATGGATCGATCCCATTTATTGTAACTCCAGGAGGGATGGGGGATATCGAAGGCTTTGGAGCGTTCGCTAAAAACCTTGCTGCTGCGTCCAGTGACCTAAAGGTCATTATTATGGACCGTCGTAACTTAGGGCGATCGGAAGTTTCTTTTGCTAATGCTGAACCGATGGCGGGAGAGGAAGCAGAGGATCTGCATGTGCTGCTGCAACGATTAGATATTGATTCCGCAATATTCTATGGTATGTCCTCTGGCTCCCGTTCAAATATGGTTTTAGCGGAACGATACCCGGAACAAGTGGATGCGCTCATCATTGCCCCGCTCACTGGTGGGCCTATAGCAGCGCAGCGCCTTTCGGAGGAATATTTTTTGAGCTATTTGAGAGATGATAGTTTGATCTCGATGGAGGCGGTTGCTCAGACGCCATTGTGGAAGGGGTATATGGAGCGGAATAGCCCAGAACTGCAAAAGATTTTTATGGAACAAAACATAGACGACTTTCTGGCCACAATGAAGATGACTGGAGAGTTCCTGGCGTCTTTTCATGCAAAAACAACGCTTGGAATGACAGATGAGCAGCTAATGTCTCTTGAGGTGCCTGCTACGCTTATTCTTCACCATGGGCAAGAGATCGACTTTTTACATCCTAAGGTAAATGCTAGAGCTGCGACTACTTTGCTTCAAAACTCAACGTTTAAGATAGCCCCAAACCTTCAATCGATCGTGGATGAAATATTACCTTTCGTCAATGAGTACAGTTCTGCCGTAAAGGGTGCGCAATGATAAAAATGATAAAGAGTAAGATCGCTGGAATCGCAGTCACCTTGGTAGTAGCTGTTTGTATACTAAGTTGGATATTCACGGCCCCCTACATGAGTAGTCAGGGGCGTGCGCTGAGCAATCAGGGATTTGATCGTACACCCGGAGTAATTATCGGTGGAACGCTAGCTCCTTCTCCGGATGACTTTTCGTCGCTTAATGAGTCTGTTCCGGGTCCCTATGATGATGAAACTGAGTGGTTTCCCTCCCTTTGTTACCTACTCTGTTGTGGGTAGGTACACCCGACGGTGTAATTTCAGCCTCACGCCCGGACGGAGGGTATTGGTCACAGCGCTTGCGGGAAGGCGGCGGTGATGGGTTGCTGCGCATAGGCGATTCTACTTATGAAATGAATGCCACCGAAATTCATGGTGATGAGCGTCTCGCCATGATGGGAAAGTGGGCCGCAAAGGCGAACATGCCTCTCGATCAAACACTCTATCAAGGCGGGGCGCCCCTCCATGACTGGGAGGTATTCTTCTGGGCGCCACGATCCTAGAGTAACGAACCAAGAATTTCTAACTTAAGATAGAGAGGAAAATTATGATAACCATAGAACTTACCTACCTGACATGGACAACGGTGTTTACAGCCTTGATGTGGGTTCCCTATATCCTCAATACGATTATTGTTAGGGGTTTGATAAATGCCGTTGGCTACTCAGAAAATCCGAAGCCTTTGGCGCCTTGGGCTGCGCGAATGAAACAGGCCCACTCAAATGCTGTAGAAAATTTGGTCGTTTTTGGGTTGCTAGTTCTTATGACTGAAGCTGCTGGGGCGAATAATGAAGCTACGGCCCTTGCCTGTGCAATTTATTTTTATGCCCGGAGTCTTCCATTTTGCGACGTATGCGCTGGGTATTCCTTGGGTTCGAACTTTTGCCTTTGCTGTCGGATTTATGTGTCAAATTTCTCTGGCTTTACAAATTTTGATGTAAGATTGTTTGATTAATATTCATCAAGGCAGGAAACTCATGTTAATTAGACAGATACCCATCCGCAATTCGTTGAGTAACTATATGTATTTGCTTGCCTGCGAAGAGACCCTTGAGGCAATTGCTATTGATCCTTTGGATCATGCCCTGTGTTTGCGTGTTGCCAAAGAATTGGGATGGAGCATCAAGGTGGTAGCTAACACTCATCACCACCACGATCATATTGGTGGCAATGAACCGGTCATCGCGGCAACTGGTGCGCAGTTGGTTTCCCACGTCGATGCTATGCAGTCCATACCGAACGTAGACAGAGGCTTACAAGCCGGCGACACATTACAATGTGGTGAGCTCAGCCTGGAAGGTGATGGATACCCCGGGTCATACCATGAGCCATATATGTTTGTATTTCTCTGGCGCTGAGTCAGAGCAGCCCGCTCTATTTTGTGGGGATACATTGTTCAATGCTGGAATAGGGCGCTGCGACTTGGGTGGCGCGCCCGAGATCATGTACCAAACATTCGTCGAACAATTTTATCCGCTGGCGGATGACGTGCGTATTTTCCCAGGGCATGACTATATCGAAAATAATTTGCAGTTCACACTCGACAGAGAACCTGACAATCAATCAGCTCAATCATTGTGCGCGCAGTTTAAAGCGGGACTGAGCGCTGAAAGCTATGTCAGCACGATCGGTCATGGAGCGAGAAATCAATGTCTTTTTTCGCCTTGATCAAGCGCAAGTGCGGTCGGGAATTGCTGCGAGCTTGGATACTGATATAGAAGAATTAGATGATCAATCAACGTTCGTTGGTCTGCGTCGTATGCGGGACAAGTGGTAGCCGCCAATTAATTTTATTTATTTTTTTAAAAAATAATTTACATCAATATTTTTGTGCGTTGTTCTTATTGTCTGAGATTGTATGTAAAATTTCTTTCCTTCTTCTTTTATCACAAAACTCTTCCTTTTAGCGAAGGTACTGAATAGATGCGTTATTGCTTTTGACTTGTATCGTCATTAATAAATAGAGCTGGGTAAGTCGCGCCTAGCAAACTAAGCACACTTGCCTACAACGCTGCCACCGCTCGTCATGCTGCAACTTCCTCTGCTAGAACTAAGTCGCATATCGCTTCCCGAGCTGGTGGGGCCAAGTGAAGTTTATTTGCGTACCAATAATGGTAATCTCTCCCTGCTTCGGCTAGCGAAGCATAATAAAACCAGAATTAGAGATTTAATGGAGCAGGGCATGCGACAGCGAGTAATTAAAATTTGTACCGCAGCGAGCCTGCTCTTTCTTACTCCTGCGATGGTGTTTTCGCAGGATGCCCACAACGAAGCGGAATTGGCGGACGGAGAAGCTCAATATCGATTATTTTGTGCTGAATGCCACGAAGGCGCCATGCTGGAAGCCCCGCAACGAGCTGCGTTTGCTCTGTACCCACCAAGACGAGTAGTGGAGGCGCTTGAATCCGGCTCCATGGCGACTTCAGGTATGGCTCTACCGCGCGAGCAAAAACGCAACATTGCCTACTTCCTTACCGGTGAGCGATTCGATGAATCACCTAGGGAAAGTGTTAGTTTCAGCTGCCAAGCAAGCTTGTCTTCAATTACATCATTAAGTCAGCCCGTAAGCTGGAACGGATGGGGAGGCGTGAGTGGAAATACTCGCCATCAGGATGACGAACACATTCTCAATAAGAGCAACGTTAGTCAGCTAAAACTCAAATGGGCATTCGCGTTTCCAGATGCAACCCGATCGCGGTCACAGCCTGTTGTTACTCCCGAAGTCACTTTCATCGGTAGTCAGGAAGGAACTATTTATGCGCTGGATAATTCAAATGGCTGTCCTTGGTGGACCTATAGCGCCGATGCAGAAGTGCGCGGAGCAATCTATGTAGACACTGATGGGCAGGGCGTGCCTGAAACACTCTTGTTCGGTGATTTTGCTGGCAGTGCTTACTCGGTGAATGCGCAGACTGGCGAGTTAAATTGGAAGAAAGAAGTACATGATCACCCGCAAGCGACAATTACCGGTTCGGTGATAGCTCATGAGGACACACTCATTGTGCCCGTGTCCTCGCTTGAGGTTCTGCTAGCCGCCAGAGTGAATTACTCCTGCTGCTCATTTCGAGGCGCATTAGTTGCTTTAAGCATTAGTACTGGCGAGGAGTTGTGGCGAACCTATACTACCGACGAGCCACGCCCAACTATTTTGAGCACGGCGGGCATACAGCAGTACGGCCCTTCCGGTGCGCCTATCTGGTCGAGCCCGACAATAGACGTAGAGAGAAATCTTGTTTACGCGGGTACTGGTGAGAACTATTCATCACCTGCAAATGGTTATAGCGATGCCGTATTGGCTATGGATATAGCGACGGGTGAGATTGTCTGGGCAGCTCAACTTACCAAGGACGATGCTTGGAATGGTGCCTGCTCTAGAGGAACGCCAAACTGTCCCGAGGAGGATGGGCCCGACTATGATATCGGAGCCTCCCCTATACTGGCGCTGGATGAGAACGGACGTGAATTAATCTGGGTCGGTCAGAAGTCAGGAATGGTGTACGCGCTCGACCCAGCAAATGGTGGCGCTCTCGTGTGGGAGCAACGTGCGGGAAGTGGCGGTACCATGGGTGGCATCCACTACGGCATGAGCACCAATGGCGAGAAGCTATTCGTGGGCGTTTCAGATCTGCCAACTAATAACCCCTACAATGTAGGTGCAGCGCACCCGGGCATCCACGCCTTAAAGCCCAGCACTGGTGAGGTTTTGTGGCGGAACGACCTTCCAGACAAATGTGAAGGTGGGCCATTCCTCTGTTGGCAGGGCATCTCTGCAGCTGTCAGTAGTACTTCTGATCTAGTGTTTGCCGGCGGACTAGATGGCATCTTGCGCGCTTTCGATGTCGACAATGGCAGCATACTCTGGGAAACCAATACGCGACAAAGCTTCGGGACTCGCAATGGAATCGAAGCGACAGGCGGTTCCATCGAATCAGATGGCCCGGTAATTATGAATGGTCAGGTCTTCATCACCTCGGGTTATGAGAAGTGGGCTGAGGCACCAGGTAATGTGCTATTGGTTTATTCACTCGATGGGAACTAAATAGTGAGTGCACATCTGACCCGTAGCTATTTAGTATTTTGAAATTATTCTTTAGTCCGTAATTTTTGAGAGCTCACTATGTACAATCTTTTTTCCGACCGTAATAAACCCAGCTGCAGGTCGATCTTTTCCGGCTTGCTTTTTTCTAGCGTATCGCTGTTGCTGATTTCATCGCAGGCGATGGCCTATGAGATTGATCCAGATGCAACAATCTCTGATTCTCCAACGACCTTAATGGGCGTCAATCACATCGGTTTATCGGTGAGGAATTTGGATGCGTCTCTAGATTTTTATCAGCGAGCTTCGGGTTTTAAAGTTATTCGCAGAGAAGTAGTTCGTAGCAATAGTGCAGCTGACAAACTATTTGGCCGCGAAGGGATAGGGTATGAGATAGCAGTGCTCGAAGCGCCGAATATGCTTTTAGAGCTCACGGAATTTAGTCATAACCGTGATGTACCGATCAGCAAGATGCCTGTAGAGGGCCCGGGTATGACCCATACTTGTTTTCAGTCGCCGTCACACTTATCGGGATACGACAAATTCAAGCGTGCAGGAGCTGAAATGCTCAGCCGTGGCGATGGTCCTGTAGATCTGCTGGGCCAGGGCGTCACTTATGCCTATGCCTATGACCCCGAAGGAAATATGATTGAGCTAGAACAGCTAGATTTTGATCGATTAGGCGGAGACCGACGAAGTCCTGAATGGATAGAACAAGGTTTAGACTTGTGGATGACACAGGTTGCTTTGGTAACGCATGACATCGAGCGATTAACCGACTACTACTCAGAAATAATGGGTTTTAACCCTTATAGAACGGCTGATATCGCGGACCGTGTGACCTTTGATGATGCGACTGATGTTGACGATGTGGAGCTTAAGGTCATGTTCTTCAGAATGGCGCAGCGATCGAAGAGTATGGAGTTCTGGCAATACGATAATCCGGAAACGATTCAGTTCTTAGGAAATAGAGACAGCACGGCGCTTGGTTATTCTTATTCGATTGAAGTTGGTGACATTCAGGCGGAGTATGCGCGCATGTCTGATCTAGGTGTGGAATTTGTCAGCGACCCAGTTCTGTTAGGAAATTTTTGGCAGGTTCATGCGAACGATATCGATGGCAATGTTTTCTCTCTACGTCAGGCCGTAGATCCAAATTCTCCTTACTCGGTGCCTCAGCTAGAGCTATAGCTTGAGAAGAGCGGTATTTTAAATATTTAGCACCGCTTCCATGTCTGCATCCAACTCTGGCTTCTTCGTTACTAGTGACACACCGATAAACAGCACGAGTGAGACTATGAAGGCGATCAGTCCGCCGAGTATGCCGTAGGGTAAAACGATACCTGCGAGTTGGATGATAAAGTTTATCAACAAGGCTGAAACGATCGCAGCAACGGCTCCCATCGCCGTAGCGCCCTTCCAGTTTAAGCCGATAGCTAGTACTGGAAATATCGATGCCGCGAAGGTCGCCCAGCCGAAAGCGCCGAGTATGGCGACTAGCGTGGCGTCCTCAAAGTGTGAATAGAGCGCGAAGCTAGCCGCAACTATCGCTAAAATCACGGTAACTATGCGAGCCCAGAACAGCTCGTTCTGAATTGCGTGTCCTTGAATAGCTTTGGGTATGTCGTGAATGATTGCAGCAGTACCTATGTTGAGGAAGGCATCAGACGTCGACATGATTGCAGCAAACAGGCCGGCAAAAACGATACCCGCGAGCAGTGGATTGGTAAATATCGAAAGGAAGAGAGAGGCGGCATCATCGGGAAGAGCTAGTGGTTCTATAACGCCATCGATAACAGCTGCGCGCATGATCACCCCAATAGAGACCCATAGAAGAGCGGCCATGACGTAACCGAACAGGGACATCGGGAGGATGACCCTGTTGTCCGAGATGCTTCTGTTCATCATCATCTTCGTTACAAGATGGGGTTGGCCTGCAAGACCTAAACCGAAGACGAAGAACCAGCCTAGTGAGGCCATGATTCCAGCGGCACCGAAGGGCATCATGGCCTCGCCGTCGTCTGCAAGAATTATGGAGGTCGCCTCCTGCATTCCGCCGTCGAATACAGACATCGCTGTCAATAGAATCAGAGCCCCAGCGATCATCATTATCGCGCCTTGCACCACATCGGTATAGACAGAGGCAATGATGCCTCCGGTGACGCAGTAGAAGATTAAAACGGCAGAAGAAATAACGACACAGGTAACGAGTCCTATGTCAGCGAACATGACAGTGCCAGAGAGGATCGCCTGCATCACTACAGCCATGGCTAAAATCTGTGTTGCAAGGTAGCCCATTACTCCTAGAACAATTGTAACGGCAATAAGAAATCGAACCGCTTCACTGTTGTATCTTGCCGCAAGAACATCAGGAAGAGAAATGCAATTGCGGACGTCGGCGATCATGCGGATTCGTTTTGCTACGAGGAAAAAGCCTAGTGCATAGCCGGTGGATGAGATGACGATCATCCAGAACGAACTCACGCCAATCGAATAGACCAACCCCGGCCCGCCTACGAATCCGAAACCGCTTAGCGTGGATGAGAACAGGGCAAGAGAAACTACAATAGGTCCTAAGCCTCTGCCTGCTATAAAGAAGTCGCTGGAATTTTTCGTGCGCCGCATGGCCCAGAGGCCAGTGATGACACAAAAAACCATATAGATGATAACTGCGCCAATGATAATTTCCTGTCTATAGGCTTCCATGGAATTACTGCTCCGACTTTTTTGCGATATTTTCTAGTAATTTCTCGTACTTCTGCTCATCTTCCTCGGTGAAGATGAATTTCCGAAAGCCTACGGTGTACAAGATTATCAGCGGAATCGCCCCTAGCCAGGTGCCATATACCTGCCAGGCGGTAGCCACAGGAAAGCCCATGAAATAGCTGGTGACCCCAGTTTCCAGGAAGGCTTGATGGCCAGAGTACATCTGCCACCATACGAAGAAGCTGACTAACAAAGTGCCACCCATATACGCCCAGAATTCTGTGCTGCGCCGCTCTTCGGCAACACCCAGCGCTGCGAGGCATATGATTAGTAGAAGCAGTAATGCCTGAAAGGCGAAGGCCAGGCCACCAATGTGCTCTAGTCGCGCGGCACCGTCGCCGCCGGCCTGCATGCCGTTGAACTGTGCATGGGCTGAACCAGAGGCATTCGGCACTGTGTCAGCAAGACAGATAGCCACGAGAATGCCCGCCATCAATAGTACGGTAGCGAAAATCACGTATATCAAATTACTGCGCATGAGAGCCTCTCTTTTCGTTGTGAGCCAGAGGATAAACAGCGAATAGACGTGAGTCTAGAGATTCCTACGTATATTGCTGACGCAGGGCCTTTCTTAGGGTTAAGCCGTCTTGACAACGACCGCTCGAGAGTCCATGTTCTCAGGCTGGTCGAATTTATTATTACTATAAAATTAAAGGTGTTGCTCTGAGTTTTTGTTTGAGGTCATCCTAAAGGAAATCAGGGCCTACCTGCAGGCGAGATAGTCTAAGTAGTTCGTGAAAAATGAATTCGAGAGTTAAGTAAGAACTAAATCAAGAGAATTAATCAAGCAGTACAAAAGAGGTGAATAATGAACAATACTAATAAAACTACACAGGGAAGAGGAGCTCGATTGCTTCTTACCGCCGGGGTTACCAGTATCGCGCTGTCGTTGCTTTCGACCGCTGCCCTAGCGCAACCAGCGCGACCGGGTGCAATCCAGCCCGCCGCCCATGCAGATCAGGAACCAATCAACCATCTGCCGAATCCTTATGAGACACAGCGCAACTTCGGTACTTTACCCGATGGCCGTAGCTGGGGTTCAGTGAGTGCAGTCAATATTGATATCGACGGCATCCACGTTTGGGCTGGTGATCGCTGTGGTACGAACTCCTGTGCCACATCGGATGTGGATCCGATTGTTAAGTTGGATCCAGATGGCAACGTAGTGCAGAGCTTTGGTGGAGGTCAGATTATTTGGCCACACGGTATGGACGTGGACAGCGACGGCAATGTCTGGGTCGTCGATGCTCGTGCTGCAAACGCTGCTGAATTAGAAGAAAATCCATCTGCTGCAGGCAAGGGTCATACGGTTTTGAAGTTCAGCTCAACCGGTGAATTGTTAATGACCTTAGGTACAGGGGGTGAGGCTGGTGATCCACCGACTCACTTCGATGCGCCGAACGACGTTCTTGTTGCACCGAATGGCAATATCTACGTAGGCGACACTCACGGCGCACAGTTTCAGAATGAAGCTGGTCCAACTGCGAAGAGTCGTATGTCGATCTTTGCGCCAGACGGTTCTTTTATAAAGAGCTTCGGCGAATTCGGCTTTGAGGATGGGCAGTTCCGTTCACCTCACTCTCTAGGTATGGATTCGCAGGGCAGGTTGTTTGTAGCTGATCGTGGTAACAGCCGCATCCAGATATTCACGCAAGATGGTGATCATCTAGATACTTGGTACCAGTTCAGCCGCATCAGCGGCCTGTTCATCGATCCTAATACTGACATGCTGTATGCCATCGACTCCGAGTCTGATGAAAACTACAATCCAGGTTGGCAGAAGGGTCTACGTGTAGGTAGTGCCCGCACGGGTGAGGTGCTGTACTACATCAAGGCACATGACTCTGAGCGCGGCTCTGGCATGGGTGGCCTAGGTTCTATGGGTGAGGGTGTTACAGTTGACCGCAATGGCGTTGTCTACGCTGGCGAGGTTGGGCCAATTCAAGGTATGACTAAGTTCATCCCACGTTTAATTCCGTGAGTTGAATCTATAGGACCGTAATGGTTTTATGCAAAAACGGGTGCAAATGTAAATTTGCACCCGTTTTTTTATTGCTCAATAATGTGATGCAAAACTCCTAAGTAAAAGCTCTACTTCCCAGTGCCTACGCGATTCCTGTGACGAGACTTCTTCTTTGCGGCGGCCTTCTTCTTCGGGTCGTCTTTAGCCTTCGCGTTAGACTTGCCTTTCGCTGCGGGTTTACGCTTTGGCTTCTTGTCTTTCTTAAGCCCTTGTCTGGCCCCTTGCTCGGCTTTTCGAATGTAGGACGCGTGGATCGAGATGATTTTCCATCCATTGTTAAGCGGGAGATTTTTAGTGTCTGCCCAGAGACCCATACATTCTTGAGTTCTTTGAAAATCTCATCCGGCATGTCGTCGGGTAGATCGACCGTGCTGTGATCATCGTGAATGTTGATGCGGCCTATATGTTGGGCGTCTAAGCCTGCTTCGTTGGCGATAGCGCCGACGATATTGCCGGGCATAACGTCATGGTTGTGGCCCACTTCTAAGCGAAATCGTTCCATGCCTTTTTCTGGAGGGCTGTCGGCTCTTGGAGGTCGTGAGCGCGACTCGCCTCTAGGGTTTCTATCTTCTGTTGGAGGTCGTGAGCGTGACTCACCTCTGGAGCTTCTATCCCCAATGGGAGGCTTGGAGCGTGATCGGCCTCGCGATTCACCTTCATCCATACGTGTGAATTTTTCTGTTTTTCGCATCGGCTTGTTCTGTAGCAATAAAGGCGTGTCGCCTTGAGCAAGCTTGGCGAGTGCCGCTGCGATGCCTAGCATTGGAAATTCGTTCTCTGCCTCAAACTTCTCTAGCAATTTAGTGTATTGAGAAAGATCCTCGTTAGCGATGGTCTCTGATATCGACTGTTTGAATTGCTCTACTCGCTTATCGTTGATCAGTTGCGTGGAAGGCAGCTCCATCATCTCGATCTTCTTGTTCGTCGCCCTCTCGATGGCGGCTAACATGCGTTTCTCGCGTGGAGCAACAAATAGGATCGCATCTCCTTCACGACCGGCTCTACCGGTGCGTCCGATACGGTGTATATAGGATTCAGTATCGTGTGGTATGTCGTAGTTCACCACGTGACTTATTCGATCTACGTCTAAACCTCGGGCAGCGACATCGGTTGCGACCAGAATATCTAACTGTCCTTTCTTAAGTCTCTCAATAGTTCGCTCGCGTGTTTTCTGCGCTATATCACCATTGAGTGCTGTGGCCGAGAATCCCCTAGCCGACAGTTTTTCTGCTAAGTCGACAGTAAGAATGCGCGTGCGCACGAAAATAAGCATGGCATCGAAAGTTTCGGCTTCTAAGATTCGAGTGAGCGCGTCAAGTTTATGCATGCCGCTAACCGGCCAAAAACGCTGGCGGATCGACTCGGCAGTGGCGGTCTTCATCTTGACCGTAACTTGAACTGGGTCGGTCAGATACTTACTGGCAATGCGTCGTATCTGCGTAGGCATCGTTGCGGAGAAGAGAGCGATCTGTCTCTGCTTGGGTATTTGTTCGAGAATCCATTCGACATCGTCGATGAAACCCATGCGCAGCATCTCATCGGCTTCGTCTAGGACGAGGGTAGTAAGTTGATTGAGTTTCAGTGTGCCGCGACGCATATGGTCCATGACTCGGCCTGGTGTTCCGACCACCACATGTACACCACGTTTTAAAGCGCGTATCTGGCCGCTGTAGTCCTGACCGCCATAAACTGGTAGAACGTGAAAATCTTTTATATGACTAGCGTACTTCTGAAAGGCTTCGGCGACCTGAATGGCGAGTTCGCGCGTGGGTGCCAAAACCATAACCTGAGGGTCTCTCTGCTTTATGTCCAATTTCGAAAGAATAGGTAGAGCAAAAGCGGCAGTCTTGCCGGTACCAGTCTGTGCCTGGCCAAGCACATCTCTGCCCTCAAGTAGCAAGGGGATGGTTTGTGCTTGAATAGGGGAAGGTGTTTCGTAGCCCACATCAACGAGTGCCTTTAACAGAGGCTTAGACAGCGCCATTTGCTCGAATGAGGTGATTTCTTCGCTACTCATAGTATTGCCTTGCTATGCCCTTGGGCCGGTAATCTGGGGATATTTAGACGCATAATTAAGCCGATATTTAAACCGATAACTATACGGGAAGTTAAGAGGGTGCGAAGGATAGAGACTATCACTTGCTAAGTCCATCTCATAAATAGAGGAATACGCCATTAAACCCGCTATTTATGACAATTACAGCGTGTATTCCTCTACAACCGGAGAAATAATAAGAGCTGTGAACGGCCGTCTTGACCTAAACTGTCACCCTACCTAACTGGAGATTCCTCGGGCTCCTGCTGGCCGCCAGCTATGCACTAATTGTGAGTGTGCTTTTTCCCAGCGTTCGCTGGTATCTACGCCGTCGCCTAAACAAGACCGTCGATAAGGTAAATAACAGTCTACAGATTAAGGTTCGTCCGTTACAGCGCAGTAAACAGCAAATATTGATTGACCAGTTAATGTACGATCGCGAGGTTTTCGCGATAATCGAGGAGCAGTCGCGGCGCGACAATATTCCTCGAGATTTAGTGCGGCAAAAGGTTAAGAGATATGCCAGTGAGATCGTCCCCTCCTTTAATGCCTGCATCTACTATCAGATTAATCCTGAATACAAGCTCTTGATTAGCTACTACGCGAATTCCATAGAACACTGGTGCAATGAATAAGACTGGCAATTTTGATAGTATCGCTTGAAACAGAATTGTTGCTGCTAAAGCATCGATTCTTTTCTTTGTCGTAACAGTAGGAAAAGCTCGATACTATGCCCTCCCATAACATTAGCAATAGGCCCATAGGCAAAAATGTTCGCTACGTTAGAAACAACTGAATTAGCGACGTGGGTTGCGGTCTCACTATGGGGGTATCCCATCATGTTGAGCCTGCACGTGATGGGGCTTGCCGTCGTGGTTGGCATTTTCTCGATGCGCGACTTGTCCCTGCTAGGGCTATTTCCTGGTATTCAACCATCTGCGTTTCTGGGCCTGGGCAAATTGGGTTGGGTGGGTTTCATCATAAATGCCGTGTCGGGCTCTGCTCTGTTTGCCTCTCAGGCAACTGTGTTTATAACTAGCGTGCCTTTTCTAGTGAAAATTGCTTGTATCGTAGCAGCCATGATATTGGCTGGAGTCATCCAGTCACGTCTGCGTTCAGAGATAGGCCTAAACGATTCGGCGGTGTTGATTAGCAACCCGACAAAAATAATCGCTTCAATTTCAATTATGCTCTGGCTAGCGGCTATCATAGCCGGTCGCCTGATCGCGTATATTTTTTAGAGGCCCAACCGTGGAAACATTTGCACAGTCAATTGTCGGTGGCTCGCTTAACTCGTGGATTCAGGAGACTTACTGGTTGTGGCCAGTCATGGAGATTAGCCATTTCATCGGGCTATCGCTGCTATTGGGCGGCTTGCTCGTTATCGATTTGCGTATGGCAGGGCATTTCCGCAGCTTTGATCCAGCAGCTACTCATCGTCTATTGCCCTTCGTTCTGATCGGTTTTGGTATCAATTTGCTCACCGGGATACTATTTTTTTATGGCGACCCAATGCGCTATTCGGAGAACATAGGTTTTCAGATCAAGATGGGCTTGGTGTTACTGGCTGGACTGAATGCTGCTCTTTACTACTGGAAAGTAAGCCCGATTATGCATGACTGGGATGCAACGACATCCTCGCCCCCAATAGCTAAATTTGTGGCCTATGCCTCGCTTGTGCTTTGGACGGGCGTCCTACTTTGTGGGCGCCTCATTCCCTATGTGGGAACTGGTTAGAGCGTTCCTACTCTTCATCTTGCGTATCATCTTTACGCGGAACAAAAATCCTAGCTACAGTCTCATCCTCGTGAAACATCAGATGTTTCAGCGCCGCCAATATGTGTAGCACTACCAACGCGGCAAGTGCCTTGGCTGCATTAGAATGGAAGATGAAAGCGAACTCCGACAAGCTGTTTCTACTTGGCATTGCCCAGGCCATTAGTGGCCCTGATATCAACATCACTGCCAGTACCAGTAGCATGAGATGGTGTACTGCCTTGGCGAGTCGATGCGTTAGCAGGGTTTGCCCGCTAACATGGGGATGGCCCGATTTATAGCGCCATACCATTCGCATGACAAGTGGTAACCAGGCGATTAAGCCGAGAGTGATGTGCAGTGACCTACGAGCATCGATCTGCTCGACAGACTGCAAGGAAATGCTTTGACCGACAAACCAAAGCAGAATAATTGCCAGTGCTGCAAACCAATGCATGCCTATCGAAAACCAACCAAAGGAGTTCTGAGTATCTAGAAGGGAGCGGGAGTTTCTCATGACGAGAGGTTGGCTGACTACGAAACGAAATTGTGTTCATCGATCGATGACACAGCTTCGTTTCGTTTTCGTGTTAGTACTTCGATGGAAAGAAGCGTACAGATGCACGTGACGATTCAGCGTCGCAGTTGTATGCTTGAAGCCTGTAGCCCTCGGATGCCGGAAGCCATCTAGTGGTGTAAGAAGTAGGCTCGAGTAAAAACATCGCGTCTTCGACTTGTAATGTTACCTTCAGATCTTCTCCATCCATCCAGTAGCGTTCGCGAACAATCTTCTGTGAGGAAGAGGGGATGCCGTTGTAATCATCGAAGCCGGCAACATCGAACACGAAGTGAGTAGTGGTAATAATCAAAGAGTCATCTTCATAGTGACCTACAGAGAAGCCTTGAACGCCGAAGTCCGTTGACTTGGGTTCGCGGCCGTCTAGCCATATGGTGCGTAGCTGATCATCTTTCTCGTAACGAAAAAGGACACGGTCGGGCCATTGCACGACCTCCATGTGGTAAGGGTCGTATTGAATTGCAGGCGAAGAGGCGGGCTGGCAGTCGTACTTTGGCGCCATGATCTCTTCCCAGACTTCTTGATAGGCTAGGGCGCGTGCATTCAGCTTGGGGAAATTCTCTTCGCCCCAGGGAACACCTTCGCCATTCACCGGTCTTGCGCTAAAGCCTCCGTTCCAGGTTCCCGCAATATCAGGTATCTGGTTATCTGCTTGCGCGTTTACTTGACCTGCGGTAGCGCCAATCGCTAGAGAAAGCAAAGCTGCAAAAACAGACTTCTCTCTCATAAATGTAGTTGCTCTCATAAAAATTCCCGCCTTGAATGCTGGTTATGTTCTAGTTTGTTATTTTGTGAAGCCACCTAGGAAAATTGATTTGCGGCCTCGTCCAGATTTGTAAGGGTAATACCTTGGCGATTTATTCTGGCGGTTGAGTTCGTTCCTGAACGCGACCACCTTCTAAAACTGGGGTGCCATCGGCGCGAGTCATGCGCACACAACACAGGCCGGTAGTGCCTTCAGCGCGCGAAGGTCTGCCGGAGGCTTTTACGATCATGCCTACTGGGAGTGAATCTGGAGTCCAGCCAGCACGGCGTATGCTTACGGGGGCGCCTAGCTCGATCTGCCATTCGACGGTTGCGCCGTTTTCGTCGGCCACATCTACGTAAAGAAAGGCGTGTGGGTTTCTAAACACGAAGCGTGTAACGGGGCCTTCGATTTCGACACGCTGGTCAGGGTCGTAGAAAGGTGTGCTCGAATGGTGAGCTAGAACGGGTATAACTACGAATGCAGCCCCCAATGTTGCGGCTGAGACGGCTGCTGTTATCCATCGTTTGATGCTCATGACTCTCTCCTGTGGTCCGGCATCGCCGGGATCTTATAATTTACAGGGAGAATAATGACTATGACAGCAGTAGTCAACGGCGCGCTGGCACCA
>CASQMQ010000057.1 GCA_949430125.1 uncultured Pseudomonadales bacterium
GCGTTAGCGTCAACGATGCATTCTCGATGTTTCAATGGGCGAAACAGTTGAACGTCAAAAACGTGAAAATGCTGCCAGATGGCAATGCTGACTTTACTTACGCAATGGGAATGTTAGTGAAAAAGGAAAACCTTGGCTTTGGATCTCGCTCTTGGCGCTACTCGATGTTGGTTGAGAATTGCGAGGTAGTTGCACTCTTCGAAGAAGCCGGCAAGGTCGACAACTGTCCTGATGATCCGTTTGCACGCAGCGGCGTGGACACTATGCTGCAACACTTAAAGTCACTGTGAAAACCTAGCCAGAATTACTCACTTCTACGGCGGCTTGCATGATCCCTGTGTGGCCGCCGCTTTCTTAAACTACAGAAATATTGCCAAAAAAAAGGCGGCTTCATTTTTGCAAATGAATTCCGCCCCCTTCTTTATCTTCTAAGCACTAAACAGCGCTTAAGTTACTACTAATTAGTTTCTATAAGAGCTAACCGGCGGCAACTGTGAACCAGATAGGTCACCAGGAACACTTGTCTCAATTCTAACCGTGTGGTGTAGCGTGCCGATGCCCTCGATGCTGGCCTCAATAGTCTCTCCATCAACGAGATAGCCCGAGCCCGTCGCGCGCTCAACTCGGCCCGCTCCCGTTCCGCCAGAGGTTCCGCTCTGCATAACATCGCCTGGGAAGATCGTGATCAACGAGGAAGCATACTCGATCAGCTCAGGAATGTTGTGAATCATGTCGCCAGCTCGAGCTTCTTGGACGGTCACGCCGTCGATAACCAGAGTCTGATGCAGGCGTTCCATAGGATCGCCGTAAAATTCCTTTGGCACGATCCAAGGACCATGTGGCGCGAACGTATCGTGTCCTTTGCCAACAAACCAATCTGAACCGGAGCCATAGCCACCAGGTGGACGACCACCGCGATCAGAGATATCCATCGCTACCATGTAACCAAATACATGATCGTAGGCGCGGTCTGCGGAGATGTACTTGCCTGAACGGCCGAACACGATAGCCATCTCGACTTCCCACTCTATGCGATCACGGCCGAAAGGCATGAGGATGTCATCACCGTCTCCGATGATTGCGCCGCGTGTAGGCTTCAGGAACAGATAGGGAACGCCGCGGTTCACTTGGCGATTCAGAGTCTGAGCTGCTCGCTCATCGTCGTTGCAGCCTTCGCAGGCGTGAGTGTAGAAGTTCACAGCCGCATTCATGAGTTTGCTCGGATATTGAAGCGGCGCCATGATGTCCACTGAACTAACAGGGTGTACATAGTTTGGCATATCGCCATTCAGCAGATCCTCTGCCACGAGATGGTTTACGATCTCATAGACTCGATACTTAAGGCCGTATTCATATTGTGAGATCATCCCGATCAAGTCGCCGGGTATAGTTAACGCAGCGTAACGGGGTATAAGCTCTAAAGCGCGGTTAGCGGCAGCAAGATCGACGATCAACTCGTCGTTCTGCACTACTAGGCCAACTGTTGGTATGCCATCGATGGCAAATGTTCCAACCTTGAACGGCATAACCGATTCCAAGTCTTGGGCGAAAACGCTAGCTGAGCTGGCAAAAAATGCGAGCGCAGCCGTGAGCGTCAGACTAAATAGAGACTTTTTTATCATTTTTCTCTCCCGTGCTGGGCACTAACTAATTGGACAGGTTTTTGTGCATCAGTAACATCCATCTCACCTGCATATAAGACAAACAGAAGGTATCCCCACCTATGGCCTCTTGTCCAGCATTTTGAGTACTGTTCAAAGCGGAAAAATGAGGAACCATTCCGCTAATCCGACGATTTCGAGATAAGCCCTATTGTTCCGTCTTTATTTTAAACTCATCACCTAACGCCGGATTTATATAGCTAGCGGAGAGAACGCGGTCTGGATCTGGACGGACCGACAGGTGGTCGACATGTACCGGCACTTCCAGCCAACCATGGGGAATTCCGGCTGGAATAATGATAATGTCGCCCTCTTTGACGTGCTTGGCTATCCAATCACCAACGATCACGCCACTGCATGACGGTCCATTTGGGACAGTAGTGACATTGCTTTCAGTCGCGAATCCATTACCGTTCAGGATAGTTCCACCGGTGACCGAGGTGCCAGAACCAGGGGCGATATAATACGTTTCTGTCTGATCGTAGTGCATGATGCCGCGCGCATTACTGTTGCGATTGCTGCTTGTCACACCGCAGGGACGATCTGGATTAGGTGTAGACTGACCACTCGCCCGCTCAACTGCCCCCCGATGGATAATTCCTACAGAGAGGTTTAACTTGCCGATGTTGCGGCTGACAATTTGGCGATCTACTCCAGGAAGTTCGTTCACCACCTGCCATTGTTCTTCGGTTATGTAAGTAGCGTAAGATTCATCATCCTGTGCCACTGCGACTGCACCAGCTAGCGCAATCTAGACAGCAAGCAGGGATTTAGTAAATGTGTCCATGAAAATCTCCTTGTTTTTATTTGGTCAAGATCCGTATCGAACCGTTTTAGCTTGGCTCAGACATTAATTCCAAGCCAGCCTCTCAATTAAAAATAAAAAGAGCGCACAGACAAGCGTTCAAGAATTTAAAAGGGGTAACACCAGCTACCTATTAACCATCGCTTGCTATTGAAGAATGTTTAAACTTCACGGCAATGCATAAACAACAAGCTCCGGCACCGGCGAACTGCCAACACTGATCGCAATGTATTGTTGACCATCAACAGAGTAACTCATGGGTGCGCCACTTGGATTGGCTGGAATTTCAATTGTCGCCATCTCTGCGCCAGTTTCTTTATTGCGAGCGACTAGCAAAGGACCATAGCCCGCATTTCTATGCAGCAGCATTCCTAGCCAAAAAGCCTAGCATCCAACTCTCAACAGATTCCGCCAACCCTGGCACGAAGAGAATTGCTAGGGATACTAGTAGAGAAATCGAAAATAGAAGAGCGAGATAATGAGGTAGCTTCATAAGCTTACACTCCCTCTCGCGGTGCCAACTCAAACACCCAAGTCTCACCCGATTCGATCGCCTCTCTTGTTATTCTTGATCGATACTTTGCTATTTTCTTATCGATGACGCCCTCAAGTAGAGGGCTGTAAAAAATCCTAACTAGCTTTCGCTCATAACGAATGCCATTTATGCGTACAACGGCAAGACCATCACCCTCGTAAGCCTGAACTGCCCAGTGTTTCCAGCGACGACCTAGCCATGTACCCATGTAGTCCGAGGTGATGTAGACCTTCCCATCGCTCTCTTCGATCCAAATAAGCCGTGAGCTGAGAGGATTGTCTAGCTGCAGATGGATAGTGGACACTTCATTCGTGAAGCTCCAGTCGGGCTCTGGACCGGAATACAGTTCTCCGGATACTAGCTCACCTCCGGGAAAGACAATCGAAGGCCCATCGTTATTGCGGTTCTCGAAGCTCATGGTTGCCAGCGCCACTGCCGGAATCGTAATCATTGCCACGATTATTTGAAGTGCCACTACTAGAATCTTTCTCGTCATTAACTATCCCAAACCGTCTTTAGTGAGCCCGCATCTAACTTTAAGCCATTCTACGTCCTGTTGTCTTCAACTAGGTGTTGCAGAAAGAGGTAGTAGGAACAATATATCCGAAAAACCAAGTTGCCCACTCGAATTATAGGCGATAGAGTGATGTATCTAGCCAGTCGCCTCTGGACCTCTTAATCAGAGTAGTCGTTATGAAAAAACTGCTGACCATTATATCTATTCTTTGTGCATTACCTTTCTCAACATCCGCGTTGGCGCAAGCGCGTGGAGGCCAGCCCCTGCCAGACGGGCCCGGCAAGGCGCTGGTAGAGAATGTCTGCTCTAGCTGTCACAGCGTCGCCACCATTACTCGGGCCGCCGGCTACAGCACGCCGCAGCAATGGCATGACTTGTTCTCGACCATGATCGAACTGCCTTCTGCCCAGGCAAATACCATTGCCGCCTACCTGGCCGAACATTTCCCAGAAGACATCTCGCGTCGCCCAAACCTGATTGTGGGGGATGTGGAAATAGACATTATTGAATGGACTGCACCTACACTAGGGCAACGGGTACGCGACCCGATTGAGGCACCGGACGGGTCTATTTGGTGGACCGGTATGTGGGCTAATTTGACCGGTCGTTTAGATCCCGAGACCGGGGTCATGGAGGAATATCGCCTGCCTCCCACCTCCAGGCCGCATACAATACTGCCCGATGCCGATGGGAACATCTGGTACACAGGCAACAGCAATGCCAGCATAGGCAAACTCGACCCAACTAGCGGCGAGGTAACCGAATACAAGACACAGGCTCGCGACCCTCACTCAGCCACTTTTCATCCCAATGGCAATCTCTATTTCACCGCACAGGGCGCGGCCATGCTAGGCCGCTTGAATCCGGCCACTGGCGAGCTAAAAGAAATAGAAACACAGCCCCGCCCCTATGGTATCAAGACGGCACAAGACGGCACACTATGGATTGCCTACAACGGCACGAATAAGATCGGCGCTATGCATCCGGACACTATGGCCGTGAAATACTACGAGATACCGAATGCCAGTACCCGCGTGCGTCGACTCGATCTAGATAGCGAAGGGATGGTGTGGTTCGTCAATTCGACCCTAGGCAAGATCGGCCGACTCGACCCGGCTACAGGCGCTATTAAACAATGGGATTCACCTAGCGGGCCCACTTCTCATCCTTATGCACTCGCAGTCATAAATGATGTCATATGGTACAACGAATCCGGCATGCGCCCCGACGCGTTAGTGCGCTTTAATCCTGAGAGTGAATCATTTCAGAGCTGGGCGATTCCATCGGGAGTCGGCATCGTGCGAAACGTCTGGAAGACAGAAGCGGGAAACCTACTAATTCATCAGAGCAGTTCGAATCAAATAGGTTTAGTGAAAATTAATTAACCACCAGCAGGGTATAGCTTTTATTCTAACTAGGCTCAGAGTGCGTGGTGTACCTAGACTCGGTAATAAACTACAGGAAGACTAAACGGTGAACGAAACGGTTGTCGGCAGCAATAGAAACCTGAAACTGTGGATCAGTGGGGGAGTATTTACTCTACTCCTGACTGCAGTAGCCGGGTTTATAATTTTTTCCAGTATTTGTCCCTGCACGCTGACTCCCGGCGGGTTATTGTTTGGTGAACGTGTAGAAACACCCGTTGATGATTGGAACACGACGACGGCCAATCAGGAGAACCTCTGTCAGTTACAGATTTGGGCAGGCGTTCGCCCGCATTCTATTAATCTTAATTGCATGGCCACACCTGAAGGCGAATTGTTTCTGAGCTGCTCTGTGTGTGATCGCAAATACTGGGCAGCGAGAGTAGGCAGCGATGAGCAGGCAGTTCTCCGGCTGGGAGATCTTGTCTATCCCGTAGTGCTGAATCGCGAGACCGACCCCGAAACTATGGACAGAGCCTTTCGGGCTCGAGTAGCTAAGCTACAAACTACAGACATCCAAACCATGGTTACGCCACGACCGCCCCTGGGTCAGGAACGCTTTGATCATTGGTGGACTTTTAGAGTTACGTCGCGCACTTGAAAAATGCAGCTATGAGAGCAGTTAGATTAGTACACTTCGCCTGCACACTATTTCGCCATTGCTATCAGACAACGCTCTCGCAACAGCATGAAAAGAGGCACGGTCATTGCGGCAGCAATAACGAATGTAAGAACGAATCCCACTACCCATAATACATAAGACATCTTGAGGCGCCTGGTCTCTACGAACGACCAAACAATAAATGCAGCAACAACAACGATCAGATCATTAGTAAAGGAAGATGCAGCAGGATTTGCATACAGACCTTCGATATAGCTGATCTCCATAGGCTGCAAATTGTAGTACCAAGTAACGCATACCCCAACGATCGTTAGCACGCCATATATAATCTGTAATCCGGTGATTTTCATTAATATTCTCCTTCACTCGAATTGAGAAATCGTAGTCCTATGCAGCAAGCGATCATAACCATCATATCCACCGGTTGCTTTGTGCAAGACACTGCGGTTATCCCACATAACTAACATATTCGGCTGCCATTTGTGGCGATACACAAATTGAGAGGAACCTTGATATTGGAGGAGCTCTTGTAATAATTCTTTACTCGCTTTCACTTCCATACCAGAAAATCCTTGAATGTAACCAGCAGTTGAATAAAGTGCCAACGCGCCTGTTTCTGTGTGTGGGCGAATAAACGGATGGCTTTGTGATCGTCTAGCCTCATCCGATACAACAATGTTCATACTACGCCCGACATTTTCCTCGTGCTTGTCACTATAAACGCCGTCAGGCGAATAGGCAGACTCAGCCGAATGAATCGCCGTTAAGTGTTCAATCTTATTCTTAAGAGTGATAGGTAGTTCATCGTAGGCTTTGTGCTGATTTGAAAAAAGCGTGTCTCCTCCAACAGGAGGAATTTTTATGCCGTATAGACAGGTACCAATCGGAGGCTTTGCTTGAAAGCTCCAATCCGTATGCCAATTCTCGGCAAAAAGAGGGGTAGTCTCATTGGCATCGCGACGTATGGCCGCAATGTGGCTGTTTTCCTCAATAGGGCTGAAGAATGGGTCATCACCAAAATTGCCAAAGCTGAGGGTAAAGCGCTCGATATCTGCAGGGCTAAGCACTTGATTGGGGAACACCAACACATGGTGCTGCAGCCAAGACTGACGAAGTTCTGCCACGGCCTCTTCAGAAAGATCCAACGAAAGATCAAGATTGCTAACTGTTGCCCCGCAAGGAGCGTCAATTGGTTCGACTATCAACATGACGTCATACCCAAGTTTAGGCCTCGGAAACCAATGGCGTCTGAACATCTAAATCAGGAGCCGCACTTCGACTCAGCAAGACACCTATGATCGCCATCGTACCACCGCTAACAAGAAGGGTCGCGTCACTCACATTAATACCAATGACCTCAGTCGTTGGCAGGGCGATCAAACCGCCGCCAACAAGCGTCAATGCGCGACCGGCCATACCCGGAGACCCGCTACGATCGAGAAATCCAACGCCTAGCAAATAACGCTGCAGAGCACCTGCAATCAATACTATTCCAACTGCCACTTTTGCTGTGGCAAACAGAGTCTCCCACAAAGTACCGGACATGATCAGCGCAGGCTCCAACACGAAGAAGAACGGAATAAAATAAATCACGCTACCGAGTCGCATTGCCTTAAACCCTGTAGACAGTGCCGATGCACCAGCTATGCTCGCCGCAGCGAATGCCCCTAGCGCTACAGGCGGAGTGATGAAAGACAGCATTCCCCAATAGAGAATAAACAAATGCACACTCATAGGATCCAGGCCGCCCTGAATCAGAGCGGGCGCAAGCACAATCGCGAGAAAAATATAGGCGGCGGTCACAGTCATCCCGATGCCCAGGAAGAAGCTAGTAAACGCTCCCATCAATAGAAGAAGCAGCGTGGAATCACCGGCGAGATACAACAAGTCATTGACCAAGGTTCCCGACAAGCCGGACACAGACAATGCACCTACTATTAGTCCGACGCCAGCCATTATGGTCAGCAATTCCATCAACAACTTACCAGTGGCGACGAGAAATGCACCTGCCTCTTGCATGTTCCAGCGATGACTCGGAAAAATCTGATTCAGCACCAGCAACATGCCCGTGGCATAGAACGGAGCTACCGCTTCACGTTGCAGATAAACGAGTAAAAATATCAATACTGCAAATGCTGCTAGGTAGAACCAACCCTGCTTCATTGTGTCGCTCACACTAGGAAGTTCTTCACGCGGAGTGCCAACCAATCCTTTGCGGGCTGCATAGGCGTCAACTTGAACGAACAATCCAAAAAAGTACAGCAGAGCGGGAATCGCCGCGGCTAGAGCCACAGTGGTATAGGCAACGTTGAGGAAGGTCGCCATTACAAACGCAGTCGAACCCATAATGGGTGGCAACAGAACTCCTCCTGTCGAAGCGCAGGCCTCCACTCCGGCGGCGTACTCCTTCTCCATACCATTCTTCTTCATGGCTGGAATCGTCATCTGGCCCGTCGTCAGCACATTGGTAATCACACTTCCACTCATGGAGCCCATTAGCCCACTGGAAACAATCGCAACCTTGGCCGAGCCGCCGCGCACGTGACCGAACGTCGCAAACGCTAGATTGATAAAGAAGCGTCCACCGCCGGTATGCTGCAATGCAACTCCGAACACTAGGAAGCCTATTACCAACTGCGCATACGCGCGAAACGGCAGACCGAGAATACTCTCGATGCTCATGACGTGATAAGAGGCCGTCTCTGACATTGACGAAGACATGCCGGAGATAGGCCCCGGCAATTTGTCAGCCACTACCGGGTAGAGAGAAAACACCAACACGAGGAAGAACAATACCCAGCCACCACTGCGACGCACGCCCTCCATGATCAGCGCCCAGAGTAGATAGCTTACCCACACCGCATAGGACGGTGCCAAAAACTCCCAGCCATAATCCAACATGGTTTCCGCATTGAAGAAGAAGAAACAACAGGCTCCGAAAGTTGCGAGAGCAAGGACGCCGTCGAGCCAGTAACTTTTGGGGCTGCGAAACGAGGGGTAGATTAGGAAACAAAGCGGTAACAATAAGCCCATCAAAGCATAGTAGTAGTGATTCTGTACCGTGATGACAAAATCAAGCAGCGGATTCTGGGAAAACATGCGCAGCGAATCCATCGCTAGGAAGGCACTAGCGATGGCAACAAAGCCTGTCAACCAACGGAGTACCTCCGGTAATTCTCTTGGTAGTGTTGCCACTAGCGCCAGACCGGATCGAATCCGGCTGCCTCCAAATGCTCTGCGCGCAGAGACTGCCAAGATTCAACGAAGGCATCCTTATCACGGATATCTCTAGCCTCCATTTCAATCCAAGCTGAAGCTAACACTTCCTGCCGCTGGATAAGAGCTTGATTATGCGCCTCAATCTCGTCAGTCCATACACCGACTTCACGCCAATAAGTTACTGCGCCTTCGTGATAGGGCACGACCCAATCAAAAACCTGTGACTCTATGGCCCAACCAATTGCGCCCGGATCGGCGTCTTTGAACTCATCATAGTTTTCGTTAATCACTCGTGTAAGTGAATAGACGAAGTCGTTATCTTGAGTAGCGAGGGTAGTTAGTAGCGGATACGGATAAGTACCTGCCTCATGCTGATTCTCCTCGCTGATAGACGCCCCGCGGGTGGCATTGTGCTTCGTAAAATACGGACCAACTGCTAGCATGCGTTCCCAACAACCCTCATCGTCATGCGGTGCAGGCAACCAGCGAATGCCGCGTGGCGAAGCCTCGAGTCTAAACGGTGGGCCCGATACTGTGGTACCGAAGGCGACATCAACGTCACCGTTGATCACGCCATTCCATTTCGCGTCATAGCCCGGGAAGTCGACCCGCACAACGTCATCCCAAGTCAGTCCGCCGCAGGCCAAATAGGCCTCCATGGAGACATTGAGTGCCGGGGCTGCACGTACGTATGGTACTCGACGCCCACGTAGTTCGGCGAAAGTTGTAACACCGGTATCTGCGGCTACTGCTACCCCTTGATTACTCAAGCCATTTGAGGTCATCAATAGACGCAGCGGCTGAGGCCCCCACTCTGGATTGGCAAACTGAAACATGCCTTCCTGTGCGAAATAGGTCGCCACGCCATTGGCAGTGAAATCGACTCGGCCAGTCTTCAGCGGCAATAATCGGGAGACATCGTTCTGCCCGGGTATAACACGCAGTGTAACGTTGAACTTGTCACGCAACATGGCGCCAATGGCAACTGCCTGGTTATAGCCAGTGGATCCCAGATTATAAGCCGTCCACGCCATCTGGCGCGGCAGCTCAGGTTCGCTGGGCTGAGCAGAAGCTGTATTTGTCAGTGACACTGATGCAAGTAGAGAAACGAGAAGGGACGCAAATTTGAAAAGCGTATATCCACGCAAAGGTAATGATTTCGAGTACTTCAACGGCACGCTAATTCTCCTAGGCATTTTCGACAGAGGGGCCAAAGACTAGCAGGGGCGACAGGCAAGTGGAAGGAATATGCTGCTTCCTGCGATTCACCCCGATCCCCGAAGAAAAGTCGCTATACCAGCCCCCTATTCAAGGGAAATCGAATAGTAAACTACCCACTCTTTATTAGGGTTCTTATCACACTTTATTACAGTTCCACTTATCACTACTTACCTACAGCCTATGGTATCCTCCAAAAGATTCTGCATCTAATGAGGCTACAAAAATGAAAGCACGACCTTTAACAATATCCGGTTCAAAGCCTAATAAGCTCAATCTTTTGAGCTTATTAGCGGCCGTTCTGTGCATATTGCCGCAACTTGGCATGAGTCAGAATCTGGTCACCGAAGACACTGCCGAGTGGTTTACCCTTGGTGGCGACTACGCCCACACCCGCTATACCCCAGCCGATGAGATTACGGCTGAGAACTTCGATGAACTCGAAGTCGCTTGGGAATGGGATGGCTCCAGCTTTAACGGCCAATCGGGTCGTTCAACCCCCACTTATGTAGATGGCAAGTTATTCACCGTGTCTGGTGCTCGCCGTAATGTGGTCGCGATTGACCCCAAGACTGGCGAGACCCTCTGGTCCTATCGCCTACCAAACACAGGTCGCTGGGAATATTCCATGCGCGCCTCATACGGTAAAGGCATTGGCTATTCCAGAATAGATGGCAAGGGCGTGGTTTATATCTCCACACCTGGCTTCTTTCTAGTGGCACTAGATGCTGATACTGGCGCCCTCCTTGAGGGCTTCGGTGGACAGGTGCCTGTAGATGGCTTCCCTGCTACTGGCGTCGTGGACATGCTTGCTGATCTGGGTCATCCCTACGATCCTTATGAAGGCATTCCTCTAGAAACTGGCTATATCACTACTTCATCGCCACCGATTGTGGTTAACGACACTATCGTCGTTGGCAACTCAGCTGAGCAGGGATATCTGCAGGCGAGAGTCGAAAACGTTCCTGGTGATATCCTCGCTTACGATAAGACTACTGGTGCGTTCAAATGGAAGTTCAACGTAATCCCACAGCCAGGCGAATACGGCCATGAGACTTGGGAAAACGATGCATGGCAGTGGACAGGAGATGTATCTTCTTGGGCACCGCTTACAGCCGATCCTGAGAACAACATTGTTTATGTTCCAACTAATCCACCTACAATCGATTACTACGGTGGCTTCCGTCCTGGTGATGGCCTGTTTGGTACTAGCCTGATTGCACTGGACACGGAAACTGGCGAACGACGCTGGCACTTCCAGACAGTTCATCACGATGTATGGAACTACGACAACCCAGCTGCCCCGATTCAGCTAGACCTGAATATTCCTGGCAGAGGAATAGTTCCTTCTGTATCCCAAGTTACAAAACAGGGCTTTGTCTACTCTTTCGACCGTTTAACTGGTGAGCCAATCTGGCCGATGGAAGAGCGAGCTGTTCCAGCATCCATGGTTCCTGGCGAAAAGCTTTCAACAACACAGCCTTTCCCATCTAAGCCACCGGCTTTCGAAATGCAGGGCTTGACTGAAGGCGACCTTATCGACTTCACGCCTGCACTGCGCCGCGAAGCACTTGAAGTGATGGCCAACTACGATATGGGACCTTTGTTTAATCCGCCAATCCATTCAGATGATCCTGCAGGCAAGATAGCTTCTGCTATGTGCCCTGGTGACGGTGGTGGTGCAAACATCAATAACCCACCCGTAGCAGACCCTACTTCAGGCTTCCTCTATGTAACTTCTAGGAAAGCGTGTAGCTGGCAACGAATTATCCCTGGTGAAGAGGCTGATGCTCGCATCGATGCCCCAACGGGATCTACCTTCGCAGCCTATGCCAATGGTGCCCGTCCGCGCACACCTCGTCTTGCTTCAGGCTTGCCTTACTTCAAGCCACCGTACAGCACGATTACTGCCTACGACATGAATACAGGCGAGATCGCATTTCAGATTCCGACAGGTGAAACTCCTGACCGTTTCCGCAACAATCCTGCTCTAGAAGGTATTGATATTGGTGATACTGGAACAGGTAATGCAATTACGATGGTTACTACCGCGAACATGCTGATCTACTCAGACATGGACTCCGACGGAACGACTGCGCTGCTTTACGGCATCGATAAGAAAACCGGCGAAGAAGTTGGTAAAATCGAAGTGCCAGCACAGAGCCGCTATGGCATGAGCTCTTGGATGCACGATGGGCATCAGTACATCATCCTGCAGACAGGTTCCAAGCTAACAGCAATGGCAATGCCTGGCGCGCAAGCCACAGGTGGCGCTGCTCACTAATCTGTAATTCGGTCCACTTTGATCTAAAGATAGTAATTTCGAAAAAACAAAAGGCGAAAGGATAATTAACCCTTTCGCCTTTTTTATTGCAGCGAAAGTAAACTACTAGTTTGTTTTTTGGCCCCGCATTGCCGCTGCAATGTCAGGCAAATCTTCAGCATTTGTATAATATTGAGGTTCTGCACGTTCGTTCGTCAACTGCTCGAACGCATATCCGTATGACAGAACTTTAGCATCATCGTCTTTGGCTCCCATGAAGGAGAAGCTAACTGATAGGCTATGAATAGTACCCATTGGCACAGTGATGTGCGGATAACCTGCTATTGCGGCCATCGAACCACTGCCCGGGAACGGCGGCCAAACGTCACCGTTTATGGGATCAACTCGCGGTACGGTAGGGCCTGATGGCGCTACAAGAACATCGACGTTATGTTCAGCTAGCAGCTTATCGATACCATCGTCACGCGTTGCTTTCAGCACCGCATCACGCGCTGCGATATATCTTGGATCATCCAAGTTGCTTGTTATTTCTGCTGCGTCAAAAATACTCTGATCAAACAACGCCAATTCAACCTCAGCGTTTTCAATGTTAAAAGCGATCACTTCAGCAAGCGAGCGTGTTTTAACTGTGTCCGGTGTTGCGGCCAGATACTCATTCAAAGTCGCCTTAAATTCATACAGCAACACATCAAACGAATACTGCCCAAACTCATTAAGCTCAATAGGGTTTTTAGTGATTTCAACAAGCTCTGCACCCGCCTCCTTTAGCACATTGAGCGATTCTTCAAATAGCATATTGATGTCTTTGTTAGAGCCAGTCGAGTAACGCAGCACGCCAACACGCTTACCGCGCAATATATCTTGGTCCAGAGCGGCGACATAATCTTTCTTCGCACTCCCCGTAGCCATTGCGTTCATCATCATGGCCGCACCCATTACTGATTTTGTCATTGGCCCTGCTGTGTCCTGCGTCGAAGAAATCGGCACAATATACTGTTGAGAAACCAAGCCAACTGTCGGTTTAAAACCAACAACCCCGTTTGCATTAGACGGGCAAATAACAGAGCCATTGGTTTCGGTACCCACTGCACCTGCCGCCATAGACGACGCTGCACCGGCACCAGAACCAGAGCTTGAACCACAAGGATTGCGGTCTAACATGTGAGGGTTACGCACTTGTCCACCAAGAGCTGTCCAACCACTCATCGAATCGTTGGAACGAAAATTCGCCCACTGACTAAGGTTAGCTTTGCCAAGAATAATCGCACCTGCATCGCGCAAACCTGCCACAAGCGGGCTGTCTCGGCCGGTGATATTGTCTTTCAATGCAAGCGCGCCGGCCGTTGTAGCAAGAGGGTCTTTCGTCTCAATATTATCTTTCAATAGGATCGGTACACCGTGCAGCGAACCGAGAGTTTCGCCTGCAGCTCTTTTTGTATCAGCCGCACGTGCGTCGGCAAGCGCATTTGGATTTAGTGAAAGCACTGATTGTAGTGTTGGCCCACCCCTATCCACACGGTTAATACGATCTATATAAGCCTGCACTAATTCTTCTGACGTTACTTCGCCCGCTTTAACACCTACTGCTATTTCAGGTAGCGTTTTAGCAATCCAGCCCTGTGGCACATAATTTGGTTTCTGGGTGGTGTGTTCCATCGATGCAGCAGATGTATCAACAGGCTGCGGTGAACAAGCAATCAGCGGCACCATGGCCCAAACGGCTATTAATAAATGTTTCACGAAGTAATCCTTTGCATAATTTTATATTTTTTTAGACACTCCAAAAAGGTGTCCTCGTGGAGTATGAGGCTTTCTAGATAGCCAAACGCATTGCTGTTGGTATCTGTGCCACGGGCACACAGCGAGTTGATACCCGTTGGGACCAGAAGCTGATTCAGCAGATTGATGCGAAGATTGTCAATTCAAAATTGATAATCGAGCCTATCCCTGATCTCATCATTCCAAAGCAGAATTTGAACGCGCCATCAATACAACTCATTCGAAATGACTCAACCCATCATCTGAGTAACGGCCAAATATCCGGCATCTCTCTATAAGACGCTTCGCCGATTGGCCGACGTACATCCTGGCTCAGAAACTGACGAGAATACTCACATTTCCACAGCACTGAATATAAAAATGACACAAGTATTTCCTAACCACCCAACTTCTCAGAACGCTGAATAACCAGCAACTTCATTCCGTTTTTTATCCGCACAGTTTTTAAGACAATCGTTTAAGTATCTGAATAACCATTGCCATTTGTTCGGTAGTTCCGATTGTGAATCGGATAGCCTCTGCTAGGCGGGAATGATGAATCCGGCGGGCCACCACGCCGGCTTCGGTGAGCGCTTCCCAAGTCGCTTCATTATTCCCGAAAAATACCAACACAAAATTGGTTACGCTATGCACTACGTTGGTGACGTCTGGAATGTCAGCCAGCGCTTCGCAGAAGGAATCTCGAATCTGGCTAATCTGATGCACTTGCTTATTCATCAACTTTGTGGCGTTTTCATTTAACGATTGCAATGCAATTTGTGCACATGGATCAGCCAGAGGGTATGGCGCTGACACTTTGCGCATCATTACCATAACTGTCTCGTTGGCCAGCAAGTAACCGACATGAACTCCAGCCAGACCGAATGCCTTTGACATTGTTCGCACAACGACCAGATTCTCGAAATTCACCATTTCGGACACCAGACTCTCTCCGGGACAAAATTCGATATAGGCTTCGTCGATTACCACCAGCGCCCTTCCTTCGAAAAATCGCAGAATAGTAAGAATGTCTTCGCGATTAAAACTATTTCCAGTGGGGTTGTTAGGGTTGCAGATGAACACCAACTTTATACCCTCCTGAGCGAGGATGGAGGGCACATCGAGTTGATAATCTTCCGTCAGCGGCACATCAATCACATTGGCATTTTGAATGTTGGCACATACCTGGTACATGCCATAGGTGGGGCTGCTGATGATTATGCCGTCAGTTCCTGCCTGGCAGTAGGCACGCAAAAGAAGGTCTATGGCCTCGTCTGCACCCCGCAGTGCTAGCACCTGATCCGGCTGCAAGCCGGCATACGCAGCGTAAGCTGCCTGCACTAGGTCAGGACCCTCATCTGGGTAGCGATGATAATCGGATACATCTAATGACATGGGTTGGCGGGGAAAAGGCAGCTCATTCGCATTCAGCCAGACCTCACCCTTGCCACCAATGCGGCGTGCCGACATATAAGGTTCTAATGCTTCTATATGAGGATTAGAAAGATTGATCTTCTTCATACTTCAATCCAGTAAAAAGCGCCCCAGACTGCTTCCGGACCGACTTCAAAGAATACCAGTATGGCAATTAGCGCTCCAACAATGCGCAACCATAGCCACGGCCAGCTGACTCCGAATATCTCGCCTAAAAGTCCTGTATCGGTGCGTCGCAAAGTGCAGATAATTGCTAGCGTTGCCGAACTGGTAGCAATCAGTAATATCAGCACAGGAAGGAATGGAGCCAGCTGCTCATTGAGAAATTGTGCCAATGCAGCAGCCAGGATTGTGTTGTTTCCATCGATAGAAAAAGGGAAGAGAAACAGAATCAAGCAGAGTATTGAAGGGAGAACAAATCTGAGAATCGCGGCTGGTGCCAGAACTGGTTTGTTATTAGATTGCTGAGTATCCATGAGTTTCAGTCAGGCTAGCTTGGAAAATGGAATAGGTTCAAGTTATCCTGATCTTATACAGGCTAAACTACCAATTCGCCACAATCACTACCCATTCGACATTCCACCTGCATCGGAAATGCAATTACCTAAGCCAAGATATGCATAGGTATAGCTCGAAGTCGTCCATAACAGTTTGGAAGTTCCATTCTCGGTGAATTGAAAAGCGACCATCCTGGTATTAGTACCGTCCAATATCTGGATCTTCGAGAAAGTATGAACAACGGCGGCGGCGCTGGTTGTTTACGCCTGCAGGGTGTGATGACTCAGAAACAAATAGAAGAAACCAAGGCGGGAGTGTTTTTAGGTGAAGCCTTGTATAAAGACTTGAGGCAGTGGATAGAAAGGCATTATCGAGAATCATTGCATATAGTCGACCTTCTTGACCCGAACTTGCTAGTAGAGTCCAGAACGGCTTTGAACGAACCAAGTCAGCTACTTTGTCGTAGTGCTGTCTATGAATTTCAACAGAAAGAGTATTAGACGGAAAAACCCAACTCATCAAAGCCTAGGCTTTCTTAGGCCAGAACATAACCTGACTATGGATCACACCGACCCAAAACCAGTGATATTTGCTGATCAACGAAGTTTGAGTGTTTTCAATTTTATCTAAGACCCTTCAAGCTGTATTATTGGCGGCAAGCTTAAAAGTGGAAAAGAAATAATGACTAACCCGGTATCCAGACGAGAATTCCTTAATTTATTAGGAGCCTATGGCGGCACGTCAGCTGTGCTGCAGGCTGGCGTGGCTCTTGGGTTTATGCCCAGCAGCAGCCAAGCTGCTGAGATAACGTTGCAGGCCAATAATGGCAAGAAAGTTGCCATACTCGGCACTGGTATATCTGCACTTACGACTGCCTGGGAGCTAACCAAAGCCGGATACGGCTGCACCCTACTTGAGGCCTCTCACCGCCCAGGTGGAAGAATGTTCACTGTTCGCTCTGGCACAGTAATCGACGAAATCGGAAACTATCAGCGCTGTGAATGGGATAACGACCCTCACCTATATTTTAATGCCGGCGCCGCACGCATCCCGAGCATTCATAGTAATGTGCTGAAATACTGCAAAGAGCTGGAAGTTGAACTGCAAGTATTTGTTAACGAAAGCAAGACAGCCTGGGTACAAGATGACGCAATGAATGGTGGAAAGCCGGTTCGTAACACCGACTATTCATCGAGCATGCAGGGCTTCATATCAGAAATGCTTTCTAAGGCCTTAGGCGATTCACAACTAGATTCCTCTCTGACTGAATCCGAATCGGAAATATTGCTAAGTATGCTACGTCGATTTGGCGACCTTAATGAAGACATGCTTTACAAAGGCTCGACTAGAGCTGGCTATGGTTCAGGCGGATTCCTCGATCACGGTACGAAGAAAGATGTAGTAGCTCTGCGCGATCTGTTAAAGGCACGAAATGGAGGTAGCGTGATGGTTACGACTCAGGAAGGAACGGGCAGTGGCCCCCTTCTTATGCAGCCAGTTGGTGGAATGGATCGCATTATCTATGCATTCGCGAATCGACTTAGAGATCGAATTAAATTTCGCGCCCCGGTAACAGAAGTCATGGTGAAAGGTGATGGCGTTGAAGTTGCCTATGAGCAAAACGGCGTGACTGAAGTACTGAAGGCTGATTATTGTTTCAACTGTATTCCCAGTCATCTGATGAGCGGCATACCGAACAACTTCCCTACTGATTACTCAGAGGCTCTTAATTACATACGTCGCGGCAGGGCATACAAGGCCGCTTTTCAAGCCAAGGAACGCTTTTGGGAAAAAGAGAATATTTACGGTGGCATTACTTGGGTTAACGCTCCTATTCAGCAAATTTGGTATCCGCCACATAATATTCATGGAAAGAAAGGTGTAGTACTTGCTGCCTACAATTTTGGCGGCGCCAACTACACTGAAATGTCCCAAGAAGACAGAATCGAAGACTTACTTAAGCATGGCGAGAAAGTTCATCCTAACTATCGTGAAATGGCAGAGAAGCCAATGACTATCGCTTGGCATCGAATGAATCACATGCTCGGCTGCGCGCCTAGATGGGCTAGAAATAGAGGTGGCTGGTCCGATAAAGAAGAGCAAATGTATGAAACTCTTAGACAACCAGTGAATGGTCGTCACTACTTAATTGGTGACCAGAGCACGCAGCATTCGGCCTGGATGGAAAGTGCTATTCAATCTGCTCACTACGCATTAGCAGATCTAGATCAACGAGTGAGATCGGAACCAGCATGAAAAAACTTATGACATCAACAACACTATTTCTATCTGTTCTTTGCAGTGCGGCCTCTTTGGCAGCTGAAGGCGACATAGGAGTTGCGGCCGCAATGGACGACCGCTATTGCACCACCTGTCACGGCGTCGAAGGCTTAGGCAACATCGCCATCGAAGCTCCTCGACTTGCGGGCATGGAAGCTTGGTACTTAAAACGCCAGCTGGAAAATTTCCGCGCAGGTATTCGCGGAAAACATGGAGAAGATTTACAGGGCAACGCTATGCGACCTATGGCGGCCAAACTCAGTGATGAAAGCATTACCGATATCGTGGACTGGATTGGCGATTGGGAATACGTGCCTGCAGAAGCGACAATCGAAGGCAATGTACGTCAGGGACGCACCGCGTTCCAAGCCTGCGCCGCTTGTCATGGAGCGAATGCACAAGGCAATGAAGCGCTGGGGGCGCCAGCTCTAGCGGGGCAAAATGATTGGTATTTGCTTACCCAGCTAAGAAATTTTCGCGCAGGGTTTCGAGGATCGCATCAAGAAGATACTTTTGGCAGCCAAATGGTAACCATGTCAAAAACCTTAAGAGACGATCAAGCCGTCATTAATGTAGTGAGTTACATCAATACACTATAGTAATAATCAGACACCTGCTCCTCAACTTCGACACAACTATCCGTACCTAGCGCACCGGCTACCCGCTGACTCAATGAATTCTGCTTAGCATCACTGCGCACTTGCGCCCAGCTATTCCCCAAATAGAAATCGAGGCAATCCAAACATTTACTGAGATACACCTCACAGCCGTGCAAGATTGCAATCCATTGCTTTCGGGACTTTTAAGCTGCGCCGAAGTAAGTGGAGAGGCTAGAACACACCCTATAAAAATTAATACTTTCAGTTAGTTACTAGCTAGCTCGTACATTTCCCTATTCTTCCACATAGCAATTCAGATAGCACTAATCTAAATTCCAAGGGACAGCGTTGTTTGACGGTAGCGCTAGGTTTATTCACTTTCACCCTGGGATTTACTCTCCTTTGCACTCTAGTTACCAACACTGGAAGGGAATCGAATACTTCATTTAAACTGTTAGTGTAAAGATTGAATTAAAGAACGTAGAATCCCGGTCCGATTACATGCAATAACCCATTCTGTCTTCGAACCACTGCATCTTGTGGCTTGATCCCACTTGATAGAAACGATATTTGATAGGGTCAGATTTTTTCAGCCGAGCACCAAGCACAATGGTATCTATGAAGCAGTTGTCACGCCTCAGTCTTTTCATCTTACTAGTCACCACACAAAACGGCCTTGCTCAGGAGATCACTCCTAGCCCGCAACAGGCTGCGGGCGCCTTAGCTGGGACTTCAGCAAATGCGGATGAAGACGCGAATTCAACTGTGGTGTATAACGCCGAATTCTTTGCTCAATATAGCCCAGTTACTGCCAAAGACATGCTGGACCGCATCCCCGGCGTCTCATTGCGTAACGGCGGGAGAGGTGGAGGCGGCCGCGGCCTTGGTACCGGCGGAAATCTGCTGATCAACGGGCAACGCATAGCAGGCAAAGACAACTCAGCATCAGACCAACTCGAACGCATCACTGCTGCGGAAGTAGAAAGCATAGAGATTATTCGGGACACTACCGGCGCCTTGAACGTACGTGGCGCCAGTGAAGTAATAAATGTCATCTTAGTCGCAGTGGAATCCCGATCCAGCACAACGATAGAGTTAATTAACCGACTCAATCACGACGGCGAATTTGAGACCGGGGGTTCTGTAGCCTGGTCTCAGCAAATAGGCAATTTCCAGGCCTTGGTGAATTTGCGATCGCGACCTAATTACGAGAACCGTGACAACCGAGAAGTCAGGCTAGGACCCGATGGTGAGCTACTAGGTACCCTATTTCAAACTACTATTCGCGATAAGGACGAACACAATTTCTCCACCAATCTGAGTTACAGCCTTGGCCCTCATCGCATGCAGCTAAATGCATTGGTTAGCGAAGGAGACCACCCTCGGCCTGTCCGCCGCGACTTCGTGGACTTCACCGGCGCTGGCGTGGTCAACAGCATTCAGGAAGAGCAGGTTGAAAACGAGGAGAATAATTGGGAAGTCGGCGGGGACTATGAATTCAATTTCGACAATGGATCACGTCTAGCCGTATTATTTGTAGCGAACAATGAGATTCGAAATTCCGTGCGGGAACGCTTCGAAGCAGATCCAGCAGAAGTAGGATTGAGTAAAAACCTATTTATCGATTCCAGGCGCGAGATCAGTGAATCTATTGTGCAGACCAACTACAACTTTTCTTTAAGCGAGGGGCAATCCTTGCGTGTAGGTTTTGAGCGAGCCGACACACAGCTCAACTCCAGCCTACTAATTGGCAGCAGCTTCGGCACCGAACCTCTCTCAGAAAGTGTGGGCGGCCTTTCTCCCCTCTCATCAATCTCCAATTCAGGAACCAAAGTTCAAGAGATTCGCTACGAAGGTTTTGCGTTTCATAACTGGACGCTAAGCGATCGTAGCTCACTCGAAAGCAGTATCGTGTATGAGACATCGGAAATTTCGCAAACCGGCGCCGTTAACAAAACCAGAGATTTTCAATACTGGCGACCCTCTCTCGATTATCGCTTCAACATTACCGACAACTTCCGTTTTCGCGCCACGATAGAGAGGAGTGTTTCGCAGCTGAGTTTTTCTAGCTTCGCCGCCACAACCAACGAAGATGACCGCGACCTCAATGCCCTCGCCGGCAATCCTGAACTTGAACCACAGACAAGCTGGAATTATGAAGCAGAGCTAGAATACAGACTGCCTAACGATGGTGGCGTGTTATCTAGCAGCATCGCCCATACGGACATCGACAACTACATTGGCAGAATCAATGCCACTGTCAACCCAGACCAGCCGCTCTCGGCGACAGGAAATGTCGCTCCAGCCAAACGTTGGAGTATGTTTAACAGAGCAAGTATTCGACTGGCCCGGCTAAGTTTACCCGATGCAATCCTAGGCGTGACTATCGGCCTATTCGATTCAGAGATCATTGATCCCTTCCTACAAACAGAACAACGTCTCGGTGGCCGCGGCTTTGTGGGTATTAACTTTCGGCATGACATCACCCCCCTAGGTTTGAGCTACGGCATTGATTACAGTCATTCTATCTGGGGCGGTAACTACGACATCGATATTCAGACCATTACACGTAATGACAGAGAACGCTCTTTGGATTTGTTTGTCTCCAAAGTCTGGTTCGACGATTGGACTTTTCGTCTAGAATCCGACAATACGCTGGGAGCATCCCGTTGCAGATTTCGACAGCGCTTCGATGGCACCACTATTGATGGCTCTCTGGCATTAATTCAAGATTCTTGCAGTAGTCGCTATCGCCGTTTGACCCTGAGTGTTCAAACAACGTTCTAAATTATTATAGAATAGGAAAATATAGAGAATAAAAAAGCCTTACTCGTTGAAGGAGCAAGATTTTTTATCTCTTCGAAAGGTTCGCTATTAACGAGTAGTCCAGTAGAACACTTCCCATGTATGCAGAGGCTCGTTCTGTCCGACGACTACTTCACCCTCAAAATTGTAACGCATCTGCATGCCGTTATTTTCGCCGTAGGCTTCCAACATTGGAAGTCGGGCATCGCCGAAAATTTCCGTCGCCTGCAACGCATAAGTTTCGTCACCAAAACGCATCCAGCCGTTTGGGTTTCCTCTCACTCGATTCGCCCAATAACCATTATCCGGACGAGTTGCGGTGATGATGCCCCCTTTATCAGAGGCATAGAAAACTTTCACCACCACTGGAGGAAAGCCCTCCATCTTCAAATAGACAACGCCATCTACGCCGATCGTGTTCCAATTCGTAGGGTGTTCAGTTAGCTGCCCTCCAATCCTGACGCCCGGAAGCCTCTGGTAATTGAATGGTGCGGTATAGACATAGAACACGACAGCCGAGGCAAGTACGATGCCTAGTACACAGCCGATGATTTTGAGTCTACTCATTGTGCGGACTACCTATTTTTTTTGAAACTTTTAGTGCCCCTATTCTCACATAGATCAGAATCATCTATCCGGAGAAATTATAAGCATGAGTGACAAGAGTAAACGGATAAGCTAGCCGATTTCAATCAGCACCTCACCCGGCGTGATTCGGTCGCCCTTAGTGACATTGACCATTAAAATTTTCCCGTCGATGTTGGCGTGAACCTCTGTCTCCATCTTCATAGCTTCGGTGACTAGCACAGCTTGACCCGCACTGACTGAGTCACCTTCAGCCACTAGCACATCGACGATATTACCTGGCATCGCCGCAGTGACATGGCCCGGTTCGGTGGCCTTCTTTCTCTTACCGCCCTTCTCAGCAACATATTCATTAAGTGGCTCGAAGATTACTTCCTCTGGCATGCCATCCATAGAGAGGTAAATCTTACGGCGACCCGCACCTGACTCACCGACGCCGGTGATTGCCACATCGTAGGATTCACCATGCACGTCGAGTTTGAATTCGGTAGCCATAGAGGCTTTTTGCTTGCCTTCACTGCCTGGAGGTAACAAAGCCTCTGGCTCTAACGTGCCGTCGGCCCGCTGCTGCAAATACTCGCGACCCAAGTCAGGGAACATAGCAAAGGTCAAAACGTCTGCTCTATTTTTCGCCAGGTCACCGATGTCTTTGCGTAACTTGGCAAGCTCAGGCTTGATAGAATCTGCAGGGCGCTCATCACTGTACGCTTCTTTACCGATGGCCTTACTGCGAAGCTTCTCATCCACTGCCCCAGGAGGTCGGCCATAACCACCCTGTAGATAGCGCTTCACTTCATTCGTAATGGTCTTATAGCGCTCGCTGGAAAGCACGTTATAAACAGCCTGTGTGCCAACAATCTGCGAGGTTGGGGTAACCAACGGCGGAAAGCCTAGATCTTCACGCACGCGTGGAATCTCATCGAACACTTCCCTAATGCGATCGAGCGCGTTCTGCTCTTTTAGTTGATTCGCCAAGTTGGACATCATGCCACCCGGCACTTGATTAATTTGCACCGAGATATCCTCTCGTGTAAATTCGCTTTCAAATTGATGGTACTTTTTGCGCACCTCACGAAAGTAATCGTCGATCGCGGTAAGCTTCGTCAGATCCAGTCCTGTTTCATAAGGGCTTCCTTTAAGGGCAGCCACTTGCGCTTCAGTAGATGGATGCGAAGTGCCACCAGCAAAGGCGGATATAGACGTATCGATTCTATCCGCACCCGCCTCTATTGCCTTTAGTTGACACAAGGGAGCTAGGCCAGAAGTCGAGTGACTATGGATAGCGAGATCAAGAGGAACGGCTTCTTTTATCGACTTTACTAATTCGTACGTTTCATAAGGGGTCAGGAGTCCCGCCATATCTTTTATGACGATAGAGTCTGCGCCCATATCTTGCAACTGCTTGGCTTGCTGAACATAAAGTTCGGAACTGTGCACCGGACTAGTCGTATAGCAAATTGTTCCTTGAGCGTGTTTCCCCGCATCCTTTACTGCTTTCATAGCCGTTTCAATGTTGCGCAAGTCATTCAAAGCGTCGAAGACACGAAACACGTCGATACCATTATCGGCTGATTCCTGCACGAAAGCTGCGACAACATCATCGGCGTAGTGGCGATAACCGAGCAAGTTCTGTCCTCTAAGCAGCATTTGCAATCGTGTATTGGGAAGTGCTGCGCGCAGCTTCTGCAAACGCTCCCACGGGTCTTCTTTTAGAAAACGTATACAGGCATCAAACGTCGCGCCTCCCCAAACTTCAAGTGACCAGTAGCCGACTTCATCCAGTTGTGGACAGATAGGTAACATGTCATCAAGGCGCATGCGTGTTGCTATCAATGATTGATGCGCGTCTCGCAGAATGACATCGGTGACTTGAATCGGTCTAGGCTTGGTCATGCTTATTTCTCCTGCCAATAATCTTTTGTTACCAGCCCGAGTAGGCAGCAACTGCTGCCGCTAGCGCCAAAGCGACTTCGCTAGGATGGCGCTTATCGGAATAGTTAAGTAATTCGGGATGCTCCACTACAAAGCTGGTATCGAACTCGGGCTGCTGAAAATCTTTATGTGAAAGTATCTGTTTATAGTAAGCGGCCGTGGTCTTAATACCATGTAGACGCATGTCGTCGATCGCCCTGTGTGCCCGTGCAGTGACTTCCTCCCACGTGAGAGCCCAGACTATGAGCTTGAGGCACATCGAGTCATAGTAAGGTGGAATTTCATAACCGGTATAGAT
>CASQMQ010000058.1 GCA_949430125.1 uncultured Pseudomonadales bacterium
ATCACATCAATATCATCAAATGCAGGCACAAGAGTCGCGCCACTGGACGCTGCAATTTCTGCAGCGATGTCTTCGCGGGACTCAGTAGCACGATCATAGAGGCGGATGCTCGCTCCGAGTCGCTCGGTGCCTTCTTTTTTGATGGATGGGGCATCCGACGGCATGACGATAGTCGCGTTCATTCCCAGTAACTTGGCTGCGTAGGCCATTCCCTGCGCGTGGTTTCCTGAGGAGAATGCCACGGCGCCCTTTGCCCGCTCGGCGTCACTCATTTGGCATAGTCGATTATAGGCACCACGGAATTTGAACGCGCCAATATGTTGCAGACATTCTGGCTTGATAAAGACTTTAGCGTTTAATCTTTCATTTAGTACTGCGGATGTAAGAATTGGCGTCTCGATTGCTATGCCTCGAAGTCGATCTGCGGCTTTTTTAATATCTTCGAGGTGAACTGTCATACTCTTTTCTTACCGAGTTTCTTACCCAAATCTTTATTTTTCTTGATTCGCCTCTTCTGCGAAATCTGTTGTTGCGTCAGACCTTCCTCGCCCTTAACGAAAGGATTATCGCCACTGCGCAATTCGATTCTCACCGGAGTACCCTCCAGCTTCAGCACCTTTCGAAAGGTTTTTTCCAGATAACGACTGTAGTTTCCCGGAAGCTTGTCAGTCTGCTTACCATGTATAACAATTATTGGCGGATTATGCCCGCCGGCGTGGGCGTAACGCAGTTTGATGCGCCGACCATTCACCATAGGTGGAGCGTGATCGATAACCGCATCTTGAAGTAACTCGGTGAGTCGATGGGTGGTCAGAGTCTTAGTTGCCGATTCATACGCAGTGTGTATAGATTTATAGAGATCACCCACACCGGTGCCATAGAGCGCCGAGATGAAATGAATCTTAGCGAAATCCACGAAGACAAAACGGCGGCGAATATCATCTTTAACCTGATCCTTGTCTTCAGAGTGCATGCCATCCCATTTGTTGATGGCGATGACGAGCGCACGCCCCGTCTCAACAACATAACCAAGCAGATGTAAGTCTTGCTCTACAATTCCTGTGCGAGCATCGATGATCAGCACCACTACATGCGCGTCTTGAATGGCTTGCAACGACTTAACCACCGAAAATTTTTCAACCGTCTGTTTAGTCTGGCCTCTCTTCTTTATCCCCGCTGTATCGATAAGCGTATAGCGCCTTCCGCGCCTCTCGTAGGGTATATAAATACTATCTCTAGTGGTGCCGGGCTCATCGAACACGACCACTCTCTCTTCACCTAGCATTCTATTGACCAACGTCGACTTACCGACATTGGGTCTACCTGCGATCGCAATCTTTATACCTGTTGCTTCAACATCTTGAGAAACTGCCGCACCCTCACCGGCATCGATTGCCGCCTGCTCGAAGTCGGTTAACACCTTAACCAGCATGCTCTTTACGCCACGACCCTGAGTCGCAGTGATGGGGAAGATTTCCGACAGGCCTAGGCTATAAAAATCTACTAACGCCGCATCGGGGTCACGACCATCGATCTTATTTACGACTAGATAGGTATTCTTGCTGCGCCTGCGTAGATGATCGAGGATGCGGTTGTCATCGGGCAGGAGACCATCTTTAGCATCTACCATAAACAGGCAGATGTTGGCTTCTTCGATAGCTTGAAGTGATTGTGAGGCCATCTCCAGATCGATGCCCTCTTCATCGCCACTAATACCACCAGTATCGATAGCAATGAATGAATGACCTTCTATCTCTCCGTCGCCATATTTCCTATCCCGAGTGAGACCGGGGATATTTGCAACCAACGCCTCGCGCGATCGCGTGAGCCGATTGAAGAGAGTGGATTTTCCTACGTTGGGACGGCCAACAAGGGCTATGACTGGCCTCATGGTAGTAACCTAGATAAGTGTGCAAACGGTTTGTTGCGAATGCTATTGCAGTTGATAAGCAGTCAGCCGACCGCTATTGCCAAAAACATAAAGACGGCCATTTTCAGCCAAAAGATTAGCCCTGACCCCATCATTATCAGCCTGAATTCGACCTACTATGCGCCCATCAATCTGCGATAGTAAGTGAACATAACCATCATAGTCAGCTACTGCGATATAGTTGCCGACTGCGGTTGGTGCCGTAATTTGTCTATTGAGTAGATCGGAGTTATCCCAAACGATATCTTCGCTATTGTCTCTAATCGCAAATACCTGACTTTTGTCATCGCAGTAGTAAATGTTGCCGAAACCCTGCTCCATGCCATGATAACTAGAAGCCTCCATGCCCCAAACGATTCGCCCGGAAGTGACTTCGAACGCCATCAAATTGCCCTGATAGCTTGCAGCTAGGATTCGGCCACCGTCTAACAATAAATCGCCATCCACATCGATGACGCGGTCGATATCGTACTCGCCTTCAGGCACGGCTACCCGTTCCTCCCAAAGATAAACTCCATCTTCAGCCGAAACTGCGACGAGCGTGCCATTGCTAAACCCTGCAATCACGGCACCTGTGGTGATAACAGGCTTGCTACTGCCGCGCAGTGTGAGTGCTGGCTGTGTAGTCTCGTAAATCCAGCGCTGCTCACCGTCGTCAGCATCGAGTGCTACCAGTTTGTCGTCTACAGTCTGCGCTACAACAATATCGCCATTCGTTTGTGGTGCAGACAAAACTTCACTGGAAACTGCATGCTGCCATTTAATAGTTCCATCCGCCTGATTGAGGACTACAAGTTCAGCACTCTCTGTGGCAACCATAACCAAGCCGTCGCCAGATCCAACCCCACCAGTGATTACTCCCTCGATTCGAGTTCTCCACAGAGTGTTTCCTGTGCTAATTTCTATTGCGACTACAGCACCATCCTCGCTAGCGGCATAGATTACGCCGCCGTCTATAGAAGGAGTTATTTCTGTGTAATTCTTGCCTTGTCCATTTCCGACGTTCACGCTCCACTGACGAGTCAGTGTAGCCTCAACAGGAATCGCAACCAGAGGTGTAGGTGGATCGACTTCATCATCAGAAAACCAACTCAGCGGATTTAAGCTGGAGGCGCTAAACCCTGCACAGGCTGTTAACGCAGAAGCTAATACAAGAAGCACTAGCAGACGAATCCCAGAGTTCACGCAATTTTGTATTGGTCCGGTGCTCGTAGGATTCATCTTGGAACTCATCTGGCTATCTGTTAACTAGCGGTGGGGCTAGCTTTCGTTGGACAACTCGTCCAGTTTCATGCGCAGACCATCGCTACTCGATCCTGCCTCCTGAGCGGCAATGTACGCATCACGCGCGTCCACGTCTCGGCCCATCGCTGTGTAAATATCACCACGCAATTCCGAATAGCCCGCTTCAAAAGTTTTGGGATCTATATTGTTCACGAGTGCGAGCGCACGTTCCGCGTCGCCCTTAGCCAAAATAATACGACCGAGCCGCAAGTTCGTAGTCAGTAGCAGGCCTTCATCGGCCTCACTTAATAGTCCGCCCTGCTCGTTATCTAGAATCCACTGCAGAGAGGTTTCCGCCGCATCCAAGTCATCGCTGCGCACAGATTGTTGCGCAGCGAATAAGGAGCCTAATTTGGCGTAGGTAGAACCGCTATGCTCACTGCGCAGCTGCGCACCTAGCTCGATTATTCGTTCCGAATCTTGCGGTATAAGTAACGTTCCCGGCTGCCCGGCGTCAGTTACCGCTAACGCTAGGATCTCCTCATACATATCGGAGGCACTATCTAGGTTAGCGTTTTGGGAGTTAGTCCAAACCAGCCATGACGTGAAGGCTGCAAAACCTACAACAACGAGGATGATTAGCTGCTTGCCGTTTTCTGCCCACCACTGCTTCAGTGATTCTACTGTTTCTTCTTCTGCCGCGTTAATCGCCACGACTTACTCCTTAATTCATTTAATTATTCGAACAGTTTCGACCTGCCCGGATTATCAGACCACCACATTCGGCAAACTATCCCTGACCAACCGCTAATTCTACCTGTTTAAGGCACTGCTGACACGAATCAATGCTGCTATCACTCTGAAATACTAAGAAATTCGGCAAGTTTCTCGCCGCAATTGGCTATCTCGACGCTGATCGAGTCACCGGAATCATTTAAATGTCGAATTTTGACCGTTTCGAGAGGCTGTCCCGACTCTGTTTCCAACACAATAGCCAGCCGCGCCCCACTGTTGAACGCGCGTTTCATCTGATTACTGGATTTCCCCCCACCGCAGTGATTGATAAGGCCCAATTCAGGAAATTGCTGCCGCAGCTGCTTGGCTAATAACTGGGCCGGTCCGGCCAGCTCGCTACCCACAACCACCATATACACATCGATTACCTGCGAGGTGGCTTCGGGAATCTTGCCAAGTGAATCGAGCATCAAGACAAGCCTTTCGACACCCATCGCAAAACCAGCTGCAACCGTTGGTTTGCCCCCGAGCTGCTCAACGAGGCCATCATAGCGACCTCCTCCGCAGACTGTGCCCTGTGCACCCAAAGAATCGGTAGTCCACTCAAACACACAGTTATTGTAGTAATCCAAGCCCCTTACCAGGCGAGGGCTCTCGACGAACTCAATTCCAACCTGGCTAAGCAGGCTCTTCAGCTCGCTATAGTGGGCGATACTCTCATCGCTGACGTAATCAACCAGAGCAGGCGCACTCTTTAGAGCTGCCTGAACGGCGGGGTTCTTACTATCCAGCACCCGCATCGGGTTGCTGTGCATTCGATTGCGCGCATCATCATCGAGTTCGTCTGCATGGAAAGCTAGAAATGCTGATAAGGCAGCGGCATAGCGTTTTCTATCTTCCGCGGAGCCAATGTTGTTAATCTCGAGGGTAAGGAATTTTTCTAAGCCTAGGTCTTGCCACAGTGAAGCGCAGACCTGAATTACCTCTGCATCGATGTCCGGCCCAGCCATACCAAAGGCCTCAACACCGAACTGTTGAAACTGTCGGTAGCGGCCCTTCTGTGGTCTTTCATGGCGAAACATTGGGCCCTGATACCAGAGTCGTTGCTGCTGATTGAACAGTAAACCGTGCTGATCGGCAGCACGAACGCAGCCCGCCGTGCCTTCTGGACGCAAACTCAAGTTATCGCCATTGCGATCATCGAAACTGTACATTTCCTTCTCGACGATGTCAGTGACCTCGCCGATTGAACGTTTAAACAGCTGTGTCTGCTCGAGAATAGGAAAACGAATTTCTCGATAGCCATAACGATGCACTACCTGCTGAAAACACTTCTCAACATATTGCCAGTTAGGAGTTTGGTCAGGAAGTATGTCATTCATACCTCGAATTGCTTGTAGTTTCGCCATAGGTTTGTGACTGATCGCTAGCTTGAGGCGATTAGGTTTTCTTCCATTTGCTTCTTATCGGCAACGCGCTGACGCACCATCGCCTCTAATTCATCCACAAGATTTTCATTATTTATCTTGTGATCGGGAACGCCTTCTTTGTAGACGAGGTTACTTGGACTCGCACCAGTCAACCCAATCTCAGCAACCTTCGCCTCGCCCGGGCCATTCACGATACAGCCAATAACTGCCACATCAATCGGTGTCGTTATGTCTTCTAATCTGGACTCTAATTCATTAACCACGGAGATCACGTCGAAATTCTGTCGGCTGCAACTAGGGCAGGCTACTAAATTGACGCCCTTATGACGAAGACCAAGGCTCTTTAGTATATCGAATCCAACTTTGACCTCTTCAACGGGGTCCGCTGCGAGGGATACTCGGATCGTATCGCCAATCCCATCCATCAACATGGCTCCCAGGCCGATAGCTGATTTAACTGTGCCGGAACGAAGACCGCCTGCCTCAGTGATGCCGAGATGGAATGGCTGATCTATCTGTGTCGCTAGACTCCGATAGGCCGCCAGGGTCATGAATATCTCTGAGGCTTTCAGGCTGATTTTAAAATTTTGAAAATCGAGCTTGTCGAGTATATCTATCTGCGTAAGCGCAGACTCAACCATCGCCTCGGAATTCGGCTCCTTGTATTTTCGCAACAAGTTCTTGCCAAGAGAGCCAGCATTTACGCCGATTCGAAGCGGTATATTCTTGTCTTTGGCACTATCTACAACGGCGCGAATGCGCTCCTCGCTGCCAATATTAC
>CASQMQ010000059.1 GCA_949430125.1 uncultured Pseudomonadales bacterium
GAAAGAATTAAATTTCTTTCCGGATCAAAAGTGCAACTTTCTGTGAAGTTAAAACTTCCATAAACCTTTACGTTGTTGCTCATAGCAATAAAATCACCAGATTCATTAATTGCCCCTAGCGGTCCTCCAGCAGAAAAATCCTGAGAAATTACCTGGGAGATAGGACTCAATAAAATTGCACTTGCAATCATAAAAGTTATTGTCTTTTTCATTTGTATTCACCTTTTTATAAAATTATTAAAATATATTTCAAACGAACTGCAACTGAGATAACTAACAAGCCATTTCGGCATCCTATTACTTCCTATGTAACGCCACAGCCTACCCAGTCACAGACTCTGTAGCCGAGTTATTAGCGAATTGTTTCACTCCAAAAGATACCTCTTATCGATTGGGTTAGGACACAGTCTAGTTCCTGCTCCTGCTATGCGCGCAAGTATTGTTTCGCATTCAATCTATTGGCGAGGCATTGGCGCATAAAGGATCAAGAATAATATGTAATGGCTTTCTAACCGATAGCATCCGCTAAGCTATCGAGAAGAGCTTGTCTAATAATACTCTTTGATTCATCATTTGGGCAATGAACTTCCTTAATCACCAGACTATGGCGAGCAATGAGCCTTCTCAGTGCCCCGACTTGTATTTCAAGTTGGACAAATGATGTATCTTTTTGCCTGCATTTGAGGCTTGACGAATTAGGCTTTACGCCTACGCTCGATTTTTCGTAATGTTGTAAATTCATAGTGGAGGCATATTAAACTTAATGAGAATGATTATCAATAGTATTTAGACTTTCTGCCTCGAGAGCATTATCTGACCTAATCCAGCCAGATATGAATTGTTCTGGTAATGCTCTAAGGTAATCCTAAAAAGAAGGAACTAGCAGGGATTCCCAGATAGGAGACAGTGGCTGCACTCAACTTTGTAGCTTTTTTCTTGCAGCTTCGTCGCTATGCCGGGCTATCAAACTGATAGATTGGCGTAGACCCGGCTATTCTCCATCTCTTCTGCATTCATCTGTGTACCGATTCCCTCGAACAGAGGCGTAGTTAGGTAGCGCTCGCCAGTATCTGGCAACATGCAAAGGATATTGCTACCTGGCTCGGCCTGTTCTGCAATCATTAATGCGCCAGTAAATGTGGCGCCAGCGGTAATTCCGGTAAAGATGCCTTCTTTCTGCGCCAGTAACCTAGAATCGCGAATAGCGTCGGGTCCCGAGATGGCTAGCAGTTGGTCGATGTGCTTTCGTTCAACAGCTTGGCCTAACAATGGGAAATGAAGTCTGGCGTCCAGCCCTGCATTGGATGAGGTTTGAATTCAGGGTGGCTGGGAGCGAGTCCGGTGGCCGGCGCATCCGGCTGGGGAACCCCGCTGCCAAGTAGCTGTGCATTGTCAGGTTCGCAGCAAACTATTTTTGTTCCTGGTCATTTTCTCCTTTACAACATTTGCGACACCAGTGAGCGTTCCTCCAGTACCAAAGCCTGTTACCCAATAGTCTAGCCGCTCACCCTCGAAGTCTCTAAGAATCTCCACGGCAGTAGTGCGCTCGTGCATGCGAGAATTCGATTCATTTTCAAACTGACGAGTCAAAAACCAGCCATGAGTGTCGGTAAGTTCTTTCGCCTTCGCGACCATGCCGCTTCCCTTTAGGGAGGCAGGAGTAAGAACTACTTTGGCGCCGAGGAAACGCATGAGTCTGCGGCGCTCCATGCTGAAGCTCTCCACCATCACAATTACTAGCGGATCCCTTCTGTGCACAAACCATCGCGAGGCCAATGCCTGTATTCCCACTTGTAGCTTCCACGACAGTCTGGCCTGGCTGCAAGTCCCCGCTAGCTTCCGCATCTTCGATGATGGCTAGTGCTAGTCTGTCCTTCACGGAGCCTGCTGGATTGAAGGCTTCGAGTTTCACGAACAGGTTTACATGATCTGGCGCGAGTTTATTGATGCGCACAACAGGTGTATTGCCGATAGTCGCTAATATGTCTTGATGTTTGTTTTTCACAATAGACGCCCTCGCAGGTTTTCTCGAAGAAATTGATCGCTTCATTCTAGCCCCATTGTGAAAAGGCTGTCACCGGAAGATCGCTATATTCAATACGAATCATGCTTGGACTGCATAGCCAGTTTATCTTTGACATTCCACGCGATATAGCTTGCAATGGGTCTCATTCTTGCAAACAGCCTAGATAGCGACCTACCCACCTAGCTGTCCATCTACGTACAGGAAGGAACATGAATAGAAAATCAACTCTTCTACTTCTACACACGCTTGCCTTGAGTACAGCGAGTCTGGCAGCGCCTGATGGTGATCTCGAGAGGGGAAGTCCGGAAGATCTGGGCTTTTCGGCTCAGAGGATCGCCCTAGTGCATGAGATGCTAGCTCAGCATGTGGAAGATGGACGGGTGGCAGGGCTAGTTGCTGGTGTGGCGCGCCACGGGAAAGTCGTTTATCTGGAAAGCATGGGATGGAACCAGATAGAACAAGACAAGCCGATGCTAGAAAATTCACTTTTCCAAATTCGCTCAATGAGCAAGCCGATTACGGCCGTAGCTGCTATGCAGCTGATCGAGCAGGGTAAGATGAAGCTTGACGATCCGGTCTCTAAATACATTCCAAGCTTCGCTGAAATGAAGGTGTTCGTGGATCCTGCGGCTGCGGATTTTACTCAGACTCGGGTTAGCGAACGCGAGATGACAATCGAAGATCTGCTGATGAACACCGCCGGCCTCAGTCATCGATTCGGCGCGCTCTATAGAGCGAACGAAGTTCGCTCTCGAGGGGATACCTTGGAAGAACTTGTCGAGAAGGTCGCCGCGGTGCCATTGATAGGCGATCCAGGCGAGCAATGGGTATACAGCATCTCATTAACGGTATTGGGACGAGTTATTGAGTTAGTGTCTGGGCAGGGATTCGATGACTACCTCGATGAACATGTTTATGGTCCGCTCAAGATGACAGATACGGCATTCTACGTTCCCGACGAGAAAGCAGGGCGCTTGGCGCGAGCCTATCGTGTGTCCTCCGAAGACAGGAGCTTGAGTCTGCTGCCACAGATGGCTATTCCTATTACTGAAGACCCGAAGCTTTTAGAAGGTGCTGCGGGCATTGTGAGCAGTGTGCCTAACTATCTTCGCTTTCTGCAGGCGCTGCTCAACGGCGGTGAGCTCGATGGAGAACGAATTCTGCAAACCGATACTGTCGAGTCTATGACCCAGAATCAAATACCCAAGGCACTTATGCCCTTTGGTACGAATCCAAATAACCCAATGCTGGATCGGGGGTGGGGCTACGGCATGGCAGTTGTGGTGGATGAAACCATGAGCGCCTATGGCACAAACAACGGTGAATTTGGTTGGAGTGGTTCGCTCGGTACATTCTCTTGGGCAGATCCTGTGTCGGGAACTAGTGTAGTTATCATGCTGCAGATTCAACCTTCTGGTGCTTACAATATCGCCTCGAAGTTCAAGGCGATGGTTCATCAGAGCATGATCGACTAGTGCGTGGTTATATCGAAAGCCTTAGCTATGGGAATAAAAATTTGTATGATTGAGTGAAGCGAATCGCTCGACACTTCAATCCGGCAAATCCCCTAGTCGTGAAGCCTCATCATCATTACACAATTACTAAATTAGACACTGCGGAGTCTGAACCATGTGGTTAGCTACAAGCTGTGACTTCGAGTTTAAGATTTCGGTGCCAACGCCGTTCATATTAATGCTGCGTCCGCGCAGTGGCGCGCAGCAGTGGATTAGTCGTGAGGAATACAAACTCACTCCTAGCGTTCCTGTGGTGGAGTTTACTGACACCTATGGAAATTTATGTCAGCGATTGGTGGCACCACCCGGATATTTTAGAATACACACCGCGGCTCAAGTGATGACTAGTGATGTTGTCGATAAGGCGCCAGGCGCTCCCTTTGTAGATATACACAGGTTGCCCGATGAGGTTTTGAGTTTTCTATTGCCTAGCAGATATTGTGAGTCGGAAAGCTTCAATCTGATGGCTGTCGAGGTCACCGCTGGGAAACTGTTAGGCTATGACCAGGTCGCGACTATCGAAAATTGGCTGCGTGAGACTATTAGCTATATCCCGGGAAGCAGCGACAATCCTATATCGGCGATAGGAGTGAATCAAAAGCAATCTGGTGTCTGCCGAGACCTTGCGCATCTGGGTATCGCGCTGTGTCGATCAATTAGTATTCCGGCGAGGCTGGTAGTTGGCTATAACTACGGCCTTGTGCCAATGGATATGCATGCCTGGTTCGAAGCCTATGTTGGTGGGCGTTGGTATGCCTTCGATGCCACCCAAAAGGAAATGACGCCGGGCTATGTTGCTATTGGTTACGGTCGAGATGCAGCCGATGTGGCGGTCTATAACCAGTTTGGTCCTTCGGTCTACCATGTATCACAAAATGTAAGCGTCGAACTCGTAGAAGAGTAAGATCCTTGATGCGGTACTTATTTCTTTACCCAAGAACCCGAGGCATTCTGTAAAAACTGCCCCGTTGGAGTAGCTTCCACTGCCTTGTCGAAGGCTAGGGCCGCTACCTGTTCTAAGGTGAGATTGTTTTGCCTCGCGATCTGTTGATACAACTCGCGGCGTTGATTGTTTACATCGCGCGCCAAGGCCACGACCTCTGCCGGGGCTGATTCCACCACTAGGCCAATGTAGCCACTACGTTGCTCTCCTACTAGACCATCTTTTTTTGCCTCTTGTAAGGTTAAGGCGAAACTCATAGGAACTAAGAGCAACACGCAGGCTAATAGTAACGTTTTAGAAATGGCATTCTTCATAGTATGTATTCTCATTAGAACAATCCGCTGTCTAGGGTAAAAATCCCATCCAATTCTTCTTCCACTTGAACTCGGATTTCGTGTTCGATCCTGATATTGAGATTGATGGTTATCGGTTCATTTGGCACGGCTACCTGAATAGTGGGCGTGCACGCAACGAGTACTAGTGCTAATAGCGCGAAGCCACTTCTGGTAGGTAGAGATTTAAGAAACTTATTGCTTTGCATTGTTTCTATCCAATTTAAATATTTTCAGTATTGATTCTATTATATCGGCCAAACCTGAATCTTTGCTTAAGATTTTTCGCTTGTGCCTATTAGACCGCGAAATTAAGATTTAGTTACGGCTGGCTGACAAAGCGTTCCAATTCGTCTGTTATGACACGACTCGCCTGCAGGCTCTTAAGTAGCGAGGGAATATTGTTAGTGATATTCACATTAAGATTTATCGCCTGCCCGTTATTCATATTCGGGTTTCGGCCCTGCAGTTGCACGCTCAGCAACAGCTCGCCACCTTCGTCGTAGAAAACTTCTGTGTTCATAGTTTGATACTGATAATTGGAAAGTGCATCGTTGACCAATTGCAGGCTCTGATTGCTGCTTGGTGTTGAGTCGGCCGGCGTATAGCGAATACTGCCTCCTGGCTTTAGCGCTCCAACTAAGCCCTTCTCAACGCTGATCGTATCGCCCTCGATGATGAAGGGGAGATAGCCGCTAATTAGACCATCTGCCTCGAGCCCGGGATATTCCGCTAGCGCAATCAGAGAATCCACCCTCAGATCGGCGAGTACCACGTCAACCTGCTGGCGATCACCTGCAGAGTTGTAACTTGCCGCGGGAATGCTCAGTTTGCCGTCCAGCAGGCTGGTATCGAAGTCGAAGATCTGTATCTCGCCAGTTAGCGTGTCGAAACGGTATTGCCAGGAAAGACCTTCGAGAGGCAGGCCTATATCGATGCGGCTTAGAGAAGCGCTAGCCGGATTAGAAACCTGTATTCCAAGTGGCGTGGTCGCCTCAGCGAATAAGTCAGTATTCATGTCGACGAAGAAATAGTCTGCGTAGTAGCCGCTTAGCTGGTCGATCTTGAGGGCTATCGGTCCGCCGAAACGCCATGAGTCATCTAGTTGTTTGCTCCACGAAATATTAGCCAATCCTTCGATCTGACCGGCGACAACATCAGCCTCTAACTCCTTCGGGGTTATCAATGTTGAGAGAGGCCCTGCCTCTGTGAATTCATAGGGGGCCAACTTCAGGACAACATCGCCGGTGTCGCGCAAGAAGAAGTGTTGTAGGCCGATGCCAAGGCGCAGTCGCTGATCTATGTCGACCTCTAATACTCCCGTTAGGGTATCTTTCTCGAGCTGTAGCTTGCCGGAATAAGCAGGGTTACTAATGTCGGCGATGCCGTTGTCTAGGCGAAACTCGCTACTGCTGAAGTTGAATCCGCCGCTGATCACATCGCCTGCACGAAATTCCAATTCATCCAGCTGCAAATTAGTTGCTAGTTCTGAAATTACAGATTCGGCAGAAGTTCTAACCGACGGCACGAGAATCTGTACTAAGTCCGCTGCCAAGCGTATCTCATCGTTGGAGTAGTTGAACCTAAGCGGGGCAGTCACGCTGGTGTTTTCCCCAATATATTCTCCATAGCGCCAACTGATGAGATCGCTTTGCCAATCGCTTTGCATATCGCAACTCGTGAAGGATGTGCAGTGAAGCTGTGTATTCTCGAAACTGTGTTCACTGTGCGATGTCGCGGCTTCGAGGGCCGAGTTCCCGCTGCCGTAAATGTCGCTGAGCGCTAGCTGCATCTCGCCTGTCGATGTCGCAATGTTGCCCTGTGCGCTTAGAGGTAGACGCAGTTGCATAGCATTGCTGCCGAGGTCTGATTCCTGACTTATCTGTAGCTGTGAATTCGGGCTGTCGAGAACGAGGCTTAGTTGTGTGATAGCGGTGTTGCCGAATAGTTCCTGTACTTCGAAATTGCTCTGGAGCGAGAGGCGTTCGTTTAATATAGCTGTTGCTGCAGGAATAAATTCCTTGAGTTGCCCCTGCAAGGGCTCGATAAATAATGAGCTGGTAGCAGTCACCGCCATAGCATGCTCAGCTATATTCAAGTCGATTTCGGATTCCGAGACTAGAGCCCCAGCTACCAATGCCCGGGTTTGAACAGTCAGATTTTTTGAGCTGGCACGCTGGATATCGAATTCGATGACTGTGTCTTGCAGCGCTTCGAATTGAGCATTGCCGGCTATGCGTAGTGGCGGACTCTGTAGGCCCAAGCCTATTTTGTAGCTTTGATCGCTGGTAAGTAGTTCGACATTAGGAAGAGTTATCTCGCTTACCGGGAGTGCATCGAATGCATCTAGCATCGAGGCTAGGGTTGGGTCGGCCTCGTCGATCGCTGAGTCCGAGCTCGAAAGTGATCGCAATTCGATCTTGCCTATGGAAATGGATTGCGCCGTGCCTGCGAGCAGCTGGGCCAGGGAGTATTGGGCATGTAATCTACTTAGTACTACGCGCTGGTCTTCGCTGGTTAGAACTAATTGGTCGATAGCTAGTGAATTAGTGCCTAGATGATTCACTTCCAGTGATGAAATTTCAAAGCCAAGCTCGGAGAGAGTAGGTTTAGCAAGAGTGCTAAGAACTAATTCGGGTCGTAAAAGCGCAATTGTGAGGGGAGTGCTAATTAGGATTAGTAGCACAATCACTGTTTTTTTAGTAAGGGACATGGGGAGAGGTGTCCTACTGCATGAAGGCCTAGTTTCTCGCTTCGCTCTGTCCAGTGCAAGCGACTATGTGACCTCAGCTTTTGATGCAGTCAAAAAAGGGGTTAGGTCTTTCGCCCCAAGCCCCTTATTGTAATCCAAATTTTTATTGGGGAGAGGACATGATCATGTTGTGCTGCATGTCCATGGCTTCGCGTGCGCGGTTTCTCTCCGACTGCATGAGTTCACCAACTGCAGGACCACCCTGATTGTAGATTCCGCCTCGAAGTGCGAATAGCAGATAATCCATCGATTGGGCGTTGTTGGTGTCTTTACCGGTAAAGTAAGTGATGGCCTGATCCATTAACTCATCGCGATTCTCAGCGTTCGGGAAGGCGAGGATGTCGGCGATGACAGTCTCTAGAAGGTTTAAGTTATCTAGGATAATCGCCGCCTCCGGAGATTGGCTATAGAGATCGGGTGCAATAGCTGGTGCCATAGGCAGCTCGCCAGGTGCTGGGAACATAGTCATGCCACCGGATGAGCCAATCTTGTTCCAGAAGCGTTCAAGAGCCACATCGACACCCCCATTGAACTGGGGGTCCAGCCCCTGCAGTATCACTGCTTCAAGTGCAGCAAGTTGCAACCATTGGTGAGTCCACATGAAGCCCCTTAGAAGTGGGAATGCGGTTTTAAGCCCATTGGCTTGATCGTGGCTTAGCAGGTAGTCGCTCTCTTTCGGTACGGTGGCTACAGAGTGCTGATCGTCGCTAAGATAGCTTTCTATTGCATCGGCAACGGCCGCGAGTTTGTCATCTACATCGCCATCGATATAGATGGTAAATAGTGCTTCTTCGAAATTTCGTCCGTGCTTAAATACTTCGGCTGTGTGACGACTCGATGGCCGAACTATTTTCAAAGGCAGCCTCGGCTGACTCGTTGCTATGCTTGCCACGCATCACTTCTAAGAGGCGCATTCGTGCTGCAACTTCTAGGTCATGATGAGGGCCGTTGTTCATGCCCATTTCCATAGCAGCCTCTTGGGTCATCATGCCGGATGCCATCATCTCGCGCATGGTCATGCTGGCGCGCATATTCATATTCATCTGCAATTCATTTCGCACTTGCTGTGTGGCAGGGTCGGCATTGATCGCAGCAATTTCTTCGAGAGCTTTCGCCTGCGTGACATCGAAGGCATTAAACAGGTCAGCTACTTCTGGATACTGCTCGCTTATCACGGCAGTATTTTGCGCAGATAGGCCCGAGCTAAGAAGGCTGCTCAGTACTATCGATGAGATGATCAATGTCTGTCTTTATGACTGGCTGCTGCCAGCGAACTATTTTTTCTATCATTTTCCATTTCCCGATTGCATTTGTGCTCACTGGCTAGCTCTATGGGTGGACGTATTGCTTAGGCTAGTGAAATGTCTTCCTGCTGGCTGAGCCCCGAAGATAATGAAGCAAACCTAGTATAAACGCTTCGCTCAACCACTGCCAACGCGCGCAAAGAGTCAGTGGGGCCTTTATCTTGCAGGGGGAAGTGCATCGCTGTGTTGGTCGCGGATATTCTCATTGAAATGACGCCGGACCGCACGGATTTCGCCGAGTTCAAGCATAGCCCGTGACTTATCGGGCGATAGGCGTCGCTCTGGGAGTTATGTAATATTTTGTGACAGTAAGGCGGGAGGCTATTCTGAGGTGTAGTGGGCGAACTTGACGTTAGCCCACTACAAAATATCGAAGCAAAGAATTTAGCGCTGAAATAGGTAGGAGAACTTCATGAAGACTTGGTCTCCATCATTCTTCAGATCATTGGCTATCACCAATTCTCTTTCGCCTTCCATCTCCACGATGTCGAAATTACTCTGGTTCGTATTGTAACCAACGTAGAACGCAGACCATGGGTTGATCACGTAGCGTAGAAGTATATCGAAGTTTAGGTTCTCGTCGTCGACTAACCTTGATGCTGGACCGGCATCTGTTTCATCGTATTGTGCGATGAAGCGCAGCGACCATTCCTTAGTGAACTGATAGTTCCAGTTACTGCGGAAAATATCGTTAGTGAAGATGTCTGTGCCGCCAGATTCAGTTTCCAGTTCTGTGTGGAAGAAAGTGTTCGAGATGCGCAGTCTATCGATTGGGCGCCAAAGCATATCGACACTAAATCGAGTGGTGTCTGCGATGCTAGGCAATGTTCCGCTCGGGGGTACCAAGTTCAGGGTTGTTCCTGTCCTGAGGTTCGCACTGAACGACAAAGTGTTTAGTGTTGTATTGGTATAGCCGAGGTTGAAATCTTCGTACTTATAGGTTCGGTTCGTCATGATGCCAGAAAAATCTTTCGGCCGGAGCGTTTCTGAATACTCTGTGTAGCTTGCGCTAAAGGTATTCGTATCGAAATTCGCACCGAATCCCGGTCCAAGCTGTGAGTAGATTTTATCGCCACCGATATCATTGATGTAGACACCAAAGAGATTGGCATTCCATCTGTTGAGACTGGAATCTTCTGGATAGAAATTAAAGTTTACACGCTGGTGCAGACCCGAAGAGTCAGAACGGAAGAAACGAGATTGGAAGCCTAGCTCGGTGCGGAAGTCGCTAGTAGTCTCAATAAAATGTGTGTGGTTGCTGAACGAGCGGCCCGCACGATTCACTTGAATATTGCGCTGGTAGCCAGTTGTTTCCGAGCTGCCATCGAACGCCTCACTATCGGTTCCCACGAACTGTAGCTGAGTAGTCCAGTTATTGTTTAGCTTAAAGCGGCCATCAATGCTAGCTACTGTGTTGTGACCGTCGGCGAGATCGCGGTTAGTCAGTAGCACACCGACGCGGTCTTGGTCTGAAATATCCATAAAGCCACGCAAGATAGCAACGTTAGCTTTCTCGCCTCTTAGTGGGTCGCCATCAGCTCGATTAAGGCCGGGGGCCTCATCGTTGATTAGGATACTACCGAAGCCAAAGTTGCCTGCGCGGCCGGTAAAGCGTGCGCCGCCTTCGGGGTCGACAATCCTTCTGGTGAATACTAAGTTTGAATCTGTGGCGAAGAAATCGGCGTTTTCGACGAAGAAAGGACGACGTTCAGGAAACTGAACTTCGAATCGTTCGTTCAGTGTTACTTGTGGCTGATCCGATTCTACCTGCGAGAAATCTGGATTAAGCGTGATATCGAGTACCATCGAATCGTTGAAAATAAACTTTGCGTCCAAGCCTACATCTTGTTCAGAACTCTGATCGAATTTGGGTCCACCTGTTGCGCCGAGGTCTAGGGAATCAACTTCTCTCGCGAAGATGAAGGGGATGATCTGCGAATTATTTCCCGGAGACACATCTCGAATCCCGGTAAGTGTGGCAGTTTGGTTCAGGCGGCCTTCAACGTTTACAGAGTAAGGGGGCCAGTACGATTCTTCGCCATAGCGAGGTATGTTGCGGCCGAACTGAATGCGCCAATTCTGTTCTGAGTTATCTGGGAATCGCAGGCTGCGCAGCGGAATAGCCATTTTTGCCATATAGCCCTGATCGGTAAGCTGACCGTCGCTTTCCCATACCATTTCTAATGTGGTGTCGAAGCCCGCACGGCGCGAAGAGCCTTCGGTCCAGCGTGCATCCCATTGAATGCCTAGTGGAGTTGTTCTGAATGAGAAAGCAGCGCGTTGATCGTTGAATGTGTCGAAGGATATCTCGACATGGTCATCACCATCGATATTCTCTCTTGATGAGAGGTTTGCTCTAATTTGATCTGGATCCGTATCGAAGGCCAGGAACATTACATGCAATTCATTCTGATCGTAGCCGATGTAAACCTCGGTGCGTTGTGCTGAAGGCTCGTCGGGCTCGGGCTCGCGCTGAACAAAACTGTCGACCTTCGTCATAGAGCGGGCCAATACTGAAGAGGGGGCCATATTCTCGAAGTCGGCGAAGCTCGGCTCACCGTCGATAAGGGGCATGACTAGCCCAGACTCTGCAGCGCTTACTGACTTTGAAAACAACAATGCTACCGCTGTACACAATAGGCACAAATTCAACCAGGACTTACTCATTGGATCCTCTCTTTATTGATATTTCGAAGGCGAGAGGATCATACTTGGATTTGCGGGGGTAGGGAACCTCCTGTGACAGTTGGTCACATACGGCTTTGGAGGCTCCCGGAGGGTGTTTTAGAGGGCTTGGCTGCTATCTATGAATCCGTCCTTGTTGGGCATTTCGACTTGCATGAGGGTTTCCTTGTTCAGAACTAGGGAGTCCTCAATAATGCCGTTTAAATGCAGTACATAGGCTATTACCTGGTACACCTCATCGCTGGTCAGTGATTTAGGTGCGTCTGCAGGCATGGCTCGCTGGACATAGTCGAAAAGCGTGCTGGCATGGGGCCAGTAGCTGCCTACTGTCCGGATCGGTCGCTCCTCGGACTGCATGTCGCCGCCGACGAGGCGCGTATTTGCGGATGTTCCTTCTCCAGTCATGCCATGGCAGGCCACGCAGCGTCTCTCGAAGATGGCCTTTCCCTGCATTGCCGTGCCGCTGCCTTGGGGGTAGCCACTGCCGTTGGGTTGTGCGATCAGATCGAAACCCTGTAACTGGCTCTCATTGATTGGGGTGCCAAGCGATTGAGCTTGGACTGCAGCCGATAGGCCTATTGATAGGCTCGCTGAAACCGCTGAGGCGGTTAGAAGCTTTTTAAGCGTAAACATTGGCAACATCTCCCGCAGTGTTAACGGCCCAACTCTGAATGCCGTGGAAATGATAGGTGCTGATATTGCCTTTCTCTGTTACAAGGCTGGTGCGTGTTGGCTGCACATTGCCCTGGCTGTCTGTTGCTCGACTCTGCAGAACAGCATCGCCTCCAGACCATTGCCATGGAATTCTGAATCTCGCCAAAGCCTTCTCACTCTGATGGGAATCAATCATCGCATCGGCCCAAGTTCGCCCGCCATCTGCGCTAACTTCGACTTGGCGAATGCTACCGCGTCCAGACCACGCGATACCTGTTACCTGATAGATACCTTGTCGTTCTAACTTCATCTGTCCTGAGGGTGCGGTGATGACTGACTTGGTGCCCATAGGAAAAGTAAATTGCTGACTCTTGCGGTCGAGTCGGGTGTCTGTGTATTTGCTGGTCTCATCGCGGAAGTGAGTCGGTTCACGCGTGAGTTTTATTTGCGTCAACCATTTCACGCTGATGTTGCCTTCACATCCCGGTACGAAAAGACGCATTGGATAGCCCTGACCAGGCCGCACCGGCTCGCCATTTTGAAACAGTGCGAGCATTACATCATCCATAGCGCGATTGAGAGGAATAGAGCGGCCCATACTGGCAGCATCTGCGCCTACGGCATTGATCCATCGAGCTTCGGGATCTACTCCAGCTTCATCTAAGAGGGTCGATAGCGGGATACCAGTCCATTCGGCACCGGAAACCAAACCATGCAGACTCTGCGCGCTGCCGTCGGCAGGATTAGGTCCGAACAGAGAACCGCTGTTACCTGAACACTCTAGAAAATAAATTTTGCTGACCATCGGATAGCGCAGCAAGTCTTCATAGTTGAATACTAGAGGCTGACGCACCAAGCCATGAATAACCAATTTGTGCTGAGCCGGATCTATATCGGGAATGCCAGCATGATGCCGCTCAAAGTGGAGGCTATTTGGCGTGATCGATCCCTGCAATTGATGCAGGGGTGAACGCGATGCACCGCCACCAGGATAAAGTGGATTGGGGTTACCCGACATTCTCTGCATGTCATCGGTAAACCTAGAGCGCGAGCCATAACCACTGGCGTTAGCCCCAGGCTGCTTAGACCATCCGGGAATTTCCAAATTGAGCCCCGCGTCGGCGCCTAGTAAAGAAGTGGATGCGGCCGTACCCATTCCTGCCAAACCGAGACCAAGAAGGTGGCGTCGGTTGATCAATCCATTGGCAGCTACTTTTTCTAATTCCTGCTTAGTCATAGACGTTCTCTTCCTATTTCTGACAGCATTTTATTTATTGGCAACCTAGCGACTAATAACCTAGATATTGCTTCGCTTCCTGAACAGCAGGGTGACTGTCATCATTCCATACTGCTAACAAGGATTCGTACATCATTGAGGCTTTGCCTTGCTCGCCCAAGTTCTTGTGGCTGCGCGCAGCGCCAAGAAGTGACCAAGGTCGGTTTTTCAAACGCTGCAATGAAGTTCCGAATAGCTCTGCTGCTTCGTCATGCATGCCCATTTCTAACATCATTTCTGCGGCCAATTCATGCACAGGTTTTAGTGGAGTAGCAGCGCCGTTTGGTGCTCGTTGACCTTCTCTAATAGTCATAGCTTCTTGAATCAGCTCTATAGCCTGCTGCCTTTTAGCCACATCAACCATAGCTTGCTGCATAGATTCCTTGTGGAGAGTTAGAGCGGCAACTTCGTGATGTACTAATTTTAGCTGCCCATTGTCAGGACTATCCGCTAGCATTTTGTCTAATTTCGCTACGACTTGATTTGCCACTGCTAAATCACCAAGGTGAGCGGCGCTTAGGCCCAGTGCGAGCAATTCCGTGGCGTCGAGATCATCAGAAAAAGGCTGCACTTGCCACTGCTTGCTCTCGATAATATGCCTGGCTCTCATCGTCTTAACAGTGCTCGCTGCGCGGGCGCTGCTGGGAGCGTTGTCTAGAACCATCTGGCCGCGTTTGATCCATCTCTCGGACTTCTCGAGGTCACCGAGTTGCAGATCGCCATACTGACCCCAGTTAGAGGAGTGATTCATATCTCCCGTAGAATCACCTTCACTCCAGAGTTCTAGCCCTGCGTTGAAGGCAGAATCGTTCCAGACGGAGACTTCATTCCACATGCCATGTTGGATGAATATGTGAGTGGGCATATGACGGGCATGAGATACTGCGGGTGCTATATCGGCGTAGGCAGTTGCCGCTTCCAACGCAATGGGCGCATGGACTGGATCGTCGAAGGAGTGAATTACGTAGTGAGCCGCGCCGGGATGATTGTCGTTCTCCTTGAACATTTCCAGGGCTAAGGCGCCGGCGCGCATATTGATGCGCTGGCTATCTGCGCCAGACGCCGTCGCGCCAGACAGCATGGATGCGGTGTAGAAGGCTTTGACCTCAAAATCATCGGGATATTGTGCATAAAGGTCGGCCATTGCGTTCATCCAGGCAATGCGTCTCTCTGGCATGCCTCCAACGGTCAACGCGTAAGCTTCGGCTGCTAGCAGAAAGCCCTTTTCTCGATCCGTGGGTGCCTTGGCGAGCCGTTCCTCACTAGTCGCACCTAGGCGCATTAAGGCTTCGCCAGGACCGGCGTCCTTCTGGCCAAAGAAAGGATGCTGATAGGTGAATGCCTCGCCCCAATAGGCCATAGCGAAGTCAGGTTGGATCTCCTGAGCGCTTCGAAATTCATTCTGGGCTTGAACCATGCCAAAGCTATGTAAATAGCCCACGCCGCGGATGAAATGTTCCTGAGCGGCAGGTGAGCCTGACGTTGGGAAATCGAAGGTGCCAATGCGGTCCAATTCAGCTGCATGAATATTTGCCACAAACGGAATGACGAATAGGCTTAAGAGTGCTGCTACGACTGGATTGGAGGGGTTTCGACTGAACATCGGGATTCCTTAATTTATGATTTTAGATTGGGCTCAAGGGTGCCAACTAAGGCGCACCTTTGCAATCTCTATTTTTGAGGGAAACCAGAACCCTGCCAACTAAAGATGCTGAACCTAACTGGATGAGACTCCAGCAATCACCTAAGCCAAATGATCAGTAATAACCCTTAAAAATGCCGGCCCGTATTTCTCCAGTTTCCTCTCTCCCACGCCGCTCACCATGCCAAAAGCATTCATATCTTGGGGCAGGTTCACGCACATCTCCTGCAGAGCGCTGTCGTGAAAGATCACGTAGGGTGGCACGCCTTTATCTTCGGCAAACTGCCGTCTGCATTCCCGCAGTGCTTCCCATAGGGCGACATCGACATCGGCGGCAAGTGGTGTCTTGGTTTGTCGCTTCGCTGTTTTCTGCTTAACGTCAACTCGAAGTTGAATTGTCTCTTCGCCGCGTAGCAAGGGCCGGCAACTTTCCTCTAGCCGAAGCGCGCCGAAGCGCTCCAGATCGACGCTTAAATAGCCTCTGGCGACCAACTGTCTGAATACCGAACGCCACTGGTTATTGTCTAGTTCCTGGCCGATGCCGTGGGAGGCAAGCCGATGGTGATCGAATTGAAATACCTTGTCGTTTTCGGCGCCGCGAAGCACGTCGATGAGGTGATTCACCCCGAAGCGCTGATTAGTGCGATAGGTGACGCTTAATGCCTTTCTTGCTGCCTCGGTGCCATCCCAAGTTTGTGGCGGCTCGAGGCAGCAATCACAATTTCCACAAGCATGTTCCATTTCATCGTCAAAATAGCCAAGAAGGGCCTGACGACGACAGCTAGTAATCTCACACAGGCCCAGCATCGCATTCAGGCGGTGCTGCTCCGCACGCTTATGTTCTTCGCTGCCATCTGAGCCTTCCATCATCTGTCTCAGTTTAATGACATCCTGCAAACCGTAGATCATCCATGCATCGGCAGGCTCACCATCACGGCCAGCGCGACCGGTTTCCTGATAGTAAGACTCGATCGTCTTCGGCAGATCCAGGTGAGCGACGAAACGCACATCGGGTTTATCGATTCCCATGCCGAAGGCGATGGTGGCAACGATGATCACCCCCTCGTCGCGCAGGAATTTACTTTGATGATCCGCTCTAGTCTCGGCAGGCAGTCCAGCATGATAAGGAAGCGCGTTGAAGCCTTGCGCTTGCAGCCAATAGGCGATGTCCTCTGTCTTCTTTCTCGAGAGGCAATACACGATGCCCGCATCGTTCGCGTGTTCGTCTTTCAAAAATTTCAAGAATTGTTGTTTCGCATTGTGTTTTAACGCGATGCGATAGCAGATATTGGGGCGATCGAAGCCGGCGATGAACTGCCCCGCTTCTTCTAACTGTAATCGACTGATAATTTCAGTGCGGGTTCTAGCGTCTGCGGTCGCTGTAAGTGCGATGCGCGGTATTTCTGGAAACAGTTCGTGTAGCAGGCTTAGCTTTAGGTAGTCGGCTCGAAAATCATGCCCCCACTGCGATACACAATGGGCCTCGTCAATGGCGAACAGTGAGATCGGGGCTTCTCGAAGCAGTCTTAGTGTGTTTGCCTGAGTGAACCGCTCCGGTGCTATATAGAGTAGGTCCAATTCGCCAGCAAGCAGTGCTCGCTCGATCTCTCTAGCTTCGGCGGCGCTCAAAGTAGAGTTGAGAAAGGAGGCGCGTACTCCCAGTAATCGCATTGCACTTACCTGGTCCTGCATCAATGCGATCAAGGGAGAAATAACAACGCCGCAACCCTCGCGTACCAGTGCTGGAATCTGATAGCACAGCGACTTACCGCCGCCAGTAGGCATCAAAACCAATGCATCGTCGCCGAGGATAAGGGCGTCGATTATTTGATCTTGGGGAGGGCGGAAAGACGAAAAACCAAAAACGGAATGTAAAATGTCGTGTGCACTACTCATTGCGGGGCAGTATACCGTATAGTTAACAGATTCTATTGCTACTAATATGACGAAAGTAGGAAATTTTGCGTGACACCGTTAAATTTCGCGCAAATTAAATGCTCAATCCTGTTGGTAGCTTGAGCATCGCGCTCGGTTACTGCTATGAACGAAAAGAAAGCAAGGGAGTCACTGAATAAGTGCCAAGTATTCTAAATAGACTCGAGAAACTGAAGGCGAAACGGCTCGGTGTCCGTATTCAGGATTTCAGCAATATTAGTGCACAATCTCAGCTGGTTATGGAGGAGCATTCGCGACTGGGCGATGTGCAAGTTCGACTGCCTAAAGCGGATCATCCGCTTCGCATGGGCGCTTACAGCTACATGCGCGAGGGGGGAGAGATATTGCATCTCGAATCGATAGGCAGATTCTGTTCTATTGGTCGCAATGTGGTTCTTGGTCAGCCTACAGACAATCATCCGACCGATTGGGTTTCTAGTAGCATGTCTGTAAGCGGAGCTTATGAGGCGGGCTGTGTCTACTCCAGCATAGGTCATGATGTTTGGATCGCCCATAATGTAGTTGTGATGGCGGGAGTAAAGATTGGTGACGGCGCCGTTATCGGACGTAATGCAGTAGTTACCAAGGATGTTGAGCCCTATCAGATCGTGGTCGGCAATCCGGGTAAGGTTGTGCGTACGCGTTTTACTAAGGAGCAGATTGTGAGTCTTATGAAGAGCGAGTGGTGGAATATTGACTATGCCGCGCTTAAAGACCTGCCCTTTGACGATGTTGATGTATTTCTGAAACGATTGGAAGCGCAGCAAACTATGGCTGACTATGCGTCAGTCGAGATTCGCAATAGGAAAATTAAAAATTAAAAGCCGCGGTTATTTACTGTCATCAATGACAAAATCTCCTAATCCAATATTTCTGCGCTGCTACTATTAAAGCGGCTAGACTCCCGAGAAATGATCTTTTGACTGTTAATAACCTAGAAGCTATTGAAAAACTCTGCAGCAGTTTTTTTCGCAAGCGATCAGTCCGATGCGCGTAGGATCTTTCATGGTCGAGGTCATCTCTTTCCCGGCCTCGAACATGTCTGCATCGATTGGTTCCGACCACTGGTTCTGATAACTGCCCATGCTGCGATCGATCATATTGAGAGGTTGACGGAAATCTTGCTGCGGGCCGATGAACGTAAGCAAATCCGTACGATCGTACTGCAGAACCGATTCGAGCGCGGTGCTCCGGCGCAGACCATTTATGGCGAAGCGGCAGGCCCGGTAGTTGCAAACGAGGGGAGCTTGCGCTTCGACGTGCATCCCGGCACGCAGCAGAATACTGGTCTGTTTCTCGATATGCGCTGCCTGCGTGACTGGCTGCTAGAAAATAGTCTCGATGCCAACGTGCTGAACTTGTTTGCTTATACCTGTTCGCTTTCTGTAGCTGCTCTTGCCGGTGGTGCGAGATCGGTGACCAACGTGGATATGAGTAAAACTAGTATTAAGTGGGGTGAGGAGAATCATACTCTGAACCAGCAAGACCTTCGCTACGTGCAGTCGGTTCCGTACAATCTGTTTAAGTCCTGGGGAAAAATGAAACAGTTTGGGCGCTACGATATAGTGGTTATCGATCCACCGATGCGCCAGCGTGGAAGTTTTGATTCAGCAAAAAATTACGGCGCAGTAATGAAGAAGCTTCACGGTCTTTGTGCGCCCGGTGCGAAAGTCATCGCCACCATAAATAGCCCTTTTCTCAGTAGTGATTATCTGCAGGAACTCTTTGAGAAGCACAATCCTGAGGGAGCCTATCTCGGAGAGATGGCTGTCGCGCCAGAATTCGAAGACAAGTACCCCGAACGGGGGCTCAACATTTGCCTTTTCGAAATGCCGGATTTTGGTAATCGGCCTGTCAGCTAGGATGGACGATTGCGCTAGTTAGTCTCGGGCATGCGCCAGTACCTGTTGGGAATATACTGATTATTAGGCTGAATCGAATCTAGTGGGGTGAGCTATGAGTGATAAATTGAATGAGGAGTCAACTCAAGATAAGCAAGATAACAAAGGCGCTGCAGTTAAATTTCCGCCTCCTGCGATATTTGCGAGCTGCATCTTCTTGGGGGCGGGTTTTCAATATCTGCGGCCAGTGGGTCTGGGCATCCCGGAATCCATTGAAATTTTCGGCTACCTGCTGGTGTTGTTTGGCATCACTATAGCGATTCTCGTTGCTACTTCATTCAGGCGCGCTGGCACTGCCATCGAACCCTGGAAGCCTACTACTTCGATTGTAACAACGGGTTTCTACGCCTGGTCTCGCAATCCCATCTATGCTGGATTCTGTCTAATAAACATCGGTATCGGAATTGCGAGCGACAGTATCTGGATTTTCGTTAGTTTTATCCCGGCCGCCTTCCTCCTCTATCACGTTGCGATTGCAAAGGAAGAGGCTTACTTAGCAGAGAAATTTGGCGAAGAATATCTCACCTATAAAAACAAGGTAAGGCGCTGGGTGTAGTTAACGGATGACTAATAAACCTGCAGAACCATACTGTGCTCGAGTGCGGGAGGTGATTTCGAATGGAAAATATTCAACATTTTTTTGCTCCGCTTGTTCTGTTGGTATTGCTCAGTACCACGGTGAATGCCCAGCCAGCTCAGGAGTCAGAAATGGAAGCTAGGGCCGCCTTAGATCGTTTTCTTGAAGCATGGAATTCGGCAGACAACAACATCATTCGGAAGACAGTGAACTACCCTTACATTACCCACGCGCCCTTTGGCATGGTTATCGCGAATGAGCCAGAGCAATTCAATACGGATTTCGATGGGTTGAAAAAACAGGGCTGGGCGCGTAGCACATTCGACAAGATCACTCCTGGGCAATCTTCAGATCAAAAAGTAAATTTCGAAGTAGAGTATAGCCGTCTTAATGCGGCAGGCGAGGTGATTAGCCGTGGTTATATGTTCTATGTAGTAACAAACAATGAGGGGCGCTGGGGAATGCAGTATCGTGCGCCAGGCCAACTGAGCCCGGAGCCTGATGAGGCGGTGCTGATTGATGCCCGGCAAGCGGCTATAGCCTTGGTTGATGAATTCTTTGTAGCATTCAACGCAGCTGACAATGCGGCGCTTCTGAAAGTGAGCCATGTGCCACAAATCATGTTGAGCGCAGGGCAGTTCATCTTGGCGGAGGATATTGCATCGCCGATCGTGACGATGAATTTTGAGCGCATGCGCGAGAGAGAAAATTGGCATAGCAGCGAGTTAGGTTACTTCGAAGTCGTTAACGTCTCAGAGAATCAGGTGATTGTAGAGTTGAGTTTTGAGCGCTTTAATCCTAATGCGGAGCATTATTTAACCGGCCCAGCTGTCTGGGTACTTAATAGACGAGAAGGAAGCTGGGGCGTAGAATTTAGATCTCTAATGCCTCCAATACGTCATCTGGAATAAGAAGAGGGCCAAATGAAACCTCGTATAAGTATGATCACACTAGGTGTAGACGACATTGGGAGATAAGTTGATTTTTACCGAGATGGGCTAGGCTTTCCTCAGCTAGAATCTCCACCCAAAGTAGTGCTTTTTTGCTCTTAATGGAACTTGGTTGGGGAAGTTCTCTAGCTCAAGAGTCGACTTCTATGTTAATTGTTAGAGAGGGTTCTCACTTGTTAGATTCAACACCAATACTAGTTGGAAGCGGTCAGTTCACAGACAGACAGACTAACCCCGAGTTGGCGCACTCGCCGATGGGAATCGCTGCTGAGGCCGCAAAGGCTGCATTGGCCGACACGGGCATCGGACACGAGCTCGCGGCAGAAATAGATACGCTTGCAGTGGTTCGAATATTCCAGGATTCCTACGAGAAACCACGGGTTGCAACCTCGTTCGGCCGCGCCGAGAATCCACCTCGTGCGGTAGCACGAAGAATAGGTGCTAATCCAACGAATGCCATCTATGCCAATGTTGGTGGAAACACGCCGCAGAAATTAATTAACGAAATGGCGGAGCGCATAAGTAGCTGCGATGTATCTGTTGTGCTTCTCACCGGTTCTGAGGCTATACGGACAGCACAGCTGGCTCGAAGAAACAATATTGAGTTGAATTGGCAGGAAGAGGATGCGGGCTCGCAAGAAGATCGGGGCCTTGGCGAGGCCTTGGCCAATGCTCATGAGAGGGCTCATGGATTGATCGCACCAATTCAAGCCTATCCTCTTTTCGAGAACGCCATCCGAAAAGATAAAGGGCGGTCTGTCGATGAGCATCTGTTAGCAATGGGAGAACTCTTCGCGCCCTTTACAGATGTTGCTTCAAATAATCCTTTCTCTTTCTACGGCACGAGACGCTCTGCAACCGAACTGGCGAATGTTACCAAAGAAAATCGGTTTATATGTTTTCCCTATCCGAAGTTTATGAATTCACGGGATGCTGTAAATCAAGGCGCGGCTGTTGTCATGACTTCGGTAGGAAAGGCAAAACAACTGGGTATCGATCCTAGTAAATGGGTTTTCCTGCATGGCTGCAGTGAGGCGAACGAGAAATTGCTAATAAGCGATCGAGTTAATCTTCACTCCTCGCCTGCAATTGTAGCAAATAGCCAGCAGGCATTTGCGATGGCGAACAAAACAATTGAGGACATAGACTTAATTGATATCTATTCTTGTTTCCCATCGGCTGTTGAGGTTGCATGTGATGCTCTAGGATTGTCTTACTCGGATCCGCGAGGCTTAACGCTAACAGGCGGACTGCCATTTTTTGGCGGGCCAGGAAACAATTATTCGATGCATGCTATCGCGACCGCAATACCCCTGCTGCGTGACGATCCACAGCAGTACGCACTGATAACAGCAAACGGTGGGCGCCTATCGAAACACGCTACTGGTATTTATTCTGCTACGCCACTACGCGGCGAGTGGCAAAGAGAATCAAATGCTAAAATACAGGCCCAGATCAACGCCATGCCTAGTCCAGAATTTACCGAAGCACCTAGTGGTGTAGCGAAGATTGAAACCTATACGGTCTGCTTCGACAAGACGAATCCTGTGAGCGGGATAGTCATTGGAAGGCTGCTTGAAACTGATCAGCGTTTTATCGCCAACACGGCTAGCGATGAGTCAACGCTGCGGAAAATGATGCAGGATGATTTCCTGGCTAGCAACGGAACCGTTGTCTCTAGCGGCGGTCTGAATACGTTCACAGCTGCTTGAGACTCCGTTAAGGTAGAAGTAATACAGTTATCATAAGGGGGCGGTTCAGTTCCATTATATAGAGGGTTGGGAATGTCGACACGAGTGCAGAAGAAATTAAACTCCGGATTTAGCGGAAAACCTGAGCCCAGCGAAATTTTGGCCGGCAAAGAGCTGTCAGGCAAAGTCGCGGTCGTAACCGGTGGTTACTCCGGTATCGGTTTGGAGACTACACGTGCGCTGGCTGCTGCAGGTGTAAAAGTTTATGTGCCGGTACGTACGCCTGACAAAGCGAAGGAAAACTTAAAGGACATAGAAGGTGAAGTGATTGTTGATGCGATGGACCTTGCCGATCTAGCAAGCGTTCGTGGCTATGCGGCCTCGGTAACGGACCGAGAATCAAAACTAGACTTGTTGATTAATAATGCCGGCATTATGGCCTGCCCAGAAGCGCGGGTCGGCAATAACTGGGAATCGCAATTCGGTGTCAACCATATAGGGCATTTTGTTTTGACTCAAAAATTGCGGGGCCTACTTCTGAACGCTGGTTCGTCGCGCGTGGTTTGTCTCTCCTCTATCGGGCATCGCCGTAGCGATATTCTCTGGGACGATATGCATTTCGAATCCGTCGACTACGAGAAATGGACTGCGTATGCTCAGGCGAAAACAGCCAATTCTTTGTTCGCGCTTGGTATGGACATGAAATATCGAGATAAGGGTATACAAGCTTTCTCGGTTCATCCAGGTGGTATTCTTACGCCACTGCAGCGGCACCTGCCCAACGAAGAGATGATGGCCCTAGGCTGGACTGATGCCGATGGCAATATCTCAGAGCAGGTTGCTGCATTGTTCAAGTCGACTACGCAGGGTTGCAGCACAACTCTGTGGGCCGCAACCAGTGATGCGCTCGCCGACACCGGCGGCCTCTACTGCGAGGATTGCGACGTGTCTAATCTCGCCACGCAGGACTCGCCCAGATTCTGCGATGTTGCACCCTGGGCTGTAAGCGAAGAAGGTGCAATGAAACTTTGGGAGCTAACTGAGAAGATGCTGGCTGAGTAGGCGCAGTGTAGCTTTGGAGATGTACCATGGCTTTACCTAAAATTGCTATCAACGGTTTTGGTCGAATCGGTCGAACTATCATGCGTATCGCGAAGCTACGTAAACACTATGATGTGGTTGCGGTGAATGACCTTGCCAGTCCAGATCAGCTCGCCTATGCATTTAAGTATGATAGTACTCATGGAGTGTTTCCGGGTGAGGTGAGCTTTGATGGCGACAGGTTCAAAGTGTTGAGCGAAAGAGATCCTACGAAATTGCCGTGGGAGGAATTGGGAGTCGATTACGTCATCGAAAGCTCCGGCGCCTTCAGGCATTTAGTAGATTTGCAGAAACATATCGATGGCGGCGCTAAACGTGTTGTGCTCACTGTGCCTTGTAAAGATTCTCTCGATGCAACTCTAGTGAGCGGCGTTAATGATCATGTGGTTACACCTTCCAGTACGATTATTAGCAATGCGAGCTGCCCGACGAACTGCGCGGCGCCTCTTACGAAGGTGTTACACGATTCTTTTGGAATTCGTCGAGGCTTGCTCACTACAGTGCACGCCTATACGTCGGGTCAACGGCTAATAGATTCCCCCCATGCTAGCGACAAGCGGCGTTCGCGTAACGCAGCTACCAATATAGTGCCGACTTCAACTGGGGCGGCGAAGGCGATTGGTCTGGTTATGCCCGAACTGGCTGGCAAGCTGGATGGTCTGGCGATGCGAGTGCCCATTCCCGATGGCAGCATCGTAGACCTTGTGGTCGAACTCGACTCAGATGTCACGGTCGAATCGATAAACGCGGCAATGCAGGCAGCCGCGCTCGGCCCCATGAAAGGTATCTTGCAGTATTCCGTCGATGAGATAGTTAGTAGCGATATTATCGGCAATTCCCACTCCAGTATATTTGATTCATTGCTGACACAGGTAATGCAAGATCGCATGGTGAAGGTCGTGAGTTGGTACGACAACGAGTGGGGCTATAGCACTAGAGTTGAGGAATTAGTTCAGCGTTTGGCAAAGATGGATGGGATCGTTTAGCTGTTAAATTTTTTAAAATGGATCGGCGCAACAATTGAGGGAATACTAGGTTGGATTTTACTAATAAGACGGTGCTAGTTACAGGCGGCACTCGAGGTATCGGCAAGGCGATCGCTTTTGCGTTTGCGAAAAAGGGTGCGCGAGTAGCAGTACTGTTTCGCAGTGATCAGGTGAGCGCGGATAAGACTCTCGCCGAGCTTGAAGGAAACACTCACCTAGCAATCAAAGCTGATGTCACCGACGCAGATCAGGTCAAGAAAGCGCTCGATGATGTAATAGAGAGCTTCGGCCGCTTGGACATCGTCGTGAACAATGCCGGCATCGGCGTATACCACCCGCTGCCAACCACCAACTACGAAGACTGGCAACAGGCTTGGAAGAAAACGATCGACGCCAATCTTATCGGCCCCGCCAACATCTGTTTCTGTGCCGCAAAGCATATGATCGACCAGGGCGGCGGTCGTATCGTCAACATCACGTCCCGTGGCGCGTTTCGTGGAGAGCCAACCAAGGCGGCCTACGGCGCCAGCAAGGCGGGGCTTAACTCCCTCAGCCAGTCATTGGCTGTAGCGCTGGCCGAGTACAAAATATTCGTTGGTGCAGTGGCGCCGGGATTCGTCAATACCGAACTCACGGCTGATAGATTGAATGGTCCTGAAGGCGCAGAGATCAAGGCGCAGAGCCCGTTCAATCGTGTCGCTGAGCCTGAAGAAGTCGCCCACGCCGTACTGTTTCTCGCCTCCGAAGGAGCGGAATTTTCTACCGGTACGATTATCGATGTGAACGGCGCTTCCTATCTGCGAAGCTGAGCTAAAGGCGAAAATCTCATGAAGCGCATTTCGATTAAGCACTTAACCTCTCTGGCTATTCACGGCCTCTGTGCGCTTGCAGCTTCAAGTGTTTGTGCTCAACCACCCGAATTCGATGGCAAGATCGTGCAGCGATTCGATGTCGACAATGCTTATCAGGCTGTCGCGGTAGGCCAAGATGCATTCTATGCAATAAGCAATGTGCGCCTAACACGACATGACAAAAACACGGGCAGGGTGCTGCAGCAGTGGGATGACGGTTCGCAACTGAACAGTCCTCTCAGCCATCTGGACAGCGGCGTGGTCTTAGATGAAAAATTGTACTCGGCTCATTCGAATTATCCGGGCTGGCCAATGACGAGTTCTGTCGAAGTGTGGGATATGGGTAACATGCAGCACATCGAAAGCCATAGCTTCGGTGTTATGTTGGGATCCTTCACTTGGTTGGATAGGTACAACGGTTCATGGTGGGGCGCATTCGCGAACTACGACATTGTACAAAGAGGAATGACCGAGCCCTACGGAGAGACGCGTAATACTGTCATGGTGCAATTTGATGATGACTTTGAAGTTTTGCAAAGCTGGTCGCTGCCTGCCGAAATTTTGCGAAGAATGTCGCCGATGAGTAATTCTGGCGGTTCCTGGGGAAGCGACGGTTATTTGTATCTCAGCGGACACGATGATCCGGAAATCTATGTCATGGCATTGCCAGAGGCTGGGTCGGAGCTAGATTGGCTTGCCACAGTTCGACTACCAGGGCTGAATGGTCAGGGTATTGCCTGGGATCGCTCTATCGAAGACAGCATTCTCTGGGCGATTCTACGTAGTACGCGACAAGTATTGAAGATCGAGATGCCGGTGCTGCCGGGTCTCAACTAGACTAATTAGACGAAGGAAGTTGTGCGTTGAGAGCCTAGTGCTCTTGATATCAACATGTGTACTTATTTAAGGTTTGCAATTGTCTCCGCGGAAATATGTTCCCCGCTGTTTCCCCACGCATTGCGCACATAATTGATGATTTTTGCCATGTCAGCATGGGCTATTGAGCCGGCAAAAGAAGGCATCTCGCCCCGGCCGATGAGCATCACTAGTGCAACATCTACTCCACTTCCTAGCACTACTTCGCTGCCTGCTAACGCGGGATAGATATTCGGTATCCCATTGCCATCCCGCTGATGGCATTCTGCACAGCTATTCAGGAATAGCTGCTCGCCCGTATCTTGAGCTAATGCAGCACCTGCAAGAGAAGAGCAGAAAAAAATAGCTGGTAATAGCAAGGAGGCGCGATTGCGCTTGTTAAGGTTCAACATGGTTTGCTTTTTCATCGCTTTAGAATATACACATCCTGTGCCTATTCTGCGAACTAGAAACGCGGGAAGCATCTCGTGTTTTGCGGTAAACTGGCTGCTATCATAAAATTACTAATGATCAGCTGAGCGGCCAGTAAGAACGATGAAAGAGATCGATTCCTTCAATTTAATCCTCGCTGGTATTGCGCTCTTGACGCAGCTGATAATAGGGCAGGCCAATGCTCAGGACGCCAATTCGTTAGAGCCTGTAGCGGCGCCAATTCCTCCAGGGCTAGAAACTGTCGAATTCTATAGTCCTGCAGTAGATAGGCGGATGAAATTCGATATCGTTTTGCCTGAAGGCTACTACCTCGGTGATGCGCGCTATCCAGTTCTCTACCTGCTTCATGGATATATGCAAAATTACACGGTATGGGGGCGGAATCTGGCGGCGGCATTCTATGCGCGCGAATTGGATGATTTAATCGTTGTATTGCCCGATGCGGGTAATAGTTGGTTTATCAATTATGCGTCCAGCACCCAAGGGGCAAACGAACAATTGGGAAGACTACATTGTCAATGATGTGATCGGCCAGGTGGATAAGCGTTATCGCACGGAACCAAGACGTGAAGCTCGAGCAATCGCTGGTCTGTCGATGGGTGGCTTTGGAGCCTACTCTATTGGTCTTCGGCACAGCGAACTATTTATCTCTATTGGAAGCACTAGTGGCGCTTTGGGTCATGCGCGTACAGCTGCTGCTGCAATCCGCGCCGGCGCAAACCGAACATCCGCCCCGACAGATCCTCAGCGCCAGGCCAGGATCGATGAGGCGGATGCTTTTATCTCGAAGATTATCGATGTGCAGGGTTTTAGCACACAGGGTGAGCGCACACCGAAGGGAGTCGACTTCGCAACAGCTGAGCAGGCCGAGGCCTACGACCCTTTTGCGATTATCTATGAGGTTCCCAGAAGCCAGATGCCGCACATCTATATGGATTCTGGAACCGAGGATGGCCTAGTGCAAGTAGCGCGCGAAATGGCCCAGCTATTGATGCTAAACAATGTGCCGTTTGACTATATGCAAGATCATGGATCGCATAATTCCGAATATTGGCGCCGCTCCATCGGTCATATGATGACAATTCAGAACGAAGTCATGCAGCGCGCCTTAGGCAAGAGGCCTTAGTAGAAATGGAAAAAGGAAGCGCTAAAAAAACAGCGATGCTGTTTTATCTGAGTCTCAGGTAGCCGAGTTCCATGAGCGTGGGTACCTAATTGCCGACTTTGATCTCGACGAGTCCATGCTCGATAGCATCAAGGAGAAACTTCAGCCGCTCTATCCTGAAGATTATCAACAGAATCCGACACTACCTGCAAGAATTCAAGATGGTTGGAAAACTGTAGACGAAGTCAGACAGCTGGCGAGAAACGCAAATATTGCGGGTGCGTTGCAGCAGCTACTGGGTCGGCAATCGTTACCATTTCAGACATTAAATTTTCCCATTGGCACGCGGCAGTTCACACACTCTGACACGATCCACTTCAATTCGATACCGAGCAACTTTATGGCTGGCGTTTGGGTAGCCTTGGAAGACATCGATGAAGACAATGGCCCGCTAATGTATTATCCGGGAAGTCACAAGCTACACGAGTTCTCCATGGATGATTTCGATCTAAAACAGGGCTATCACAACTACCACAAATACGAGGAACGTATTCAGCAACTAGTTGAGAAGGAAAAGCTAGAAGGAGAATATGGGGTCATTAAGAAAGGTGATGCGCTAATCTGGCACGCCAATCTTTTGCACGGGGGCGCTGAGCAGAAAGACTTGGCGCGGTCTCGACACTCGCAAGTAACTCACTACTATTTCGCGGATTGTAAGTATTACACGCCGATGAATAGTACGGCTAAGCGATTGAATTTTCGCGAACCCTTCTGGATTCCGGAAAGCGCTGACTATCAGATTCCCAAACCAAGCGGTCTATTCAGACGACTTGCAAGAAAGCTTGGCATCAGATAATAGCAATCCGTCAGCCAGTCGCTGGCTGTCAATTTAGTCTTTTACGGAGCTAGGACATTAGGAGCACTATAGCTCAGTCGTTAATTGCATTAGCCCTGGTTTGGGTTTTCGCCTATCGGCAGGCTCGTATGTCTGCCATTCTCGTGTCGTACTGGTGCTTCTGTTAAGCATGACATTCTATGCTGGGTTCGCCTGGCTGTCTTGGTTTTTTCTATGTCGCTACCGAGCTACTCAGACAATGGCAGCAATCAAGAAGACTTACCGTATGTCGGTTGGAATATCAAACTGGCGATGTACAACTGCCAGATCGCGTTCAGCAACTCTTTGAGACCGTATTAGTGAGTCTATGTATATTGGCAGGATGCTAGCGACGTTTAAGAAGAAGGTTTGGTATAAGTCCGAGGCTGACGCTTATCTGGCAGCCGAAGCGGCGAGAGATCTGGCAATACAAGTGGATTATTTTCCCGCTGACCAATTCTAGTTGTTCAGCGTTGAGGAGTCGTAAGCGATTCACTACTAGTCGAACATAATCTCGTTTTCGTCATGGACGTTACCAATCTGCCTGGCATCGACCATAGCCTGCAGTGAGTTAGACATAAACTCGCGGCGATAGAGCACGAATATGACTACTGCGCAGGCAGCCATGAAGAACCAATCGTTAATAAACCAGGCAAGTGCGGCCATAGCGAAATAGTAAGCGCGTATTCCGTAGTTGTAGCTGTGCGCGGCGCGGTCCAGCACCTTCGCCATCGCCTTAAAATCCCGAGGCACTGCCTGCGCTTGATATTCTTTGTCACCTTTGTAATATCTGACCGTATTGAAGGATGAACCAAACAAGATAAAACAGAATCCATACTGGCGCAGCGCCCAGCTAAATGTGAAGAAGCCATATACAAAGATAAAAATCATCAATAGCAATTTCATCTGAACGATTTCCAGAGAAACATCATCGACGAACTGGAGCGATGACATATCCATGAAGCCTTCGCTGGCTGCGCTGAGCACGGTAACAAGACTTGCTAAGATGAGTAAGGATGTCGAGGCCATGAATGAGACCTGCCGCTCTAGGCTGCCGAGCAAGTCAGAATCTACTTCGCTCATACCGCTCTTCGAGAGCTTCAGCACCCATTCCTTGCGGTATCGGTACAGCACGCTAGAGAGGCTATTTCGTTTCTTTGCCTGCTTGCGCGCGAACAGGCTATAGCCTACCCAGCAACTGAGAAACCAGAAAAAACTGAATATGTTGAGAGGGCATATGTCCATGGCGCGAAGCTTACTGACAGAGATATTGAATTGCAACATTAGGCCCTAAATCTGTGCGCTTGTTCTCGGGAGATTGAGGAGTTCTGCCGGCTGGCATCAAGGCAGGAAACTTCGCAACGACTGTGGCAACATCGCTCTCATGGAAACACTAGTTTCAATAGATAATGCGCAATGCCGCATAGGCAGACAAGCGCTGTTGGCGATAGGGCATTTTGCTATCGAGTCGGGCGAGCATTGGTGTCTGTTCGGGCCCAATGGCTGCGGAAAGACGCTTCTCGCTAATCTACTAGCCGCTAAGCGCCCCGAATCTAGCAGTTATGTCAGCTATGGCCCAAATTTTGATCCTGCTCTTGATCTGCATATCGTTTCCTTCGAGGAGCAGCAGCGCCTCTGGGCGAGAGATAATCGGTTCGATATCAGTGAGTTCAGCGGTGATGCGCAGGACAAAGGGACTGTGGTTGAAGATCTAATTCGCGCGTCTCGGTCGAGGCAGAACCAGGACGATGTGCTACTCGCGGACCTAATTGAACAGCTCGCACTGGCAGAGGTACTAAGCAAGGGTATTAGATTTCTGTCGTCGGGACAGATTCGCAAGGTGCTCATCGCACGTTCCCTCTATGCTTACCGTGACGACTCGCCGCAGCTACTTATTCTGGATGATCCTCTCGAGAGTATTGATCGAGATTCTAGGGAGCAGATCGCAAACACGATTGAAAAATACATGAGCGCGCAGTTCAGTAGCCTGCAGTTGTGCAGGCGGCAGCAGGATATCTTGCCGGGCGTGAGCCATATGGCAGTCATGGAACGCAGTGGCACCGAGATGCAAATAAGTAGGCAGGGCCTGCTCGCAGAAGTATTGAAGACTTCGGAATTTATGGATATCAGTGCTGTGGGAATCGAGGCCACTGCAAATCTGGATGCGCTTCTTCCTCACGGAATTCCGATAAGTAAGCTCCGTGAAGAGCTAATCAGGCTGGAGGACATACAGGCCAACTATGGCGATAGCAAAGTCCTGGTCGATGTGAACTGGATCATGACCAGCCAGGACCACGTAGTAATAGAAGGTCCCAATGGCTGTGGAAAATCGACATTGCTCTCTCTAATCGACGGGGAGAATCACAAGGGCTATGGGCAGCAAGTTTTTCTATTCGGTCGTTTAAAAGGAAGTGGCGAAACGATATGGGAAACCAAGAAAAACTTCGGCATCGTCTCGAACGAGTTGCATAATAAGTATATAAAGGGCTGGAGGGTGCTAGACGTTGTAGTTTCCGGCTTCTTCGACTCAGTCGGTCTGTATGACGAGAGTGGCACTGCAGAGGTTGATCTTGCTAAGCGCTGGATAACAGCGCTAGGGTTGGAGCAATGGGAGAGACAGTATTACCACGAGATATCTTTTGGTCAGCAGCGGCTAGTTTTACTTGCTCGGGCGATGATCAAGAAGCCTCGTGTACTTATTTTGGATGAACCCTGCGTAGGTCTGGACGACTATCATCGTCAATTGATACTTAGCGTGTTAGATACGATTGCAGAAAGGTCGCTGACCAATATTCTGTATGTGACCCACGTGGCTGATGAGCAGCCAAGTTGCATCAATCAGGTTCTGCGTTTTAAAGAGCAGATCGGGGGTGGATTTAGTGTTGAGCAGGTAGATTCTTAGGGTCGTTTAAAACCCGAGCACTACCTATATCCGAATGCTACTTTCCAGTTAGCGTACGGGCCGTTGCGTTGAGGATACAACTAAGTCCGAATGTAACTCTCGAGCTGCTCTATGGTCGATTGCTGCATGGAAATTACATCTTTCACAAGATCGCCGATTGAAACCACCCCGACTACAGTTGTGTTATCTACGATAGGAAGGTGGCGGATATGATGCTCGGTCATCACCTCTAATGCATTTTGCACGCTGTCAGTTGGGGCTACGGTGATGACATTCGAGCTCATGATCTCGCTGACCAAAGTCTTCTTTGAGCTGCGGCCTTTAATGATTACTTCCCGCGCATAGTCCCGCTCCGAGATGATGCCCTCAAGTTTGGCGCCATCCATGACCAGTAAAGCGCCCGCGCGCTTATCTGCCATAACTTGAATCGCTTCGAAGACAGTATTGGTCGGTGGAACCGACCAGATGTCGTCATTCTCTTTCTGCTTTAGTATTTGCTGTAGTGTGTGCATCGTTCACTCCTAGTATGAGTAACGACTAATTTACCCTAGACAGAGAAATGCTGGCGAAGCTTGAATTATTACTATGGAAGCCATAACTATCATTAACAAACAGGGTGAGTTTGCCGTCACAAGTTGCGACGAAGTTGTAATTACCACTAGCCTCATCAAAAGTTAGATCGGAAATCCAGACCAAGGTGCTGTGTTTGCAGTTTGCCTGGAGTAGCATTAATTCGAACCAATTATGTTCTCTGGAACGTTTCAGCAATGAAATCGCTGGGAGTGGCATCACGCTGTTGGCAAAACCGTACTGATCCAGGGATTGCCTTTTTTCATTTTTATCGATATTGCTGTCCACCCAATTGCTGAGTAGGTTTGTTTTAAATTCATACTGCACATTTGCCTGTAGACCAACTTCAGTGTCGAAGTTTGGAATAGTAGTGAAGAACTGCAGCGCAGCCGTTTCGCCGGGCATCAAGACATTGCCTGGCTGTTCGTCACCGATAGACATCCAACCGGGCACTGTGCAGGCGCTCAGTGAAACCGTGGTTAGAATTGCAGCGAGTGCCTTAAATTTCTTCAATGCTATGTTTCTCTCTAAATGTGTTCCAATTTCATACTACTACTAGATGAGGCTTTGCTCAATTGATGATCGAAAAAATCGAATTGTAAGTGCTACTATTCGGATCAAGTGCTGCAACTAGAGTAAGAGGCAAGCTGATGGAACAGATTGATTGGGAAGATTTTTTAAAGGTAGAGTTGAGAGTGGGTACTATTATTGCTGCGGAGGACTTTCCTGAGGCGAGACGCCCCGCATTCAAGCTGCAGGTAGATTTTGGCGAAGAGATCGGCATTAAGAAATCCAGCGCGCAGATTACGAAACTCTATAAGAAGGAGGACCTAGTAGGAAAACAGGTCATGGCTGTGGTGAATTTTCCAGCCAAACAGATCGGCCCCATTATGTCTGAGTGCCTAGTTACGGGGTTCTATGACAAGGATGGGGCCGTAGTATTAGCCGTGCCGGACCCTTCGGTTGTGGGTACTGGCGATGTCACCAATGGTGAGCGCCTCGTCTAGCTGCTAGATCGATCATACTCAAGTATTCAGAGAGTCAAAAAGTAGTGATAGTAGGAAAGAGTCTTCTGCTACCTTCTTTGAAGTAGGTTGCTTAGAAAGTCGCGCAGATGACGGCTACAACTATCGTAATAAGCACTATGAACAACACGCTAGGGATAAATAGTAGGTGTCATCATCGGCGGTATTGTAAATGGAGGCATCGCGGCGATTGCTCCCATGATTATACCACCGCCCGGAGGCCTTTGCCTTTAAGGACGCCTTCCCCTCACCCGAACACTCAGCTGTAGGTGACTTTTAGGCATTAGTCATTTCGATGAGCGTTGTTCAGCAAGTTGATTCCCGCTCAAATACTTTTGAGAACTGGGCTCGACTAATGGTAAAACAAGTTGCGGCTCACCACAAAAAAGGGAGTAAATAATTAAAAGAACATCCAGACTATCTATTTCCGTACTGCTACTGACAATCCTGATGCATCAGCTTGCGCAAGGGCAGGGCTATGAGCCACCGCGCACTGTCAACGGCAAGCCAGACCTACAGGGCACTTGGAGCAATGCATCCATAACAACCCTCGAGCGAAATGTGCGCTATACCGGATCAACTCTTAGCAACGACGAAGTGATTCGCGCCACTGACGATCACCCGCAGAACGTGCGTCTAGCTACGGATGACAATATGGTCGCCGGCCAGCTGCCTGATGGCACCGATTTAGGTAGAGGTCGTGGCTACAATGCCTTCTGGATCGATCCCGGAACCAAATTTGGAACCATTAACGGCGAACACCGTACTGCGTGGATCGTTGATCCCGTCGACGGGCGTATCCCCTATAACGACGCAGGGCGTGCTCGAAAAGCAGCGCTTAGGACAAAAAATTCCAGCTTCGATGGGCCGGAGACAAGACCGCTAGCCGAGCGTTGTATCAGCACTGGGCTGCGCACTGGCCCCCCTATGATCAATGGCCTCTATAACAACAACTACGAATTTGTGCAGACTGAAGACTACATGGTCTTGCGCACTGAAATGATTAGCCATGCGCGCATTATCCCCATCAACTCTGAACACAAGATGGCAGCCTTAGCTCCTATGTTTGGAGAGTCTGTCGCACATTGGGACGGGGACACACTAGTGGTGGAGACTACAAACTTCAGCCCAATGCAGGAAGAGGCGGCTATTAGTCTAACCAGCAGTGGGCAGGTGGTAGAGCGGTTCACCCGAGTATCTGAGGAGCAAATCATCTATGAATTCACTATCGATGACCCTGAGTACTATGCGCAGCCCTGGCATGGCGAGTTAAGCTTTCTTTCGACGCCGAGTAAGGTCTATGAGTTTGCCTGTCACGAAGGTAATTATGCGATGAGTGGAATTTTGGCTGGAGCCCGACGAGCCGAACACGATCAGCAGCAGGCCGAGCAGTAGAGGGAGGATTCAATGGCGGGCGAAGAAGACCTAGATACGTTGCTAGTTCTCTTAGAGCCGAGTTTGCTTCCTGGCGACTTCGTTTTTTGTACTGCAGCCAATCTGAAGTACGGCGACTTTGCTGAATTGCAGCCACTAGCGTCTTATCAAGAAGAAGAGGGTCTGACTCTCGTGCTAGCTAAGCAATCGGCTGATGTTGCCGGTCTAGCTTATGATTCAGTATTTAACTGTATTACTCTAATGGTGCATTCCAGTCTTGATGCTGTGGGACTCACCGCTGCCGTTTCAGGTAAGTTAGCGGCCAACGGCATCAGTGCGAATGTTATGGCAGCCTATCATCACGACCATGTATTCGTGCCTAGAAAATAAGGCACAAGCTAGCGCTACAGCTGCTCACGGAGCTCTAGATTTTTGCTCAGTCGTTGGTGAGGCCATAAAAATTCTCGAATAAAATAACAAGACTAAAGGTAATCCACGATGTTAACTAAGCTGTGCACCAACTTTGTTGCCGTTACAACTTTTGCTCTAGCGTGCAACTTCGCGCAGTCGCAAATTTCGAGCACTATAAGTATTGACGGGCTCGATCAGCCTGTGGAGATTCTCAAGGACAAGTGGGGCATCTCACACATTTACGCTAAGACGGAACACGACCTGTTTTTTGCGCAGGGATATAGTGCGGCGAGAGATCGCTTGTTTCAGTTCGAAATCTGGCGAGCTCAGGCTACAGGAACAACAGCGGCACTGTTCGGGCCACGTGAGATTGATAGAGACCACGGGACGCGCTTGTTTAAATTTCGCGGGCCGATGGCGGATGAGATGAATCACTACCATCCGCGCGGCGTGGATATTATTACTTCCTTTGTACATGGTGTTAACGCATATATAGACGAGGCATTGGATGATCCTGATTCATTGCCGCTGCCATTTAAGTTGCTCGGTATCGCGCCACAGCACTGGACAGAAGAAGTAGTCATCTCTAGGCATCAAGGTTTGCTTGGCAATATAGCTCGAGAATTAAGTACCGGAAGAGCGGTTTGTGCTATCGGTGAAGATGCCGTGCGCGAGCTGCAATACTTTCACCCAGCTGACCCAGACCTAACCCTCGATCCAATGATTGATTGCGAGTCGCTCCTCGAGAACGACATTTTGCATCTTTATACCTCATATCGCAGCAGTATAAAATTTGAGCCAAACGATATTGTTGCTTCGAGTAATCGCAATTCATCACAATCTTTCGATCAAATAGCCTCAACAATTACATTGGAGGACAACAATCTACAAAAGCATGATCTCGACGACATCGGCAGTAACAATTGGGTAGTTAGTGGTGATCTCACACAAGACGGTTGGCCGATGATGATCAACGACCCGCATCGCGCGCAGTCGGTTCCATCATTACGTTACTGGGCGCATCTCGTGGGACCAGGTTGGAATGTGATCGGCGGGGGGGAGCCCGAAATTCCAGGGATATCTATCGGACATAACGAGCAAGGCTCCTGGGGCCTAACAGTGTTTGGCACCGACGGTGAAGACCTAATGGTCTACGAGACGAATCCTGCAAATCCAAACCAGTATCGTTATCAAGGTAATTGGGAGGACATGGAGATCATCGAGGAAGTAATCGAGGTTAAGGGTGCTGCTGCGGTTACGGTAGAGCTGAAGTACACACGCCATGGGCCGGTAAGTTTCGAAGACTAGTGATAAGAACCTAGCCTATGCGATACGACCAGCCTGGATGGATGTCGGTGGAGCCCCTTATCTAGCATCACTGCGTATGGACCAGGCGAAGACGTGGGAAGAGTTCAGAGACGCTACGAATTATAGCCACATACCCGGCGAGAACATGATCTGGGCAGACCGTGATGGAAACATCGGCTGGCAGGCAGTAGGAATTGCGCCGCTTAGAAGAAATTTCAGTGGATCTGGTGCCGGTTCCAGGTGATGGTCGTTATGAATGGGATGGCTATCTAGAGATCAAACAGAAACCAAACTCGTTTAATCCTGAGCGTTGGCTACATCGAAACATCGAATAGCAACTACACGCCACCAGACTATGCACATCTCGATGCGATAGCGCATACCTGGACCGACCCTTATCGCTGGGCCCGGGGCAGCGAACTGTTGAGTTCCGGGCGCAAGTTCAATATGACCGACATGATCGAATTTCAACACGACTACCTTTCCATCCCTGCGCGCTCCCTAGTGCCTTTCTTCAAGGATCTGTCAGCCGATGATAGGCAGGTGGAAGCCGCGCGTCAGATGCTACTGAACTGGGACTTTCAATTAGACAAGGACTCGGTAGAGGCAGGAATCTACGTAGCCTTCGAGCGACAACTGCTAGACAATATCGAATTATTGAAAGTGCCGGAAGAGGCAAGCAGTTTCCTCAATGTCGGCATGAAGACCACGATCGATATGCTGTTGGCGCCCGATGGTGATTTCGGCAGCGATCCAATCGCCGGAAGAGATGAATTCGTTCTAGATACGCTAGGACAAGCCGTTGCGACCTTGAGAGAAAAATTTGGCCGTAATATGGATGACTGGGTCTACGGGCAGGCAGAATACAAGCACGCACTCCTACGTCATCCGCTGGGCGCTGCCGTAAGTGAAGAAATCAGAGAGTCGCTTAGAAGTGGGCCCCGCGCCACGAGGCGGAAATGGTTTTACCGTGGGCGCCACAGGCAGTGGCGACAATCAGACCTCGGGAGCCTCATTTCGAATCTTTATAGATACGCGCGATTGGGACAACACTCTAGGCATGAACACGCCGGGACAGGTAGGTGATCCGGATAGCCCGCTTTATGACAATCTGTTCGAGTTGTGGGCCAACGACAAAGTGTTTCCGGCTGTTCTACTCTCGCGACAAAATAGAATCAGTATTATATGAGAAGCTCGACCTGATACCTGTAAATTAGGAGCTTCATCGCACTCATGAGTGTCGGCTCCAAGCCGCCCTGCGAGGGTGTTAGGCAAATAACTAACAGTCTCGAATCTTTTTAGAAGGGAATGCTAGAGCTCAATTTCACGCTGTATCTGTTTTTGTCTTAAGGTTCTCTTAAGACTTTGGGGGTAACTTAGCCTCCAAGATTTGGATTCAATTCGCTAGGAACTATTTACTCTAAATATAAAGCTTTGAAATTGCTGGATAATTATTCCCTGCTCACGCCATATTTATAGCACGCTTGTTCTAGTGATATTGAATATCACGTGACGGTATGCCTCAGTGTATTTTAATAGAAGTCCCCGATAGTCCTCTGCTATAGTATTTTAGCAATCAAATAATGCTTCAGATATAAAAAACCTAGCAGGAGAAACAATGAATAAGCTTCTATCGAGTCTACTGATCCTCACGGCCCTTTTAGCCGGCAATACCTATGCTGTAGAGGATGCAGATCCCGCCTTGGCCGAGATCGTCAACTTTCGCCAGTACAGTTCAACCTTCGCCAGTGCAGGGCAGCCTAGCCGCGAGCAATTTGCGACGATAGCGGAGCATGGCTTTGAAAGAATAGTGTATATAGCTTTCACAAATAATCAAAATGCGTTGACGGATGCGGACCAGGTAATAAAGGGTCTTGGCATGGAGTATATGCAGGTGCCGGTGGATTTCGATAACCCCTTGCCCGCGGATTTTTATGCATTTGCCGATTCTATGCAGCGTAATACTGACAAGAAGACGCTACTGCATTGTCAGGTTAATGCGAGAGCGACGGCATTTAGTTTCCTCTATCGCGTGATCTATGAGTCTGTGCCCATAGCCGAGGCCAAGGAAGATATGAATACTGTATGGCAGCCAAACGAAGTATGGCGTGACTTTATCTTCGCGGTGATGAGAGAGAATGATAGGTCGCCGGAGTGCGAAGATTGCGATTGGACGCTTCCTCCGCCACGAGGGCAGTAGGGTAGCTCTTTAGAAGAATTGCTTACTTTATTCGAAGGATAAAAAAAGGGTGAACTCTTACGAGTTCACCCTTTTTTTATCTGCCTAGATAGTCTGAATTAGTCAGAACCACCTTGGTCAACGTTCTTCCAAGTATAGAATCCCATGAACATCTCTTCCCAGCTCTGCTCGCCCCAGTTGATCTCAGTATTAGCATCTGGGTTAAATGTGTTCTGTGAAGAGTTATCGAACGCTCCTGCTGCCACAATCTTGGTGCCAGCAGGGATCTGAATAGGTTCTTCTAGTTCATGCGCAAGCTGCCAATTGAAGGAGTAGGCAGGAACTGATAGCAGCAATTCTTCGCTACCGTCAGGATATTGTGCCGTGAACTTCATGCGCTTCCCGCGGAAATGCATGTGCGGCATAAGGCTATACAGCTCTGCATCTTCAGGAACAAGTGTAACTAGTTCCATCTCATGATCTTTCGCCTGGGCGGGGATTGCGATCGAGAAAGCATTACCGACGCCACCTGACATACGCTCGCTAGGTACTTCCCCTTCATCATAGAAATAGATGCCAATCTCAGTCGAGTCAGTAGTCTCTTTGCCTGAAGTTGTATAGTGCATCTGCAGATTAAGAGTAGTTCCTGCTTTCAGCAGGCCGCCAACGCCAGGAGGGTTAAGCGTGATATTGTTACCCGGTGCATAACCTGCGACAGATCCTAAATCTGGATCACTAGACCCTAATAAGGTGCCTATATCAAAATCAGGAATTTCCTTGAAAATAGCCCCGATGTCCGGCTTTTGGCCGGATGCTATTGCGGCGAAAAGCGTAGTGCGAATCGACTGTGCCTTTTCAGCTGGCAGAGATGCCAACAAGTCCATCAGAATCTGCTGAAAATCAGGAGCACCTTCTGGTGGGACAACCGTAGTAATAATGTGATGCAGCACAGCAGGATTGCCAGGGACTACCTCACTACCCTTAATCCAAACGTCTTTACCGAGGCCAAGATCGATTGGGATATCCATATAATCTACGACGCCTGTTGCAGGGATGGACTGCTCAGGAACTTTTACAATTAAGTCCGGCTGACCAAGAGACCACTTGTCAGTTGGCCATGTTAGGGCTGTTAAGGGATCGTTATCACTGTCTACTTTAGATCCAGTGTTTATCCAGCGAACGAGCTTTTGCATTTCGTCGTCGCTAAGATTCATCTCGTTCTTCATCTTATGACCGACTTTATTATCAACCTGACCCGGTGGCATGCGCTTAGTCATAACGACTTCGCGAATCATCGGTGACCAGCCTTGGACTGCAATGCTGCTATCCATGGCGAAAGGGGCGATGCCGCCGTCGCGGTGACAGCTTGCACAATTTTCTGCAATGATTGGTGCTATATCTTTCTCATAGGAGAGGTTTGCGTGTGCATCTAGATTTGCGAATTCGATTGCAGGGCCGTTGCTTGCAACAGAGACCATATTAAAATTCTCTCCAGCGAGCGCTTCCTTCAGCGTAGCTTCCATATCGGCTATGGGGCCACGATACAGCAGCTCGAAGCTGCTTGGATCGTAAAGAACCGCTTCATCGACGTGGCTCACACCTAGCATTTCAGTTACGAGTTGGGCGTCGTCCATCAATACTGGAAGATCTAGGCCCAAGGCCGTAACTTCGCTCTGTACTAGGGCGCGATCACTATGTAGGCCGGGGTTTAGTAAGAAGAATTGAACGCCTTGCTCAGCATATGTCTCCTGGAGTGCTTTTAAACTTGCTGCATCGTCTTGGCTATTCGTCAGAGGCATAATCACTACAGCGCTGTGATCGTTGTACCAAGCCATGTGCTGGATGGCTCCTTGATGGTCGATCAAAGCGAAATCACCGACTCGTTCACCGGCATTTGCTGCGCCCGCAACGACAGCTGCTACTAAAGCTAATCCCAAAAGTTTTTTCACGCTTTATTCCTTTTTATTCAAAATTAGTACTGCTAGGAAAACTGTCCTGAGGTCTAAGTTTACTGGTTTCCAATAAGATTGCAGCTCTTTTCAACAGTTTTTGTTACCAGACTACTCAAATTGCTACAGGCCAGTGGCTACAGGCTATACAGCGGATTATGGATGCATTGAATATTTTTGATTAGAACGAAAAGCTGCATAGATTAGTAACTGAAAAGTGAAATCAAACTAAGTGTCCGTTCAAGGCATCTAATCCACCTAGAAGGCTCTCGATTCACATGCATTTGCGCAGCAAAATAAACGGGCACTTGCCTAGGCGAGATTTTAGTTTGCACAAAACTCACTTCGGCGCCTGGCGCTATGAGTCTTGACTCGGCGGCGAAAGTAGGTAGGGTCGGGGCCAGCGCGTTGGTTATTAAAAGAAGAGTATTACCGATGAAGTTATGCATAGCTGATGCTGCAGGTGACATAAGTGGACTATTGGCAGTCTACTCCACTCCTATTGGGTTTGCAGCTGGGTTGAGCTTGCGGGTATACAATCGGTGCCCGTGAAATACTGGCATCGAGACGTGGTTTCGCTTTACCGTCGTTCGACAAGCATCGTTGCAAATATTTAATCTGTTATTGATCCCGGATGCGTGGATCGAGCGTAATAGTGGATTGTTATTATAATTAGGAAGTTAGACTTAATCTTATGTCAAAAGCTGTCTTGTTGTTAAATCTGGGCACACCAGCCGAACCTACCGCCAAGGGTCTCAGAGATTTCTATAAGTACTTCTTCTCGGACCCTTTCGTCTTCGATATAAATCCGTTGGGTCGTTGGTTATTGCGCAATCTGATCATCTTGCCATTTCGCGCTCCAAAGACTGCTAAGGATTATGCAACTATCTGGATGGACGAAGGGTCACCGTTGAAGGTCTATGCCGACAGGCTGCAGGAGAGTGTACAGAGCGCTTATACCGACGCGGGAGAAGATGTACTAGTTCTTAATGGCATGGGCTATAGCCAGCCATTTATATCTGAGGCGATGGCAGAATTAAAAAGTAAGGGGAAAGATGAAATCTTGGTGTTGCCACTATTCCCACAATATTCGACAGCTACTACTGCATCTGTATTCCATGAAGTAAGGCAAGAAGCCGCCAAGTGGGAAACCCCTCCCAGCTTACAATTCATCGACGACCTCTACAATGAGCCCGCATTCGTTAGAGCTTGGGCGGACCTAATTGGTAAGCATCTACTAGAAGAGCAGGTGGATCATGTGGTGTTCAGCTATCACGGCCTGCCAGAGTCAAATGTAAAGAAGGCAGACACTGAGGGTGTCTGTAAATTTGGGAGCTGCTGTGAACAGATCACAGACAAGAATCGTCTCTGCTATCGAGCGCAGTGCGTGGGCACAACTAAGAATGTGGTTGCGGCCTTAGGCTGGAGTGAAGATAGATATTCTATGGCATTTCAATCTCGGTTTGGAAGACAGGCTTGGATTCAGCCTTATCTAGATGATCATTTGGAAACATTGCTTTCATCCGGTTGTAAAAAAATCGCCGTAGTCACTCCCTCATTTGTTTCAGACTGCCTAGAGACGATCCATGAGATTGGTATCGAATACCGGGAAGAATTCATGGAGGGAGGAGGTGAAGTTTTTCAACTAGTACCAAATCTTAACGATGAGCCAGTCTGGTTCAGTTCGGTCTATGAAATCTCACAGCGATACTTGAGAAAGAATCAGGAGTAGTTTCTGAGAATGAGCAGTGTTAAGTAATCTCCTCCTTTAGCTCGCAATCTTGTTGCAACGATTAATCAATTATGAGAATCATGTGGTCTAAGATTGAAGAGTCGCAGTTCTGCAAGTCAAATTTAACTACGTGACCTTGAGTTTTTGAGAGAATTCACTATCCAGATAAGTTTTTTCCACTACTATTTTTTTCAGGATTTGAGTTGCTCTCCAAATGTCTTCAAAGCGCAGGAATAGAGGAGAAAATCCAAAACGAACGATATTGGGGCTGCGGAAATCTACTACGACGTCAGCTTTGTTCAGGGCGCGGCTTATGCCATAGGCATCTGCGTGTGAGAACGCGAGTTGTGATCCCCGTAGTGTAGAATCCGCCTTGGACTCTAAAGTCAGGCAGTTCAGGTTTTCATCACTTTTAACTAAATCCAAAAATAGTTCAGCTAAAGCATTGGCTTTTCTATTGATGTCGATAATTGTGATATCTGTGAAGATGTCGAGTGCGCTGTCCAATACGGCGAGCGATAGAATCGGTGACGTGCCGGTGAGAAATTGGGCTATGCCTGCCGCATTCTTGTAATCAGGATCGAAAGTAAACGGTTCGCGATGGCCCATCCATCCTTGAATAGGTTGCTTTATGGCTGCATGATTTTTCTTGTTTGCGTAAATAAAAGCGGGCGCTCCGGGCCCGCCATTCAGATATTTATAGCCACAGCCAACAGCAAAATCTACCTCCCATTCATCCATTTTCAAGGGGAGTACGCCTACGCTGTGAGATAGATCCCAGACGACAAGTATTCCTTTCTCTCTGGCCAGGAGTGAAATTTTTTCAATATCATGCCTGTCGCCATTGCGAAAATTTACTTGTGAGAGAAACAACACTGCCACATCTTTATCAAGTGCATTAGCAAGTTCAGGTTCGGCGACAGTTTTTAATTTACAGCGCGTTGGACCCAGTAGCGCCTCCAAGCCCTGCGCGACATACAAGTCGGTGGGAAAATTTTCTTTCTGTGATAATAAAATATTGCGCGTAGGCTGCATCTGCAAACAGCATGCTAAGACTTTCAAGAGATTTATTGAAACCGAATCGCAGCAAACAAGCTGGTGTTCAGCGGCGCCAATAATTTTTGCGATCTTTTCGCCTGCTATGAATGGTAGATCTATCCATGCGTGTTTGTTCCAGCTCGCGATTAGATCCTTTCCCCATTGCTCAAAGACAACTTCCTGCGCACGTTGCTGTGAATTTTTTGTCAGTGGCCCAAGGGAGTTGCCATTGAGATAGATAATATCAGCAGGAACAAGAAATTCATTGCGCTTGGCGGAAAGAGTGTCGGACTGGTCAAGTTCTCTTATTTCCTGAGGCGGAGTGCTAAAAATTTTCATCGAGTAACTCTAATAGGCGACGATATGCGAGGGTGTCGGGATGAGCCCAGTCGAAATGACTGGCACCTATGCTGATAATTGTTCTCGCTCCTGGCAGTGTCGCCTGTGAAAGGGGGACAATCTCGTCGATATCCCCTTGCAGTAGCACTGTGTTCTTATGCAGGCCATGATTGCTTGGGTTAGCATTGAAGTACTCTTGTGCGCGGTCGCTTACATTGCCGCCCATGAATAAGGGCGTCGCGGTCTGGCAGGTATTGCTGCCCGCTGCGTAGTTCACCACATCCGAAATAGCAGCCAGCCCTACAATTAGATCAGGTTCTATAACAAGAAGCTCAGATCGAGCGCCGGCAAGCAGTGCAAGGTGACCGCCTGCTGAGTGCCCGAGGATTGCCAAGTTTTCTGTATTTATTTCACCTATGTTGTTTAGGCTATTGATGCCAGTAATAATATCTTCGAAGGTTCCCGGCCAAGCACCGCCCTTATCACCGGTGCGTCTATATTCCAGAGACCATACTGCATAACCGGCATCGGCCAGTGCTGAGCTGAGGGCATTGCTGTAGTCGATATCGAACTCGTTAAGCCAGCAGCCTCCGTGAATAAGTACGAGGCTTGCTCGAGTGGATGAAGTGGTGGGCAGCCAGAGCTGGCCAAACTGGAATTGGTCTGACCCGTAGCTGATAGTAGCATCGGATTGTCTATAGGGCACGGTAAGTACATCGGCGAAGCTGGCGTTTTTCAGCGCAGTATTAGTCTCCGCAGCGTAAGTTAGCGAAATAGAAAATATGAGCATCCCTAGTGCTAGGGTTTGTACTTGTTTTGTCATAACGTATTTAATTTATCAGAATTTTGATCATTCGGTCACTGATTGATTTAAGTGAGAGCTCAGCAACTATTTTTCTAAAGACGAAAAAAGGGGATGCGACCCTTAGGACCGTACCCCTTTTATTTGGAAGCACATAAGTTATCTATAACCAAAGGCTCTAGGCGCTAATAGCGCGTTTTACCAAGTTCTGCATTAATGGAATTTTAAATCCATTGTGCGCTAGTGCACGCGCGCCTTCCGTTGCCATCTCGGCGACAGATTCTGCAGTAGCGGTATTCTTCGCCTGGCCTCGAATTGCATTCTCCACGCTAGTCACGCGACGCGGTGTGCACTGTACCGCTCCGCAAACGATGCGGGAATCTTCCACAACACCACCGCTAACCTTGAAGGCAGCCGCAATGTTAACCAAAGAGAAATCCCATACGTTTCTGTCTGCAACTTTCTCGAAGTAGAACGAGGCATTGGCCCAAGTGTTTGGAATTCTTACCGCAGTTAGAATTTCACCTGTGCGTAGCGCAGTCGTGCTTAAAATATCGTTAGCAGGGCCAACGAAGTAGTCCTCGGCTGCAAGCGTGCGTTCACCGCTGACACTACGAATGACCATGGTGGCATCCAGCGCAACTAGAGCAGGTGCAGTATCTGATGGACTAGCAGCAACACAGCGGCTAGCTTCAAACAACGAGTGATCACGGTTCATGCCCTGAGGCGTGTCCGCGTAGCAAAGGTTACCGCCAGCTCGATAGCAAGATAGCCCGCGGCGGTAGT
>CASQMQ010000060.1 GCA_949430125.1 uncultured Pseudomonadales bacterium
CACTGAGGACAATAGCTCTAGATCACTAGGCAGCTCATAGTTGGCCCAACATTCGAGACGCATTGTATGAAGCAAACCCCTAGCTTCCATATTCATTGATCGAAATGAAATATTGGCCAACATTGTAGACGCGTACTCCTGATAGGCTGGTGGCTTTCGGTTCTGGGCCATTACAACTCATCCTTGTCCTGATATTGACCAAATTCGACCCCATAGTAGGATAGAACTGATTCGGGAATAGGACGGGTAGACTTCGGCCTTACATCGTATAAAGCGCATGATTTGACACCACAGAGAGTGACTTGTTGTCGCCATGTGCCAGCTGCGATTTGTCATGTGACGCAATTTACAGTGTTGATTTATAGCTTTGCGGAGGCTCATGATGCGGCCTCCTGACTATGTGATGCCTTAACTCGAGATACAATCCAACCTTCTATTATGAATATTCTCGGGATGACAAACTCTTTCCTATTCATACGACTACCCCTTCGATCTTTTTATAGTAATGATCTTTGAGAGAGGCATTTGATAAATATGTTGAGCCGCCAATTTTTATGAATGCTGGAAGTTGCTTTTTCTTGGTACGGTTGTAAATAGTTGCAGGCCAGCAATTTTCGATAACGCATATTTCTTTGATGCTGGTAAAACCTTTTCCAGTATCGATTCGATTCCAAATTTCGGTCTCGGTTCTTACTTTGGGCATATTTGAGTCTCCTGATATGTAATCGGACGATTTGATTTACATTGTCAGAATTGCATAGACGTTGCCTCCCCATCAATGGGGAAAATCGATAGGGGTCGATAGGGGTCGATAGGGGTCGATAGGGGTCGATAGGGGTCGATAGGGGTCGATAGGGGTCGATAGAAAATGGAGTGGAGGGTTTTTAGAGTTGGCTAGTTCTTTTTTCAATTGCCTTTTTAATGGCTTTTAAATTCACTATTCGAGACTGTCTGCCGTCACGATTTAGATATAGCAGCGTTTTATTTTCTTCATTGAATGTGATTTTATTTGGCTTCTGTTTAACCAAGAGATCATAAACATCCTCTGGTTCTGGGAGTGTCTCTCCGGCTTCACATGCTTTAGCGAGTATTGCATCAAGAAAAGGAAGATAACCATAAGTTGATGTTAGCGGTATGTGTATAAATTTAGGCTTAACATCGGTAATTGGGGCGTTGAATAATTCACTTTCTAATTGAGTATCGTATTTCTGTCTCGTTTCAGTAGTCATTTGACCCTTATGGTATTCCAAAACAAGGTCTTCTAGACTGGTAGCGACCGGTTAGATCATTTTCGCCAGCCCAATGAATCCAAACAATTGGATGTTCACGAACATTCATTTTGCCTTCTAATATAAATCGTTGAGCTAGCTCATTCGTTTGCTGTATTTCATTGAAGGTTGGGTAGTTATATCTGCTTGCTGTAGTTAAAATATTTTTATCCATTAGAATTTTATTAAGGTCCAACCCCCGCATTAGATACACGGCTTCTATTTGTGTCCAAGAAGGATACTTTGCCCAATACCCAAGGTCTGCCCTAATGCGGTTTTCTGTAATGAATGCCTGTTCCTGATGATGTAATTTAGAGACTGGGTCTTTCTTATACCCGTAAGCTTTGAATTTAGTATTCACAGTTTCTTGGCTTATAGTTTTAGCCACATGTTTTGCTGCTTCTTCAGAAGATAAGCCAAGGTCTTGTTCTGCCGATTTAAGTAAGCCTTTTAAGCGGGCGGGTTCTATATTGTACTTTTTCATCTCTTCGATACCTCGCTCATTGCGAAAGACGTGTATTTATCCATTAGTTTTTTGCGTTGCGGTATTAACTTCTCATTGTCGTAAGCAGCTTCCGTTCCAGTCATTACTTTGTGCTGGAGAGACAATTCCCGTTCATCTTTTGAATAGCCATGTGCTTTTGCCCAATTCTGCAGAGTGCTACGAAAACCATGTGCGACCGCTTCAAAGCCTATTGCTCTGGGCAAAGAAGACAATGCGTTATCATAGATTTCGCCACCATTGAGTGTGCTGAATACTCTGGTGCTGCCTTTTTCTTTTGGTTGGGCTTCTAAGATGCGTATGGCTTCGCGGCTAAGTGGGATAGGCCATGACTGCTTTGATTTTCTTTTTGGTTTTTTGTCGCTCGTGGGAGGTACAGTCCAAACCTCTTTTTTAAGGTCAACCTCATCCCATTCCATTAAACGAGTAGCAGAACTTCGTGTACCGCATAGAGCGGCAAAGGCAAGACACTGAGCGTCAGGTCGAGAACCTTTAGGTTTGTTGAGCGAGTAAAGCTCTTTCATGAACTTGGGTAGCTGCTCCCATCCAATGCTTGGGTGGTGCTTCACTGTGTGGACCTTATCGGGGCTTTTGAGAGAGAACTCTAAGTTATTCTTCCATACAGCAGGGTTTGGTTGGTTTGTCGCCCTGGCCCCATGAAGGCCCTTCGCGATGATTGCTTCTAGATAACCCTGGAGTCGGCTAGCAGTTTGGCTCTTTTCGCCCCAAAGAGGCTTAAGTACCTTGAGGATATCTTCAACCTGAATCTCAATGACTGCCTTATTACCGAGAACTGGTAAGGCATAGTCCCTCATGTATTGTTTGGCGCGTGTTACTGAAGTTGCTGTAGTCCAGTTCACCACCTTGTTTTAGTTTGATCCATTCTTCAGAGACTTGCCCAAAGGAGACTCCTTGGTGCTTTTTGAACAGAGTGGCTTGTTCTTTTTCTTTTAAGTACTGCTTGGGGTCTGTGCCTTCCTTGATCAGCTTGTTAAAACCACGTGCAGTTTCGCGCATTGCACTGAGACTATTTGTATCTCTGGAATAACCACCAAGGCCAATGGCAGGCTGCTCTTTCTCTGCAAAGGTGTATCTGAATAACCAAGACCTGCTGCCACTCGGTTTTATATTGATAGTGAGGCCGTCTGCGCCGCCAACAGCCATTCGCTTATCTGATTTACCTGTAGGCGGCTTGATGGCTTCTAATTGCCTGACGCTTATTTCCTTTGCTCTGGCAGCCACAATCTTCCCCAGTTGTACTTATGGTTGTACGTATAAGCATTGGTTAAGACTCTATAGATTTAGTCAGAATTAGACAAGCAATATGCTAAAGTATCTATATATACAGTATATATCTTGTTCTTTGCTTAGAGGAATTAGAAGGGATTAGATAGTTCGAAACTAATGTATGGTGCCCAGGGGTGGAATCGAACCACCGACACGAGGATTTTCAGTCCTCTGCTCTACCGACTGAGCTACCTGGGCGTTTTTTGATCTGCTGCGCTCGGTCGTAATTCTTTGAAGCTCACTATCTCACCTTGGCTCACGACGCTCAAAACCTATGTAAGATTTGGAAAACCATCGATTTGCGCAAGCCGCGTATTAAATAGAATCTAGGCTTTTTAGTCAAGAGAGGGGGTGAATTTACTCGCTTTCGGGTACATAGCCCTCGGCTTTGTCGAAATCCTCGTTATTAAGGAACTTATCCATCTCCGAAAGCAGGTATTTGCGGTCGTCGGCATTCATCATATTGAGCTGCTTTTCGTTGATCAGCATGGTTTGCTGGGTCTGCCATTCACCCCAGGCTTGCTGTGACACGGTATCAAAGATTTCTTGCCCCTTTGGTCCTGGGTAGGGAGGTGCTGCCAAGGCAGGTAGTTCTTTGTCGTACTTCTTACATTGGACCATGCGTGACATATCAGTTCTCAGTGTGCTGTGAAATGTGTTATGAATTCTCGGCAAGATTGTTCAGGAGTTTCTTTACTGGAGCTGCCAGTCCGACTTCTAGAGAGTGGTCTAAAGGGTACCAGAGCCAGCGATCGGTTTCCGCTATTTCATCCAGTTTAGTGGCGCGGATTCTAACTGGGGTTATGTCTAGGTGGTAGTGTGAAAAGCTATGGCGAATTTTCTGTAGTTCTTCGCTCACGTTGTTCGCACCCCTATCAATAGAAGCGCCCACTAACTTAGGTGGAGAGCTCGGCTTAGCCGACTCGGGCAGGCTGTAGAGTGATCCCCAGATTCCTGTAGCAGGCCTTTTCTCCAAGAGCACTTCTCCAAGTGTGTTCTGCAGAATAAACATCGCTACCGACTTTACCGGTAGAGTTTTCTTTGCCTTCTTACCTGGGAATTCAGCAACGCGATCTTGCTGACGGGCTTCACAATCTAGTTGGAAGGGGCAGTCCTGACATGAGGGTTTGCTGCGAGTGCAGATAGTCGCGCCAAGATCCATAATCGCTTGTGTGTAGTCATCTACGCGCTCATGGGGCGTTAGTGACTCTGCGATTTCCCATAGTTGTTTCTTTACCGAGGATTGTTCGGGCCATCCGGAAATGCAGTGGTATCGAGCTAAGACGCGTTTTACATTGCCATCGAGAATAGGAGCGCGTACACCCATGGAGATCGCTGCGATGGCGCCTGCAGTGGATTGCCCAATTCCATCTAGTTCCATCAAGCCTTCAATGGTATCTGGAAATGAGCTGCCGTTGGTTTCTACGATAACCTTGGCCGCTTTGTGTAGATTGCGTGCCCGAGCGTAATAGCCTAGTCCTGTCCAAAGATGGAGGACTTGATCTGTCTGTGCTGCCGCCAGTTCCTGTATTGTAGCGAACCGGCCCATGAAGCGCTCGAAGTAGGGAATGACAGTAGTGACCTGAGTCTGTTGCAACATTATTTCTGAGATCCACACGCGATAGGACGTGCGGTCGGTTTGCCAAGGAAGATCGTGACGACCGTGTTCATCAAACCATTGCAGGAGTTGCTTTGCGAAGGGAGGGTTAGTGCTTGGCATAAGCCGATTCGGTCGAAGTGTTAATTGAGAAGGTTACGAAGCAGGCCTCGCGCACTATCGCTGACTTCGGGTGGAAGCTGGTCAGTGATTACTTCGTCGAGTCGGTCTATAACTGCGTTTGTGCCAAGTTGCGTAAATATCTCTCGAACCCGAGTAAAGTCGGGGCGGCAATATTGGTTAACCTCATTCTCGAAAGCAGCAGCACACTCTACAGGCCAGGATACGTTGTGATAGAGCTCGTCTACTTGAATTGTCTGCAGATAGGGTTCGCCGAGGATGCTGAATTGCAGATCGTAGTCGAAATTTTGTTGCTGCATGATCTATGCCGCCTGTTCCGGAGATGTCGAAATTATCCATGCGCATATTGATTTGTTGGTTTTTAGAGAGCCCGTTGTTGAGAAGGATGAAACCGCCAAGCTCAGCGAAGCGAATAACATCCGGCCACTGCTCTGTAGTCCCCCCGGTAGGACTGAGGGCAGAAATCGCGGTGAATACCTGCTTTAGCACGCCTATGTCGACGCTATTCTCGGTAATCGCAAAGCTGCTGGATCCGTTCAGTGAGCCCATCATCTCGTTTGTAGTTTGCCCGGTGGCAGTAAGATCGACTTCGACGTCTAGGTTTCCGGTTACTGAGTTGAGCCGAGACACGCTGGGCGCTAGGTTGGCTAAGTTCAATTGGCTTATGACTAGCTGCGTGCTGAGCACGGCTTCCTCATTGCGGCCGTCTACTCGTATGTTGCCTGCGATGCTTCCGTCGAAAGTTGCAACTGGTTGTAGCTCGATATCGAGCACGCCGTCTTCGACATTGGTAAAAAAATTGATGCCGGTAAACAGCAGATCATTCGCTACTACTGATTCGATGGCGATCGAGCCGAAAACATTGAATGAGTTGAGCAGCTCGATAGGTATCGCGGTGTTCGTTGCAGGGGAAGACGTGGCGATAACGACATCGTTAGGCTCTATTGCGGTTGTCTCGTTGCTAGCGGCTGTGGTGGCGCCTGTTGCAACTTCTGAATCTAAGAAGGGCAAAATATCGATCTGATTGCTAACTACTTCATAACTAATATTCGTTGGCAATAAATTGGCAGCAAATAGAATCTCGGCATTGGCTTCTATCCTGCTTTCAGACAATTGTGCAATTAGCTCAGGGATTTTGATGCCGAACTCGTTGCCACTAAAGCTTGCTGCTACGCTTGCCTGTGGTTTTTCTGAAATTGGAAAAAGTGTGCGTGGTCGCGTCGAGTTCGCTTCCGGTTTCTCTAATTCCAATTGTCTGCAGCAGGCCGAAGACATCAAAATCATTCGAGGCGAGAGAGCCTTCAAACGTGATGTCATCGTTTAGTCCGCTTATGTGTAGATCGCCTTGTAATAACATTGGTGTGACGTTGAAGCTGATATTCTGTACGTCGATGTTGCCTGCATTTATGTCGGCGATAATGTCGCCTCGGAAACCCATCGCTATAGGTTTGGTCATACCATTATTTAGAAAGGTTAGGTTCACATCCACATCGAATGGATTGCCTTCAATGTTGGTGTTGCTACTCGCGAGGTTGAGATTTTTGACTCTGTAACGCAGTCCTTGTGAGAGGTCTTGAATATCGATACTGGCATTGTCGATCCGCAAGTGCTCAAAGGAAACGGAGGCGATGTCAGAGTTTGTGTCGGTAGAAGCTGCGCTGCTTTGCTGTTCGGCGGACTGCGTGCCGGGGGCGAGGGAATTGGTAGTGTTACTAAAACCGGGAGTCTCAACATCCCAATTGCTCTTTCCAGTTGCGTCAATGTAGTAGTTGATATGGAAATCATCCGTAGACAGCTCGCGGATAAAAATCTCACCTGAGATCAAGGCGCGCAAATCTACCTGAAGCAAAGCCGCTGTTGTGGAGGCTAGTTCCTGGGGAGATGTTGGATTTTTGAGCCGAACGTCATTGAGGGTTAAGCCTATGCTGGGGAAAAACGCAATGTCCATATCCCCAGCGATGGTGAGCTCATAGCCAGTGCTGGACAAGACGGCAGCCTGAATAACTGCTTTGTTCTGGTCTGAATTCACAGCCATTAGCAGGATCACTCCCGCCACTATGGATAGCAGGATTAGCCCAAGTAGTAATCTGGCGAATTTCTTAATCATTTATTCCCAGTAATGGTAGCTTGAGGCGCTCAAGCCTGTCTGATTTCTCAAATAACCAATGCTAGTGGTTCCAAGCCTTGCAGGCCGCTTAGTTTAACGGATTGACTTGTCACTTGCACGATAGAGCTTACCTGGCGAGGGTGGGACTTGAATTGCGGATAGTTGCTGCTTTCATTGCGATAGAGCGGGCATTATAATGGGTTCTTTCTAGCGGGACGTAAAACCTCCTTATATAGCAAGCAGCGGCGTTGATTAGTTAGACTCGCATGTTGGCAATCTTAACTACAGTGACCGAACTAATGAGAACAGCATCAGTAGAACGCAATACCAAGGAAACACAGATTTCGGTAACTGTGAACCTCGATGGCACCGGCAAGCTTGAAGTCGATACTGGGTTACCGTTTCTAGACCACATGTTGGATCAGATAGCGCGGCACGGACTAATAGATATTTCCGTAAAGGCGGTGGGTGATCTCGAGATCGACGCGCATCACACGGTTGAAGACATCGGCATTACACTGGGCCAGGCTTTCGATAAGGCTCTAGATAGGACAGGGATTCGTCGCTACGGACACGCCTATGTGCCACTCGATGAAGCGCTCTCGCGCGTGGTAATCGATTTTTCCGGTCGGCCGGGATTGGATTATCATGTTCAATTCGTCAAAGGCACCGTAGGCGCATTTGATGTTGATCTGTTTCACGAATTCTTTCAGGGCTTTGTGAATCACTCGCTAGTGACGCTGCACATCGACAATCTCCGTGGTAAGAATGCACACCACCAGATCGAGACTATATTTAAGGCTTTCGGTCGCGCTGTGCGTATGGCTGTCGAAGCCGATCCTCGACAAGAAGGTGTTGTTCCATCTACTAAAGGGTCGCTATAAGACTATCCGGCCTGGCCGGCAACTCCTTTTTCAAAGCACGCTAATCGAACTAACCTTGACTAGTCTTAAGATGAATAAGATCGCAGTAATTGATTACGGCATGGGTAATCTGCATTCGGTTGCAAAGGCATTGGAACATGTCGGCCGCGAATTAGACGAGCAAGTTGAAGTTGTCGTGACCGCGGACGCGAATGTGATAGCTGGCGCCGACCGCGTTATCTTTCCCGGGGTTGGCGCGATTCGAGACTGCATGGCAGAAATCCTGCGCTTAGATGTCGGTCAGATTGTTAAAGACGCCATTCAAACGAAACCTGTACTTGCCATCTGCGTCGGCATGCAGGCGTTAATGAATACTAGCGAAGAGAATGGCGGCGTCAAATGTCTAGGATTCCTTGATGGAGAGGTGCGATATTTTGGTGACGATCTTCGTGATGGTGATGGGCTGCGTTTAAAAGTGCCACACATGGGGTGGAACCAAGTAAGTCAGACCATCGATCACCCTTTGTGGAAAGACGTGCCAGACAATAGCCGTTTCTATTTTGTCCATAGCTACTATGTGCGGACGCAGCATCAGGGCATGGTCACCGGAGTTTCGAGGTACGGAAATGACTTCGTCGCTACACTCGCTGACAACAATATTTTTGCAGTTCAGTTTCATCCCGAAAAGAGCCAAACAGTCGGTCTCACTCTGCTGCGTAATTTTCTATTATGGGATGGGACGGTTTAGCACTTTAGATACAAATCAATTTATAAGTTTAGACCTAGTTTAAGAGTAATGAGATGCTAGTCATACCAGCAATAGATTTGAAAGATGGTCAGTGTGTTCGCCTCAAGCAGGGGCGAATGGAAGACTCTACTGTTTTTTCTGATGACCCAGTGAGCATGGCCGGCATTTGGCAGGCTAAAGGTGCGCGACGCCTGCATATCGTTGACCTAAATGGAGCTTTCGCCGGCACTCCAGTTAATGCTGAAATTATAACCAAGATAGCTGCAACCTATCCCGGTTTATCGATTCAGATTGGTGGCGGCATCCGAAGTATGGAGAATATTGAGTTCTTTATTAACGCGGGTGTTAGTTATGTGATTATTGGCACGCAGGCGGTGAAGAAGCCTGAGTTTGTAAAAGAGGCATGTGAAGCCTATCCAGGTAAGGTTATCGTCGGTATCGACGCTATCGAAGGCATGGTGGCTACGGAAGGTTGGGCGGAAGTGTCCGATGTTTCTGCTGTCACTCTAGCGGAAAAGTTCGCGGATTATGGCGTCGAAGCAATCGTCTACACCGATATTAACTGCGATGGCATGATGGGCGGCGTAAACCTTGCTTCGACTAAAGAGTTGGCGGATCACTCGCCTATTCCGGTCATAGCTTCCGGTGGAGTTAGTAAGCTGGCAGATATTGCTGCGATTCGCGAGGTCTCCGAAGCCTCCACCGGGGGTGGAATTATGGGTGTGATAACGGGACGTGCAATCTACGAAGGCAGTCTCGATCTTGCGCTCGCGCAGCAACTCTGTGACGAATAATTAGCAGCAATTGGAAGAGTTTCTACAATGGCCCTAGCTAAACGAATAATTCCCTGTCTTGATTGCGAGAATGGGCGCGTTGTAAAAGGCGTCAAGTTTCTTGATATTCGTGACGCCGGAGACCCTGTCGAAGTGTCCAAGCGCTACTGCGATGCTGGTGCCGATGAGATTACCTTTCTGGATATCACTGCTAGCCACGAGGGTAGAGAAACGACTGTTCACACAGTCGAGGCGATTGCCAGTCAGGTATTTATTCCCCTAACTGTTGGCGGCGGCATACGCACACTGGAAGATATTCGCACCATGTTAAACGCCGGAGCGGATAAGATCGGTATCAATACTGCAGCGGTCGTCAATCCAGAATTTGTTCGAGAGGCAGCAGAACGCTTCGGGTCGCAATGCATTGTAGTCGCGGTCGATGCGAAGCGAGTGTCTATCGATGACGAATTGCCAAAGTGGGAAATATTCACTCATGGTGGTCGCAAGCCAACAGGCATTGACGCCATTGAGTGGGTTAAGCGCATGGTGAGTTTTGGCGCAGGTGAGATATTGCTAACTAGCATGGATAGAGATGGCACGAAGAGTGGATTCGATCTGGAGCTCAATCGCGAAGTAAGTCGTGCCGTGCAAGTGCCGCTAATTGCGTCAGGTGGTGTGGGAAATCTTCAGCATTTGGTAGATGGTGTGTTGGAGGGTGAGGCCGATGCGGTATTAGCTGCTAGCATCTTTCACTTTCAGGAATATTCCATCCAGGAAGCGAAGCAGTACATGGCGGCCAAGGGAATCGAAGTTCGACTTTAAGCCTCAATTCCCTGCACCAAACTTCTAGCTCTTCTGAAACTAATTTAGTTTATATCGCTCTGTGCGAAAGAGCCCGTTGTGTTGATTGCCCGAGCGGGTTTGAACGCATTGATGCCCTTAAGTACATTCAGTGCCTCGTTCAATGGGTAGTCATTTACTAACACTTCCTCAGCTGAAATCAGCGCTTGAGCGAGTCTATCGTTCTCTGCACTTGGGCCGTTGCCATTATCCAAGTGACCATCTAGATCCGATTCGTTGTACTGCATTACGTTGGTTGAGCGACGCGTAACGAATGCCTCTTCAACGAGGATGTCCGGTTCGATGCCCTGTGCCTGAATCGATCGACCGCTCGGTGTGAAGTACAAAGAAGTTGTTAGTTTTATCGCGCGTCTATCGTCCAATGGCAATACGGTCTGGACGGACCCTTTGCCGAAGCTGCGCGTACCCATGATGATCGCGCGACCATGATCCTGTAGAGCGCCGGCTACGATCTCTGAAGCCGATGCGGAGCCGTTGTTGATTAGAACGACTAATGGCACGTCGCCGGCCACTGTTTTGCGCGTCGCAGAAAAATCTAGACCAGTCTGTTCTAACCGACCCTCGGTGTACACGATTCGCCCTTCATTGATGAATGCATCAACCACGCCTACAGAAGCCTGCAGTATTCCGCCGGGATTGTTGCGTAGGTCTAATACCATGCCTTTGATGGGCTGATCGATGGCTTCGTTCTCTGCAGTCAATTCTTCGATTTCTTCTTCGAGCTCGTTGCCAGTGTTCACGCGAAACTGCGAGATGCGTAAGTAAGCATAGCCCGGGGCGATCATTCGGCTGCGCACACTAGCGATGGCGATGATTTCGCGCGTTATAGTAACGTCGAAAGGCTCTTGTCCTTCTCTGGCAACAGTAACGGTGACATCGGTACCGGGTGCGCCGCGCATCATCTGCGCCGCTTCCTCGGGCAACATTTCTCGAAGGGGTTTGTTGTCTATTTGGATTATGAGATCGCCGGCCTTAATGCCTGCGCGATCAGCTGGAGAGTCGTCGATAGGGCTGATAACTCGAATGTAACCATCCTCGCGTCCAACCTCCACGCCTAACCCGCCGAACTCGCCAGTAGTGGATTCTTCTAGTAGATCGAAATCCTCGCCTGCCATATAGGATGAGTGCGGGTCGAGTCCTGCGAGCATCCCGCGAATCGCGTTTTCCAATAGCGTCTGATCGTCGACCTCTTCTACATAGGACATGCGAATTCGATCGAGGGCTTCGGTAAACATTCTTACTTCATTCAAGGGAAGCGGCAGTGTTTCCTGTCGGTCCTGTGCGCTCGCTTGTGTTGGTAGAACCAAACCTAGTAGCAGCGACAGGGAGAGTTTTGCTACGCCTGATGCAGATAGTAGCTTCTTCGCTGAGAAAAAGTGGCAATGCGTATGGGGCAAATTTCATAGCTAAATCCTGATTATTCTTTGCTTGTTGAGGCCGATTTGGCGATGTGAGAAGACTGTCTTTTGGCCTTTGGTAGATGCTTATACGATTAAACCTAGTGTTTCAGTTTATTCCTTAATAGGCAAATTCGGTGAGATTGTCCTCGCGTAGGACGAGAACGGCTCATCGGGGTGAATATTTCACTCGGACAACCATTGCGCTGGGTTTTGAGCCTCGCCATGATGGCGTATCTCGAAATACATGCCTGGGCTGGCCTGGCGGTTTCGTTGATTTCCTGTCAGTTCATTGGTCATCCCCGAAGTTGACACAATGTCTCCGGTGTCTACCCAATTGCCAGCCTGTTTCGATAGTGCCTGATTTGCGCCATACAGAGACATATAGCCTTGACCATGGTCTACGATTACCAGTAATCCTGTGCCTCTTAGCCAATCTGAAAAGACCACGCGTCCAGGATGAATCGCCTGTACGGGAGTGCCTTCACTCACGGCTATGGTGATGCCTTGCCGGGTCAAGTCGCCCTCGCCATAGCGTGAGCCAAAGCGATCGGTAATCTGTCCAGTAACGGGCATTGGAAGCTTGCCGAGTTGCGAATCGAATGGAGAGCGCTGCATGGCCGCCGGAATGTCAGCGACAGCGCGATTGATTTGCTCTACCAGATCCTGTAATTGCACTTGATCGATTTCTAGCTGCTCAAGTTGGGAGCTGCGCGATGCTATGTCGGCGCGCAATTGATTGAGAGCACGCTCGCGCTCAATTTTTGAGTCATTGAGGCTTTGCAGAGAATTACTCAGCGTTAATTGCTCGGTTTCGAGATCGGCAACATTGGACTCTAGTTGTTGATTAACCGTCTGAACTTCGTCTAGGGTTTCCTGAAATGATGCGATGCTGTCCAGCTGTGCTTGTGTAAAAAGTCGATGGTAGTGGAGCATGCGCGCGCTCTTAGAAATGTATTCTTGGTTTAACAGGAGTTCTATGGCGCTATGATTGCCTGCCATGTATGCAGTGCGAATAGCCTGCTCGAGAATTTTGCTTTGCGCTGTTTTTTCACTGCTTAACTGATCTGCTTCTCGTGAGAGGGATGAAGATTTCAGATTCAGTTTCGGCCAAGGCTGCTTGAGTTGCAGTAACTGATTGGCTGAGTGTTGAAATCTGTAAGTCTGCTTGTTGTAGGTTCTGAATCTCGATTGACTGCGTGGATTTGGCTTCACTGAGCCAAGATTGAATTTCACCAATCGCATTGCCGACTGCGGCAAGTTCTTGTTGCGCTTCTTCGCTGCTCTCGGCAGCATTGATTGGAGTAGTTGCCCAGCCACAAAAAAAGATAGCCGAAAATACCAGAGCCAACTTCAATTCTAAATTAGTTTTACGCAGTAACTGTTTCATCGAATGGCTATGTTACCGCTAACTCAAAATTTTAGCTTAGTCTAGAAGAATTTTTCCGGTCATCTCGGTCGGTATTGGCATGTCTAATAAAGAGAGAAGTGTAGGGGCAAGATCTGAAAGGCTGCCAGCACTGATGAATTGTCGGCCGCTAGTCCCGATATACACTAGAGGAACGGGACCGCTGGTGTGAGAGGTAAGCGGCTGGTTGGTTTTCGGATCCAACATTTGCTCCACGTTGCCGTGGTCTGCTGTGATCAGCAGTTCGGCGCATGATTCTTCAGCCGCAGCGACGATCTTCTTTAGGCACTTGTCTACAGCTTCTACCGCCTTCACCGCCGCATCGAAATCGCCCGTGTGTCCTACCATGTCGCCATTGGCGTAGTTGCAGATGATCGCGTCATATTTATGTGAGTGTATCGCGGCTACTAGTGCGTCAGTGAGTTCGAAGGCAGACATCTCAGGCTGCAGGTCGTAGGTTTTTACATCGGGCGATGGAATCAGAGTGCGATCTTCGTTGGTGAATGGTTCCTCACGGCCACCATTAAAAAAGAAGGTAACGTGTGCGTATTTTTCAGTTTCCGCGATGCGTAATTGAGTTTTGTTCTGATCGGCTAAATATTGTCCAAGCACGTTGTCGAGTTTATTTGGTGGGTAGGCGCAGCTCGCAGGAATATCTGCCGCGTACTCAGTAAGCATTACGAATTCGCTGAGCTTGGGATTAACGCTGCGCTGAAATCCATCGAAATTATCATCGACAAATGCCCGAGTAATTTCTCGTGCACGGTCGGCGCGAAAATTCATGAATACAACAACGTCGCCGTCGGAAACTGTTGCCGATGTATCAGATTCAGAACCTACCAGGCTTGCCTGAACAAATTCATCGTCTTCGTCACGTTGATAAGCACCGTCAATCGCAGCGGTAACATTGTCGAATTGAAATTCTGCTTTCCCTTGCGTGAGCAGGTCATAGGCTGGTTGGACGCGGTCCCAGCGATTGTCTCTGTCCATGGCATAGAAGCGGCCGCAGATTGATGCAACGCGTCCCTTGTCAGAGCCTAGTAGCGTTTTTTCTGCTCGTAGCAGAGAGGGAAGTGCGCTGCGAGGAGGAGTATCGCGTCCATCCAAGAACGCGTGTAGGAATATCTTAGGCGCGCCATTACGAATCGCGAGTTCGATCATGGCTATAATTTGGTCTTCGTGGCTGTGAATTCCGCCGCCGGACATGAGTCCGAAAATGTGCAGCGCTGAATCAGCATCTATAGTCCTCTGCACGGCACCAATGAGAACAGGATTTGAGAAGAAGGCGCCTTCTTCTATGTCTTTGTCGATTCGAGTTAAACTCTGGTAGACAACTCGGCCAGCGCCTAGATTCATGTGGCCTACTTCGGAATTGCCCATCTGCCCGGCTGGAAGCCCGACCGACTTGCCTGAGGTGTCAATCAGGGTGTGTGGCTTGCCCTCCCATAGAGAATCCCATATTGGGCTGTTCGCGCTGTGGATAGCGTTGCTGCTAGTTTCTTCGCGATGGCCCCAGCCATCCAAAATTAGAAGTAGTGCGGTGGTCTTCTTACTGCTGTCGATATCGCTCATGGGGTGCTTCTAAGTCCTGTGTTTAGCTCGCTAACTGAAGACATCATTATCCTTGAAAGCGATATTCATAGCGAGAAGCTTGGGCCAGATGACTAATCTACTTATCATGATCTGGCAAGCGGACTTCGAGGCCCTAGTTGTCTGCCTGAGACCTTCTTAAAGCCACAGGACACGTGTATACTTGCATCCCCTTTTTTGCGGCGCCACTCTTACTTGGGTAGGTGCGCAATAGAATCAGATAAAGCCTCTGGCGCGCGAGCCAGTTTAGAAATACTGAGAAGATAATGGCGCAATTTTTAGAATTTATTGGCAATCACCTTCTGCTATCCAGCCTCTGGTTGGTCTCGTTTGCGGCTATCGTCTTTTACCATCAGCGTACTGGCAGCAAGGGTGTAGGGCCACAACAGGCCGTTATGCTCATCAATCGTAGCGATGCGATAGTTGTGGATGTCCGTGACAAGAAGGAGTTTGAAGCCGGGCACATCGTAGACTCTATTAATATTCCTCTCGCAAAAATAGATCAGCGGATTACAGAACTGAAGAAGTATCAAGAAAAGCCAGTAATCGTGGTCTGCAAATTAGGTCAGCATTCTGGTGTGGCGGCGAAAAAGATTCAAGAGGCGGGGCACGAGCAGGTTTACAAGCTGTCCGGTGGAGTGACCGAGTGGAAGGCTCAGTCCATGCCATTGGTCGTCTAGATTTGATAACCTCAATTACAATTGACTGTAAATAAGACTGTAAATACATAGGATTAATCATGGCAGAGAACGAAGAAAACAACGCAGAAACTGCAGCAGCACCCGTTGCAGACCGGCCCGAGGGCCCACAATTCGCCTTGCAGCGCATCTATTTGAAAGATTCCTCATTCGAATCTCCACGCAGCCCTGCGGTATTCCAGGGGCAATGGCAGCCGAAAATCAACTTCGATATTAAGACGAAAAACTCCAAGATTCAGGATGACGTTTTCGAAGTGGTTTTGGTGTTAACAGTTGAGGCGACCCTCGAAGAGGAGCCGGGATTCGTAGTGGAAGTGCATCAAGCTGGCGTATTCACGGCCAAAGATTTCGACGATGTTCAATTAGCGCAGTTATTGGCTACCGTTTGTCCAAATATCCTCTTCCCATATGCTCGAGAGGCTATCGATTCGCTAGTAGTGAAGGGTAGTTTTCCTGCGCTTATGCTCGCCCCAATCAATTTTGACGCGCTATATGCACAGCAAAAACAGGCTGCTGAGGCTAACGCTAACGGCGAAGCTCCCGCTCCCGAACTGGCAAACTAAGAAGCTTAGTTACCTGCAGCGAAGCCTAGCTGGCGCCAGGCTTCGTAAACCACGACAGCTGCGGCATTGGAGAGATTCAGGCTACGACTGTCGGGCAACATCGGTATTCTCAGAAGGTTCGCAGGGCCTAGCTGTTCTCTGATTTTATCCGGCAAACCGCGGGTCTCCGGCCCGAATATTAGGAAATCTCCCTCTTCAAAGCGGTATTCGCTGTAGTGCATCGAGGCCTTGGTGCTAATACCGAGTAGCCGATTATTGCCCTGCCCCTGCAGGCGCATGAAGTCTTGCCAGCCCTCATACTGCGAAATACCAGCAAATTCGTGATAATCCAGACCTGCCCGGCGCATTTTCTTATCATCGAGATCGAAGCCAAGGGGTTTTATTAGGTGCAGGTGTGAACCTGTATTTGCAGATAAACGGATAATATTTCCGGTGTTGGGGGGTATTTCAGGCTCAAAAAGTACAATGTTGATCAAAATTTCACCAGTTTAGTAGGAAGTGTGACTGAGCAATTACTACAATTATGGGTATTTAAGGATGCCTGATTACTCAAAACCCAGAATTAGTTCTGAATGCAGATCTAGTTATCGTGAATTTCCGCGTCTTCCTGCGAGTTACCTAACTCCTTAATCTTCCTGGTTAAGGTATTCCTGCCCCAGCCCAGCAAGTTTGCAGCATCTCTCCTGCGTCCGGCTGTATGCTTCAAGGCGATGTCAATCATGGTGCGCTCGAACATAGGCGTAGCTTGATTAAGAATGCCTACATTGCCTAGGCTGAGCTGCTGATCCGCCCATTGATGCAATCCTTGAGTCCAGTCGCCGCTCAGACTGACTACAGTTTCCTGTGCGGCGAATTCTGGTGGTAGGTCGGCAAGATAGACCTCACGACTCGATGCCATCACGGTAATCCAGCGACAAAAATTTTCTAGCTGGCGCACATTGCCGGGCCAGCTGAGCCCGGCAAGGTATTTCTCTGTTTCTGGTCGCAGTGTCTTCGGCTCTACATCGAGTTCCTTTGCGGCAGACAGCAGAAAGAAGCTTGTGAGTTTTGGTATGTCTTCACGTCTATCGCTTAGGCGTGGTATGTGAATGCGAATAACATTCAGCCTATGGAAAAGGTCTTCGCGAAACTGATGCTGCTCTACCAGCTTCTCCAAATCTTGATGAGTTGCCGCAATGATTCTCACGTCCACCTTGATGGAAGTATGTCCGCCTACGCGATAAAATTCGCCGTCGGAAAGCACGCGTAATAATCGCGTTT